>JBGCEE010000036.1:0-66962 GCA_045106015.1 Akkermansiaceae bacterium | reverse complement strand
ATGGGAAAAAAGCACGCGAGGGATTGGTGAGGGCTTGCATGAGCCACCGGGGAGCGGGATTCGAAGCGGATCGGTGGAAGGATGTTTCACGCATTTACCGTCGGGCGATGGGCCTGGCGCTCGGGAGGAAAACTGTGGCCGTCAAGGTAGGTACTTTCGGGAAAAAAGCATCGGTCAGCAAGAACGATGCGGAGCTTTTGGAGTCGAAGGACAATGAGACGCTGCTGCGGGACATCGATACAGGGGCGATGCTTCGGCACCGGATCCGATATTTCACCGACGGCCTGGTGATCGGAAGTAAGGGATTTGTGGACGAAGCATTTATAGGGGCGCGAGATCGGTTTTCAGAGAGGAGAAAGGACGGGGCGAGGCGATTGCGAGGAAAGGCAAGGCCTGTGGCGGGAATCCTCTGGAGCGCGCGGGATCTGATGGTCGGGGTTTCTTGAGTTTGGTGAGGGAAAAGTTTTCAGAGTGCTTTTGGCGGTATTTCAAAAAACGAATAAAACCTACGTGAATTCGTAGGTCACGGGTGTGCTGTCATGGGGTATGCTTAAGCATCCTTGAAGTTATGGATGTCCTTTTGAGTGGCAGCCGAAAAATCTCCCTATGAAAATTTTCCTTACGAAACTTGTAATCTTAGCTGTGCAGTTTGTTGTTATGTTCAGTATGAGAGCGATGGCACTCGATCCAGATATCGTTACTGAAGTGGAAGATGTCGCATCCGTGCCAGAGATTTCGGCATCGCTTTTGGGCGTATGCGGTATGTTTATGCTTTTGTGTAGACGGCGGCGATCGTCGTAGGAATGGTCATTGACCCCTTAGTTGGGAGTCTATGGTA
This sequence comes from Akkermansiaceae bacterium, assembly GCA_045106015.1. GTDB lineage: Bacteria > Verrucomicrobiota > Verrucomicrobiia > Verrucomicrobiales > Akkermansiaceae > Luteolibacter. The sequence goes on along the minus strand of JBGCEE010000036.1, from coordinate 66,124 downwards.
TGCGCGATAGGTTTTGAGTTCGGATAGATTTCGAGCGAAAAAATCATTCAATCGTTTATGAGTCCAGATTCGTATTTAGAAGTCGCCTTGGATAAGGTGCGTCTTGAGAATGCGCGTTTGATCAACAAACTCCGCTTGATTGGAGTAGGTTTGTTGGGATGTGTGACAGGTGTTGCGATTTATTTTTTCCGTGAAGACGGTTGGGAGTATTTGGGACTAGGGCTTTCGGTTTACTTTGTTGTCGCCTTTCTGATTTGGTTGAGCAGCGAGAGGAATGATAAGATCCGCTACCTGAGTCGATTCAGTATTCCAGTGATCGACATACCGTTTGTGACTGGAATTCAGCTCTTCTGTATGAAGGGGTCAGGGAATTCGGGGCAGATTTCTGAATTTACGATTTCGATTTTCATCTGCTTGCTCATGATTTCAGCTCTAACATTGAAGCCAGTGCAAACTTATCTGACCTTGGGGTTCGGTATCATGGGGCAGCAGCTGTTGCAGTCTGAGGCAGAAGTGGGTCTGGGCGGACGATTGGCTTCTGCGGCAGTCATGTCCTTCGCGATGTGGATCTGTCTCTATGCGGTCCGGAATCGGACGCGATTGATCGATGCGGTGACTCACGCGGATATCAAGAGGAAGAGGTTGCAGCGTTATTTTTCTCCTGGGATTGGAGAGTTGTTAGAATCTCATTCGGGACCGGATTTGACTGAGGGTAAGGATTGTGAGCTAACGGTCGTTTTTACGGATTTGAGAGGTTTCTCAGGATTGAGCGAAAAACTGGAAAGTAAGGAAATTGTAAGTCTGCTCAATGAGTTTCATGGGCGCATGGTCAATGCCTTGTTTAAATATGCTGGGACGCTGGACAAGTATACGGGCGATGGGATTCTTGCGTATTTCAATGCTCCCATTGATCAACCGGACCATGCAGAGAGAGCGATACGCTGTGCGTTATTTATGCAGAGTGAACTGGCAGAAATGAATGAGGAGCGTCGGGGCAAGCAAGCTTACGAGCTTGCCATGGGTATTGGTATTCACAGTGGAAGGGCGACTGTGGGAGAAATTGGTGCGCCTTCGCGTCGGGAGTATACGGCGATTGGCGATACGGTAAATGTCGCGGCGCGTGTCCAACAATTGTCGAATGATCGCAAGATCCCGATACTTATTTCGGAGTCGGCAGCCTCTCAAGCTCCAGCCAATTTAGAGCTGGAATCTGTGGGCGACTTCGGCGTAAAAGGGAGGGAAGAGTATCTTACTCTCTATACCTTGAATTCTGAGGAGAGAAGTCGTCCTGAGAGTGAACCAAGTTTTCCCGATAAAAAATGATGAAAAGAAATTGTTGTATTAAAACCCTCGTGCTGACTTGGGTTGGGCTTTTGATTTGTAGCCTGTCTGTTAGTGCTCAAAATGGAGGAGCAAGAGCAAAACTTCCATATAAGACCTTGTATGAATTGTTGCAGTTCAACGACGAGGGGTTGGGTAAAGACTATGAGATCAATACTTTTTTTGTGATCACTGAGGGCGGGAAGGCATTGCCGCCTAAAGGTCTTGAAGTATTTCTCGATGTGGAAGATCGCATGATTCCCGTTGGCGTTTCGAAGCAAGGGAGAATGCAGCTTCCCGACAATAAGGACTGGGCCAAAGAAGGTGTGTTCATCACCACAAATCAGCCAAAAGGGAGTCTTACTCTGAAGTTTGATCTCGAGCTTTCGGGGCAAGAGGACATCTTAAAAAAGGATGACTTGAAATACCAAGAGCTTATGTATGTTCTGGATCTTTCTCTTCGGATAATGAATTCCGCGGGGAAAATGACAGGTGAGAAATTTGATGAGACTCTTCTTAAGTTCAAATTTCAGCTCAAGAACCCGAAGGAAAAAGGACAAGTGGTTACCGTTCACGCGAAAGCGGGTAAAATTGAATATTCTGCCGATAAAGACGGAGTGATTCTGATTCCCTACAAGAGTATCTTGTATGCGGAGAATCCACTGGTTGAACTTCCGGAAGGAACAATTACTGCAGCCTTCAACAAGGTGCCTGAAGAAGTACAAGCACCCGTTGAGGAGTCTCTAGATGATGAAGATGTCTGATTCGAGAACGGGTGGGAGTCGAATTCAGTGCTGGGTTCTTAGATGACTCCGTTGGCGCAGTTGCAGTTGCCTTCGCCGGAAATGGCGTTGATTAGATTGGTGAGAGATTTCATCGCTTGGCGGGGGACCGATTCGTAGGTGCGGGAGCCGATGTGCGGGGTGATCACGCAATTCGGAGCGGTGAGTAGGGGGTGGTCTTTACTTGGCGGTTCTTCATCAAGGACATCGGTGCCGTAACCACCGATTTTCCCGCTTTCGAGAGCTTTTACCATGTCGGCGGTTTCGACGATTTCACCGCGTGCGCAGTTGAGAATAATCACGCCGTCTTTCATTTCGGCGATCTTCGAGGTGCGGATCATGCTGCGAGTTTCGTCGGTGAGATTGCAATGTAGGGAGACGACATCGGCTTGGGTGAGGACGTCGTCCATGGTTCCACAGCGTTTGACGTCGTGTTCCGTTGCGAAGGTTTCGTCCCAGTAGGGATCGAAGGCGATGACAGGCATTCCGAAGGCTTTCGCGCGGGTTGCGACTTCTTTGCCGATACGTCCGAGGCCGATGATTCCCATGGTTTTATCGGCGATTTCATGGCCGGTCAGGCGTAGCCATTCACCTTGTCTGGCGGCAGCGGCGGTTGTGACGATGTGCTTGGTGATGCCAATGAGGAGGCCGAAGGTATGTTCGGCCACGGTGGTGTGGTTGACACCTGGGGTGAAGAGGACGGGGATTTTCATTTCCTTGGTGGCAGGAAGATCGATTTTATCGAGACCGATGCCGTATTTGGAAATGATTTTGAGATTGGGTGAGCATTTCTCCAAGACGGCGCGTGTGATGGCATCGTCACCGCAGAGAAAGGCATCGAACTGTTGCTCGGCGAGTTCGAGCATGCGTTCCTCGGATAGGGGGCCTCTTTCTCTGACGATTTCCCAGCCTTGTGATTCCATGAGTTCGTGGTGAGGGCCGGGAGTGTCTTGATAGCTGCAGGTGGTGAGAAGAATTTTCATCGTTTTTGAAATTTTGATTTTGCCCTCGAAAGGGGGTGGAGATTGAAGATGGAGCGAGCCTTTTGTGGAAGTGAAAAGTGTGGTGCGTTTGCAGTGTTCGTTGAATGGAAACGGGTGATTCGGCTTTGAGTTTCGGGTGTTTCAGAGTTTGCTTTCTCTATGATGTATGAATTGCTGCAAAAGGCTGTGGAGAAGCGGAAGGGATTGCTATCCAGCGGAGACACCAATGCGGTGCGGTTGGTTGATGGTGCTGGAGATGGTCTGCCGGGTTTTTCGTTAGAGAGCTATGGGGCGAATTGGATGGCGATGACTCCGGGTGGAGAGATTCGTGCTGAGGTGAAGAATTGGCTGAAAAGCAGTGGCCGCAGTGTTTATTGGAAGAGATTGGATCAACATCAGAAGGAGAGTCCGGTTCATTTATACGGCGATGAGGTCGAAGGAGCGTTTTTGATAAAGGAAAACGGATTGGATTTTGAAGTCTCTTTTCAGAGTGGATACTCGCAGGGAATTTTTCTGGATCAGCGCTTGAATCGGGCAGAAGTGATGCGGCGTATGGGTAAGGGGCAGAAACTTCTTAATTTGTTCTCCTATACGGGTGGGTTTTCGGTTGCGGCTGGGAATCGTGGTGGAGAGACGACGACTTTGGATCTTTCGGCTCCCTATCTTGAATGGGCAAAGCGGAACTTTCGCCAGAATGGAATGGATGATAAAGAACACTACTTTTGCAAAGGTGATGCGTTCCATTGGCTGAAACGCTTCGCGAAGCAGGGGCGTATGTTTGATGGGATTGTGATCGATCCACCGACGTTTTCCCGTGATGACAAGGGAAAGGTGTTTCGGGTGGAAAGAGACTTTGGAGAACTAACAGGGCTTGCGGCCAAGGTGCTGGCGAAGGGAGGATGGATGCTTTGTTGCACAAACTATCGAGGGATTTCTGTGAGAGATTTTATGAAAATGATCGGGATGGGTGAGATGAAGTCGGTTGTGATGCCGGAAGACTTCTCGGAGGAGCGATATTTGAAGAGTGTATGGGTTGAGGTCTAGAGAGAGTTTTGAGCGTTGAGAATTGGTTGGCTGGGGTTAAGAATTCGGTATGTCGAAGGTATTGGTAGGTCTGTCTGGTGGAGTCGATAGTGCTGTGGCTGCTGCGCTTTTGACCGAGCAAGGGCATGAGGTGGTGGGTGGCTATATGAAGAATTGGATGAACGAGGAGGGGATTCCGGGGGATTGTCCATGGGAACAGGATATCGAGGATGCGCACGCGGTGGCGAAGAAATTGGGAATCGAGTTTCGAGTGATTGATTTGATCGACCAATACAAAAGCAAGATTGTCGATTATCTGGTGGGTGGCTATGAGGAAGGGTTAACGCCGAATCCGGATGTTTGGTGCAATCGTGAGATGAAATTCGGGGTCTTTCTTGAGTATGCTTTGAGTCAGGGTTTTGAGGCGGTGGGGACGGGGCACTATGCGCGGCATCGAATGAGTGACGACGGTCAAGCAAGTATTCTGAGAGGAGCTGACCCGAATAAGGATCAAAGTTATTTTCTTTCGCTGATGACGGCGCACCAAGTGAGGCATGCACGATTTCCGACTGGTGAAATGCTCAAGCCGGAGGTGAGAGAGGTGGCACGACGTTTTGATTTGCCGGTGGCGGATAAAAAAGATTCGCAGGGGATTTGTTTTCTTGGCCAGGTAAAGATGAGTGACTTTCTAGCTCATTACCTTGAGGACAAGCCTGGTGAGATCGTGAACCTAGAGGGAAGAGTGATGGGTGAGCATCGAGGTCTGCATTTCTATACGATAGGGCAGCGGAAGGGGCACGGAGTGGCATCGCCGCGAGAGGGGATGGCCTACGTGGTGGTCGGGAAACGCGTGAAGGAGAATCAGTTGGTGATCGGCTGGGACAATGAAAATAGCGAAGGTCTGTATGTGAAGGTTTGTAAAATTGGGAGCCTGACATCGATCAATGAGGATATTGCCAAGTTGAAGCGTGTTGAGGCGCAGCCGCGATACCGTGCGAAGGCAGAGGTAGCGAAAGTTATTCCGAGTGAAAGTGAGGGGATTTTGATCAAGTTTGCAAAACCTCAGCGAGCGGTTGTTGCGGGGCAGATCTGCGCGTTCTATGACGGTGGCCGTTTGTTGGGTGGAGGTGTGGTTGAGTCGGTGGATTAGCTTGAATTTTTCGTGCTGAGTGTTTCATTGCCTACTAACTCTGAAATTCTGGTTTCAAGAGTGCAGGAAAAGTCTCTAGGGTTCGCGCAAATGGCAGATTGGTATTACACGAAAATGGGCATTCAGCAGGGGCCCGTGCCTGAGGATGAGTTGCAGAACAAGATTCGGAGGGAAGAGATTGGTGACTCGAATTTGATCTGGCGTGAGGGTATGGCAGATTGGAAACCTTACGCGCAGATTCCTGAGCTGCAATCTGGTGGTTCTGTTGTAAAAGATCGTGAGGGTCCGCCGCCGATGGTTGTTGAAGCTGTGCCGGCTGCTCCGAGTCATCCCACTCAGTTGCAAGGCGATTCGGATTTTGGAGTTAGTCAGGAGATTCCGACGTATTTGGCGCATTCGCTGGTTGCGCTGGCCTTTTCCTGCGTTTGTATGGCTCTCATCTGTATTCCACTCGGTTTGCCGTTTGCGATTGTTGCGCTGGTCTATGCTAGCAAGGTGGATCGCTTGAAGGCTCAGGGTGATTTCATGGGTGCGAAGGCCTCATCAGGGAACGCGAAGCTATGGATGATCATTTCTTTTGCGATGTCCGCCCTTCTTTTTCTGGTGATAGTGGGGTTTATGGTTTTCGCTTTTACGGTCTCGTGATTGCGATGCGCCGAGAAGGTGTTCTTGACGTGTGGAGCCGGATGGAAAGGATTGCTTGAGATATGTCTTGGTTTTACTCAAAGAATGGAACGCAGATGGGCCCAGTGTCCACAGAAGAACTTTCCTCCAAAGCAGCAAGTGGTGAGGTATTAAATACTGAACTTATTTGGAAAGAAGGCATGCCGGATTGGAAACCTTTGAGCGAAGTTCCTGAATTTGCAGCTATTGTAGTGAGTCCGCAGGCTGCGATGAGTTCGCCAGGTGCTGGCAATGTGCCAATTACACAGCCTCCAGCTTATACATCCTCTCAGCTTCCGCCAAATATTCCGAATTATCTTTGGCAGTCGATTGTGGCTACGGTGCTCTGCTGTATGCCGTTCGGTGTGGTTGCCATTGTGTTTGCAGCAAAAGTCGATGGACTTGTCGCACGAGGTGATATCGCGGGTGCTCAGTCGGCTTCGCAATCTGCCAAGACTTGGGTTATGGTGGCGGTCGGATGTTGGGTTGTTTTCGCTATACTTTATGCCGTGTTGATAGCCGTGGGAGTTCTCAGCGAATCGATGTGAGCATTGCCCATGCATAAGGATCGAGCGCTATTGCTGGTCGCGATTGGCTTGATCCTAGCGATTGCTGCCTTTGCGCTGCGTGAGACGGGTGGAGCCGGCTGGATGCCTGGCTGTTTTTTTAAGAAAACAACTGGTTTTGATTGTCCGGGGTGTGGGATGACACGAGCCAGTCATGCTTTTCTCAACGGTCAGTTTTTGGAAGCGCTCCGTTTCAATCCTGTGGGTATGATTCTATTCCCTCTGGCTCTGATTGGTGTCGGCTTGGAGTTAGTGGCATGGGCGCGGGGCAAGGCGTTGCCGATTCGATTTGGGCTGGGAAGGTGGGGAGCGACCATTGTTGCCGTGGTGATGATTGTTTGGTGGGTTACTAGGAATATTTGGTGGCCGTTGGACGGTTCGTAAGAAGCCTTGCGAGTGGTTGGAGATGAGCTTAACTTTTAGGTATGAGCTTATTGTTGGGAGTGAATATAGACCATGTCGCAACCTTGCGTCAGGCTAGGTATTCTTTAATGCCCGCTTCACCGAATGCAGAACCCTGTGTGGTTGCAGCCGGCTTGGATGCAAAAGCAGGAGGCGCAGATTCGATAACGGTGCATGTGCGAGGAGATCGGCGTCACATGCAGGATGCAGATGTATTTAGGGTTAAGGAAGAGGTCGATCTTCCGTTGAATTTAGAACTGGGGATTACCGAAGAAATGATGGATCTCGCATTTCGGTTGAAACCGGAGTTTGCATGTTTGGTTCCCGAGACTCGAGAAGAGGTGACGACTGAGGGCGGCCTCGATGTGGTGGCGCTTTCAGGAACTGTTAGAGAAGCTGTCAAACGGCTTAAAGATGCTGGTATCAAAGTCAGTTTATTTATTGATCCGATTCCTGAGCATGTGGAGCAAGCGAGTAGAGCGGATGCGGATATGATCGAACTGCATACTGGTGCTTTTGCGAATGCGAAAGAACGTTCGGAGGAAATTGCGCGTCTCATTGAATCGGCAAAGCTAGGGCATGAGCGTGGACTACAGGTCAATGCGGGTCATGGGATTAACTACAGTAATTTAAGAGAATTACTAGAGGTGCCGTATTTGAGTGAATTGAATATTGGACACAGCATTGTTTCGAGGGCCTTGAGCGTGGGGATTCGAACGGCTGTTGAAGAAATGGTCGATGGAATGAAGGGGTACTCTAAGGGTTGATGATGATCTATGGAATTGGGATCGATGTGGTGGAGGTAGATCGGATTGAGGCGGCGATCGAAAAGCAGGGTGATGCATTTCTGAATCGATTATTCACTGAGAAGGAAAGAGAGTATTGCGGAAAACAAAGACGCCCCGGGATGCATTTTGCGGCTCGATTTGCAGCGAAAGAGGCGGTCTCCAAGGCACTCGGAACCGGTATCGGTGGTTCTGCTGGTTGGCTTGAAATCGAAGTCCTGCGAGGTGAGTCGGGAGCACCGAGAATTTTGTTCCACGGGAAGGCAGCTGAATTTATCAAAGGTGAAGGGTTGGCTTCGGTACAGATCAGTTTGAGCCATGCGCGTGATTATGCTGCGGCGAATGCAGTGGCGATACGGCAGACGGCTTAGACCATCTTCCAAACATCTTCGCATCGGTTGAGTGGTTTGTTTCTTTGGGGCTATGCGCGGCTTGCATTGGATCGTTCCATGGGGAAATATCTGAGTATGGAAATGATGATTCGAGCTCGGAGAAACCGGCGTAGCAAGGCGATCCGCGGATTGGTGAGAGAGACGCGTTTGAGTGTGAGCGATCTCATTCTTCCGGTCTTTTTTCACAACGATGCGGAAGATGTTGAAATCGAATCGATGCCTGGTTGCACACGTTGGTCAGTCGAAGGGTTGCTGAAAGAGGTGATGGCGGTTCACGCACAGGGGATTCGCGCGATGGTCCTTTTTCCGAAAATTGACGATGAATTGAAGACTCCCGATGGGAGTGAATGTGCGAACGATGAAGGTTTGGTTCCGCATGTGATCAGAGAAATCAAGAAGGCTTGTCCCGGAATGTGTGTGATTACGGATGTTGCGTTAGATCCCTATAGTTCGGACGGGCATGATGGGATTGTTGTGCGTGACAACCATGGTGAGATGAAAATTTTGAATGATGAGACGGTGGAAGTGCTCTGCCGACAAGCGCTTTGCCATGCGCGGGCAGGTGCGGATATTGTGGCACCTTCTGATATGATGGATGGCCGCGTCGGTGGAATCCGCATGGTGCTTGACGAGGCTGGCTTTGAGGATGTGGGAATCATGTCCTACACGGCGAAGTATGCCTCTGCGTTCTACGGACCGTTCAGAGGTGCTTTGGATTCGGCTCCGAAGGCTGGTGATAAAAAGACTTATCAAATGGATCCTGGGAATGTGAGGGAAGCGGTTCGAGAGTTGCTTCTCGATGAGGAGGAGGGCGCGGATATGGTGATGGTCAAGCCGGCAGGAGCTTATCTGGATGTGATTGCGCGGCTTCGTGATGAAACGACTTTACCGATTGCCGCTTATCAGGTGAGTGGAGAGTATTTGATGATTAAGGCGGCTTGTGAAGGGGGTTGGCTGGATGAAAAAGCGGTGGTGTTGGAAAGTCTAACTGGTATCAAGCGAGCTGGTGCCGATATGATTCTTACCTACTTCGCAAAGGATGTGGCTGGCTGGTTGAAGAGCTGAGTTCCCTGTTTTTTTTGAGGAAGAAGTAATGGAGGAACTTGAAAGGTATTTTCGGGAGAATTTTTCCGAAAGGGGCGAGTTGGGTGCCGGGGTGAGTGTGTGGAAAAACGGTGAGGAAATTGTTTCGCTGGCGGGAGGTTTTTGTGAGCGAGAGAAACGGCGAAGTTGGACGAAGGATACGATTGCCCCAGTTTATTCGGCTACCAAAGGACCGGCATCGGCAACACTACTCTATGCGCTCTCGAAACGCGGGATGGATGGCGATACCTTGGTAAGTGAGGTTTGGAGTGGTTTCCCACTTGATGCCGCGACTTTCGGGGAAATGCTTTCCCATCAAACTGGGCTTGCGGCTCTGGCAGTGCAGGCGAGTGTTTTCGATCATTCCGAAGTCATTTCGGCTGTCGAGGGTATGGAAGCTGAGTGGGTGCCTGGCGAGGGGCACGGGTATCATCCTAGGACATTTGGTTTCCTTCTGGACGAATGTGTTAGGAGACTTGAGGGGAAGAGATTGGGAGATGTGTGGAATGATGAAATCGCCCGCCCGATGGCAATTGATTTTTGGATTGGTTTGCCCGAGGCGGAATGGCCCCGCGTTGCAAAGTTGGTTCCAGGTCGGACTAAGCCATCGATTTACGAAGAGGGTTTCTATTCGGCTTTTAACACAAAAGGGAGTCTTACGAGGCGAGCGTTTTCTTCACCAAGCGGGCTTCATGCGATCGCAGAAATGAATGAGTCCAAGGCTTGGTCTGCAGCGTTGCCTGCAATGGGGGGGGTGGCAAGTGCGAGTGGTTTGGCGAAGTTCTATCAGATGGCGATTGGTCGTCTCGATGGGCCTTTTTCTAGGACTGTGATTGATGCACTGGGTAAGTTGCAAATATCCGGAGAGGACAAAGTGCTACTGCGTGAAACGGCTTTTACCGCCGGCTGCCAGAAAGATCCGTTTGATGAACGAGGGCTGAAAAGCCGAAAAACCTATGGCCCGTCTCCAGAAGCGTTTGGTCACCCCGGTGCTGGTGGGAGTCACGGCTTCGGGGATCCAGCGAGTGGTTTGTCTTTTGGCTATGTGATGAACCAGATGGAACTGAGCGTGATGCCGGGCCAGAGGTGTATGGGTCTCGTCGAGAGAGCATTTTCCTAGATCCAGTTGATGTTGTCAGACCGTTTTCCAAATGACCTTGCCGATATTATTACTTTCAGATTATTTCAGGAAGTTCAGTTTCACTTAGAAGCGGAGTGGGGCCATTGCATAAAAGCAAGCTACCGCGTTGTCGATCAGGCATGGATCCCGATCCATTCCATCACTCCGCCTGGTATCTCGTCTTTTTTGCTGCGGCAATATCGGCAAGTTCATTTGGAAAACAGTCTAGACATCGAAGCCGAAGTAGCGGTTCGCATTGTGGAAGCAGATATCAGAGACCAATGTTGATAGGGTTTCAAAATCATCGGGTAGCTCACCTTTCTCTGCTTCGTTTCCGATGAGATTGCAGAGAATTCTCCGGAAGTATTCGTGCCTGGGGAATGAGAGGAACGACCGTGAGTCGGTGAGCATGCCGACGAAGCGGGAGAGAAGTCCGCAGGCTGAAAGGGCGTTGAGTTGCATTTCCATTCCTTCCTTTTGATCGAGGAACCACCATCCGGATCCAAATTGAATTTTGCCGGCTACGGTTCCATCTTGGAACGCGCCAGTCATTGCGGCAAACAGGTAATTATCGCGAGGGTTCATGTTGTAGAGAACCATTTTTGGGAGTGATTCTCTGGAGGCTAGTGCGTCTAGGAACGTGAAGAGGGCTTTGCCTTGTTGGGTATCGCCCATGGTGTCGAATCCGGCATCAGGCCCGATTTTTTCAAACATTCTTGAGTTGGTATTCCGAACGGGGGCTAGGTGCAGTTGCTTGGTCCAGCCACGGGCCGCATCGAGCTGTCCGGTAAAGACTAAGAGGTAAAAGGAAAAGCGTTCTTTGTCTTCTTCGGAGCAAACTTTTCCGCTGCGTGCCATATCGAAGATATTTGAAGCTTCCCCATCTGAGCATGGGAGAGAAGGGCAACGGTCGAAGCCGTGGTCCGAAAGTCTGGCCCCAGCCTCATGGAAATCGTCATGTCTTTTTTGCAGTGCTGCAAGGAGGTCGGAGAGATGGTTGATGGAACTGCTAGTCACTTCTTCTAACCGATCGAGCCAAGGGTTTAGGAGGTCGGGGCGATCGACTTGAAAAGCTTTGTCTGGACGAAATGTTGGGACAACTTTGCATGCCAGATCTGATTGGGCGATCGCGAGATGGTCATTGAGGGAGTCTGCTGGATCATCGGTGGTGCCTACGACCCTGACATCAAATTTCTTAAGGAGTCCATGAGTTGAGAAATGCGATTCTTTGAGCTTCGCATTGGCTTTTTCCCAGATCTGGTCGGCAGTCTCTGGAGATAGAAGCGTATTGATTCCAAAATACCGCTGAAGCTCCATGTGGACCCAGTGGTGCATGGGGTTTCTCAATGTATAGGGAACGGTCTCAGCAAATGCCTGGAATTTATCTCTAGGGCTCGCATTTCCTGTAATTCGTTCTTCATCGATCCCATTTGCTCTCATCAGGCGCCACTTGTAGTGGTCGAACTGTAACCACATATCGGCAAGATTATCCCAGCGTTGGTCGTTGGCGATTTCGGCGGGTGAGAGGTGGTTGTGATAATCGATGATGGGTTGCCCATCTGCCACTTCGTGATAGAGCCGACGGGAGGTATCGCTGTAGAGAAGAAAATTTTCGTCGATATATGCCATGTCGGGGGGATTTGAGAACAATTGTTCGGCGAGGGGAAGAATGAACCGGAATGTTTTTATAATTTAATTGACATAACTTGATATTTATAAAAACTAAAGTAGTTATGACCAATCGTGATGATCTGAGTAAATTGTTTGAAGCGGCTCTTCATGAGACCGAGGCACCAAGTCGTTTCGGAACTCCGGATTCGCAAAAGAAATCGGCCCCTAAAGCATTCAGTAGGCCGGAAAAGCTGACGGAAGAACTAGCGGAGAAGCCGAATTCCGATCAACTAGTGGAATCTGCGGTAGTTGAGGAAGTCGCGATCGAAGGATCGGACTCTGATATGATCGATATCTCAAAAACTGGTGATGAGTTTGTAGAACAGGCGGTAAAGTCAAAGGATGAGGGAATAAGCGCTGAATTGGGCGCAATCCTTGATGAGAAAGTTCTGAAGGAGAAGCGTAGTAAGAAACGTGCGAAGCTTATTGCGGTTGGCTTATTGCTTTGCATTACGGGCGGAACAGCGGGTTGGGTAGTTGCCAATCCAGAGAGATTTGAGGCAATGAAGGCGGTCGCTGCTGAGATTAAATCCGCTGGCGATATAGAGGGAATGGTAGCCAAGTATCAGGAAGCTCTGGATAAAATCGCTGTGCGTGGAGAGCAAATCAATGCAGCTACTGCTTCTATGGGCGTTGACCCAAGCTCGGCTGATCATGTAGAGGATCAGGGGTTTGACAAAGAAATGCGTGAAATGATGGGCGAAGAGGGAGGGGCTACGACCGCTCAGCGCGATAAACTCTTTCGTGACGCTTTTGATACGGTGGAAGAAACCGGAGGTCTAAACAGTGCCGCCGCAAGCGAGTAGATTTTCTAAAGGCCGTGGCGTACTACGCTGTAGTGTGTTCGTGTTGTGCTAGATTTGATTTTCACTCTCGCTTCGTGGCGGTTGCGAACCTATGATTTGTGAGTAGGTGAGTCTTTAGACCAATGCTTTCATTCTTTCAATGAGTCAGACTGGTGATCAAAAACTAGAGCAGCCGACCGCGGCTTGGACGGTAGATGGAAGGACGACGACTCTTTGTCTTTCTGGAGCTTGGGTGAGGGGTGAGAGAGTCGTATTTGAAGGAAAGGGTTCGCAGTCGTGGCCAGACCGTTTTGAGGCGGATCAGTTGCAGGAGTTCGATTCGATGTTACCGGCTTTTTTGCTGCGGTTACTTCGAGAGGGGGCTGTTAATGACCCGAATTTTGAAGGGTTACCGAGTGAGTTGCAGAAGTTGATGGAACTTGCAGTCACGGTTCCTGAGCGGAGTGAAGCCAAGGCAAAGGTCGAGGTTAGAGGATTGCGGGCTCTTGGGTTGCGAACCAAGGCTGCATGGGATACATTTTTGGACCTTCTTGAGTTTATTGGAGATTCGATTCTTTCAGTCCTGCGTTTTTTTGTTGGGAAAGCGAAATTCCGTACAGATGAATTTTGGGTGATTGTTCAGAACTGCGGTGTCGGTGCTTTGCCGATCGTTTCGCTTATCAGCTTTTTGATTGGAATGATTCTGGCATTTGTGGGGAATGTGCAATTGGCTAGTTTTGGTGCGAGTCTGTATGTGGCAGATCTGGTTGGGCTCGCGATGGTTCGCGAAATGGGAGTGATGATGACCGCGATCATCATGAGCGGTCGAACGGGTGCGGCATTCGCGGCGACAATCGGAAGTATGAATGCGAACCAGGAAATCGATGCGTTAAAAACCTTCGGCTTCAATCCTTTTGATTATCTCGTTCTCCCAAGAATGATCGCGCTCTTTCTCATGATGCCGATTCTCACGATTTACGCAAACGTGATAGGAATTCTTGGAGGGATGTTGGTTGCTGCTAGTGTTGGGATTCCACCATCGCTGTTTTGGACGGAAATGCTAACTATCGTCGATCTTACGCAGGCATCCATGGGTGTGTTCAAAAGCTTCTTTTTCGGTTTGGTTATTGCGATTTCGGGCTGCTTCCAGGGGATGAATTCAGGTAATTCCTCGGCAGCGGTGGGGCAAGCGACAACTCGCGCGGTCGTGGCATCAATCACCGCGATCATCGTGCTTGATTCCGCCTTCGCAGTCATTTTCACCATTTTAGAAATCTAGGAATGAACGAATCTGACAATAGCCCGATCATTTCTGTCAAAGACCTGACCATGGCATTTGGTGATTTTGTCGTGATGCGTGATCTCAACTTTGAAGTAAATGAGAAAGATATCTTCATCATCATGGGAGGGAGCGGATGCGGTAAAAGTACCTTGCTTCGGCATCTGATCGGGTTGAAGGAACCTGCCAAGGGGAAGATTTACTATCATGGCGAAAATTTTACAGATGCGAGTAAGAGCGAGAGACTGAAGTTTATTAGAAAATTTGGCGTCATGTATCAGTCTGGAGCCCTATGGTCTTCGATGACATTGGCGGAAAATATTGCCATGCCTTTGGAGGAACATACTTCGATGAAAAAGCGAGAAATTCGTGATCTTGCAGCTTACAAGTTAGCCCTAGTGGGGCTTTCCGGCTACGAGGATTATTATCCGTCACAGGTGAGTGGGGGGATGAACAAGCGGGCTGGTATCGCGCGGGCTATGGCATTGGATCCAGAGGTGCTTTTTCTCGACGAACCGGGAGCGGGTCTCGATCCATTGAGTTCCAGTCGCCTGGATGAGCTGATATTCTATTTGAGAGATACCTTGGAAACGACTTTTGTGATCGTGACTCATGAGTTGGCGAGTATATTTGCCATCGCCAACAACTCGGTTTTTTTAGATACTGAAACGAGGACGTTGGGCGCGACCGGCAATCCGAGCGAGTTGCGTGAACAATCAGAAAATGAATCAGTGCGAATTTTCCTCAATCGTGGAGAAACAGATATTGGAGAGCAGACAACATGAGTAAGAAGGCAAGTTCCATGATGATCGGCCTATTCACCTTAATCGGGCTCCTGATCCTAGGCAGCGCTTTGGTGATGCTGGGGGCTGGGAAATTTTTCGAAGAGTCACATGAGGTGATGCTTTATTTTGACAAGAGTGTGAACGGCCTCGAAGTCGGTTCAGATGTTCGCTTTGGTGGAGTGAAGATCGGGAGTGTTTCTTCGATTAGTGTTATCATCGATACAAAGGATAATCGCAAGATTCTCCCGGTCGTGGTAAAAATTGCAGACAAGTCATTGAGGAATATTGGAGGAGGCGGAGCGATTGACTTCAGCAGTGAAGATGGAGTTCGAAGGGGGGTCCAGCAGGGCCTTCGTGCTGGAATGAAACAGCAGAGTCTTGTGACGGGGCAGCTGTATATTGAGTTTGATATCAAACCCAATATGAAGGGATTCACTTACGATGGAGATGTAGATGAGCAATATCCTGTTGTGCCCACGATTCCCACTCAAATTGATGAGCTGATTTCTGGAATTACTGACGCTTTGCAGCGCATCAACGATCTCGATCTGGCAAGTTTGATTGATGAAATGAACGGAGTCCTAAAGGGGGCGAAAACTCAGATCGAAGATTTAGAATTAGACGAGATTAACCGCAATCTTGTCTTGATTACGAGTGACATACGCAAGTTTACAAAGGACGAAAGGCTGAATCAATCGTTGGCAAAACTCGACGAAGCTCTCACTGAAATTGGTGAGATCAGTGAAAAAGTGAATCAGAATATTGATCCATTGATCGCTGACGTCCGTGAAGTGACAGAAAGCACCCGTGAGAGCCTGAAGAGAATTGATTCAACAGCTGAGGAGTTATCCGAGGTAAGTGATCCACGCTCTCCGTTGTTGCTCAATTTTCAGAACTTACTCCATGAGACCGAAACTGCCTCGCGGGCTCTCAGGGAATTAACGAATGATCTCAAACGTAACCCGAACAGTCTGCTACGGGGGAAAAATACGGAATGAAACGATACTTAGCTATTTGGATGCCTCTTGTTTTTGGCGCGTGCACGTTTTTGCAACCTGTCGAAGATGATCCGGTCCGGCATTTGCTGGAAGCGAAAGCTCCTTCGGGCGGATCTAGCTCGGGAGGGCTTTCTGTTGCGGTGGCCCGACCGACCTTGCCACCGTATTTGGAGCGAGTCGAATTAGTGACGCGAACTGAATTTGGAACCCTGAAGGTCCACGAGAATGATCTTTGGTCCGAGCCACTGGATTCTGCTGTGGGGAGAGTGATTGCAGATAATTTACGCCGATTAAAAGGCTCCATTGATATCCAGCCTTCGACGAATTTTATTTCCAGAGACTATTCTAAATTGGTCGAGATCCGGATTGAGCGATTTGATCCTTTGCCAGATGGAAACCTCGTATTGGAGTGCAGCTGGAAGGTGCAGACCATAGGCGGCGGCGATGCGAACTCGCAGACCTACCGCACGGTCGTTCCAATTGAGAACCTAGAACAAGATCCGAATGAAATTTATTCGGGGAAAAGAGAGCGGATCGTGGCGATGAATGAAGCTTTGCTTCGGCTTTCGAAGAAGATCGCGAGGAAGCTTTAGTTTTTCAAGAAAGGCTTGAGATGTCGTAGGGCGAACGATCTGTGAAGAGTTGTTGAGCAGAAGCATTGCTGGTCAAGGAAGTCGTCACGTGCTACGGCGCTTTCGCGAATGAGCGAATTGATCAAAAGAACTTTGCCCGATTGGATGCGGGCGAGGCTCAGTGAGAACCAGCGCTTTCTCGTGTTATGTTTGCTGGCCGGGCTTTTGTGTGGTCTTGCAGCGGTTGCATTTCATTTTTCGATCCACAGCATTTTTCATTGGCTGTGGGGTTTTGCGAAGAGCCAAGAACCTGTCTGGTTTATCGCAACCATGCTATGCGCACCGACGCTTGCAGGATTGTTGGTAGGTCTTTCGGTGAAATATTTTGCACCTGAGGCTGCCGGTAGTGGCATTCCGCAGACCAAGGCGGCCTATTATAACAACGGGGGTAAGATCACGGTGCGCAGTGGAGTCATGCGGTTCGTTCTTGGGTCTCTTTACGTGGGGTTGGGCAATAGTCTCGGACGTGAAGGGCCGACGGTGCACGTCAGTGCGGCGATTTCGTCGAGAATAGGGCGTTGGGCGTTCAATGACCCAGCGCGTGTTCAGTCGATGTTGCCAGTTGGAATGGCGGCGGGGATTGCAGCTGCGTTCAATGCGCCACTCTCTGCGTTGACCTTTGTTTTCGAGGAATTATTGGATAACTTTTCCATGAAGGCCATCGGTGGGATGGTTATCGCCGTGGTGGTTGCTGCGGCAGTTTCGCGGAGTATTCTTGGGGAGGACCCAGTCTTGATGACTCAGCTGTCAGAGAGTTTTAAAACCTCTGCATGGATGTTGGTCGCGGTGCCTCTTGGTTTAGCGGCTGGCTTAATCGGACATGTTTTTGTCGCATCGACGTTGAGACTTCGCAAGTGGTTTAAGGACAGGCGTGTGTTCCCGTCATGGCTATGTCCTGCGGCTGGTGGCCTGAGTTGTGGGATTATTGGACTCTCAGTCTACTTTCTCACCGAGGGTTTGGGTGATGCTCAGAATTCAGTTTTTAGCATTGGATACGGTAGTTTGGTTTCAGCATTCCAGAATGAGCTGACAGTTGGGATCATTGCTTTGCTATTGGTCGGGAAATTTTTCGCTGTAGTGATCAACTATGCCTCGGGAGGCTCAGGTGGGCTTTTTGCACCGACCTTGTTTCTGGGTGGGATGCTTGGCGGATTGATTGGAGTGGGTCTCGCTGATTTTCAGCACTTGGTTGAGTGGATTCCCGCTTTTCCAACGGATTCGAAAGTGATCGGAGGCTGCGTTCTTCTGGGGATGGGGGCGATGTTTGCTGCAGTCATTCGTTGCCCGTTTACTTCGATCATTATTATTTTTGAAATGACAGGAAACTACTCACTCATTCTACCGTTGATGGCTGGGAATATGATCGCGTGGCAGATTTCAAAAGCTTTGCAGCCAGAAACCGTTTACAATGCGCTACTCTTGCAGGACGGCATTTCCTTACGAAAACTTCCAGCCTATCGGGGCGCGCAAGACTATCGAAAACTTCCTGTGCAATCGATCATGACTCATGATGTCTTTTTGGTTGGAGGTTCTGAGAAGCCGGGCGAGGTGATCAAGCGGATTTCAGCCGAAGATAAGAAATACCATGCATATCCGGTCGTGGATGAAGAGGGTTCGTTGCTGGGGGTCATCACCTTGCAGGAAATCAGGGAGAACGTACTTTCAGAGTCGATTTCTGCGATTATGGGTGGCCAGGAGATTCTTGCTGTGGTCCCTGAGACGTCTATTCGTGATGCTGCCAACCGGATGATCGTGAGAGATTTCCAACAAGTTCCTGTGGTTAGTCAGGCAGATCCGAAAAAGTTACTTGGGTGGCTCACCCTTAACGATATTGCAAGACAGCAGAACGCGGTGGAAGGTTGAGGTTTTTATTGCGAGTTTTTGCATTCGCCGCATGTTTGGAACATGATCAAAGAGCGAAAACTGTATGTGAAAATCGGGTGCCCTTGGTGTGAAGAAGTTGAGGCCTATTTGGAGGAGAACGATATCGATGTTAAAAGAGTGGTCGTGACAGGAAGTCAGGAGGCAATGGAGGAAATGGTCGAGATTTCTGGGCAGAGAAAAGCCCCCACGCTCAATTGGGATGGCCAAGTTCTCGCTGACTTCGGTGTGGATGAGTTGATTCCGTTCCTGCTCAAGGTTGAGTAGCACCTCTGTAGAACCGCTTCTGTGTGGAATAGATCCTGTTTTTTCATTTTTTCCGAAAAAATTCTAAGTTTAATGTAGTTCGTGTTTCTTGTATGACAGACACATGAAAATATTGATTCTCTTGCTAATGACATGCGGCACTTTGTTTGCTGTAGATGCCTCGAAGCTCAGGAAAAAGGCGGAGGGTCTTGAGAAAAATGGAAACTGGAAAGAGGCGTATGACGTTCGCCTTGAGTTACTTCGAGAAGTGAATGACAAGACGTCGTGGCAAGATCTTCAAAAAGCCATCAATGCACAGCAAAGACTCCGCAAAGTTGATGAGTTTGATTCGCTTGTGAACGATGCGGTAGAGTCAAAAGGCGAGAATGTTGAGTTTCTCTTGGCTGCTGGGGAGGCATTTATGGGTGCTCAGCATTATGGGCAGATTTTGGACAATGAGTTCATAAGAGGAAATGCGAGCCGTGGCGAGTGGCGGCAGGTCCAAGAGCAAGATCGTGTGCGGGCTCTACAACTTTATATGCAGGCATGGAAGAGCGCTGAGAAGGGGACCGACGAGGAAGTTCAGGTTCTCAAACGCTTGGGTGGCGCTCTGAGCACGAATCGCCAAGGTTCCTATTTGTGGAAGCTCTATGTAAAAACGGACATTGAGCAAGCCCCAGATTACATGGTGCAGATCGACACGATTACAAGCCGCGGTGCACCTGTGGACTCGGATGGAAAACCCGATTGGATTGATATCCCAGAATCGTGGGAAGATGCAAATTCCGACGGCGAAAGGTGGCGCTGGACGATGGAAGAAATTGCCCGTATTTCGAAAAATGAGGGACAAGAGCAAAGGCTGCAGTGGATCCGTTTCTGTAAGCAAAATTACGGGGTGAACACGCTGGCTTCATTTGGTTGGTGGTCGCAACCTGATGTGGAAGAGCGAGATGGAATTCTTCAGACCTCCAGTTTGGAAGAGGACGAGACAATCGCAAACTTGGCAACTGGCGTCAGTCGTTTCAAGCTTCGCAAAGACTACCAATATATCCCGATGATGCGAGATTTGATGAAGTCTGGAAAATCCGTTTCTGCTTCTTCTGCGGGAGACCTCTTGGTGCAGGTGTTTCTTGATCGCAGTCAATTCGTCGAGGCAGCGAAGACTCTCGAAGAAGTGATCACACTTCACGGGCCGGGAAACAATGACAGTCGCAAGAAGCTTCTGAATCAAATTCGTGGAAACTGGAGCCAATTTCAGATGGCTCCGACTTACTATGCAGCAAAGCCAGTCGAGGTTCCTTTTGTGTTCCGCAATGCGGATGACGTGAAGCTCACTTTGTCGAAGGTGAAAGAGGATCAAGTAATGGCGGACATCATCAAATATTTGAAGAGCAATCCAACACCTCTAAATCATCGGGATATATCTTTTTCTCAGTTAGGCAGAAAACTGCTGGAAGAGGATGGGGAAAAATATGTCGGAAAGCCAGTCCGGAACTGGACGCAGGAGCTTGAGCCAGCGGAAGACCATAGTAATTCTTTGATCGATCTTGATCTAGGTAAGCTGGATCCGGGTTGCTATTTGCTGAAGTCAGAACTGAAGGAGGGAAATACTTCTTGGATCGTGGTCTGGGTTCGTGATCTCGTCATTCTCCAACGTAGCGAGGCAGGCAAAGAAGTGTTTTATCTGACTGACGCTAAAGGGGGTGCGCCAGTTGTCGGTGAATTCGAATTTTTCGGGTATAAGACCGAATATTTGAAGGAGCGAGAAGGAAATCGTCGGTATAACATCATCACTCATCATTTTCGCAAGAAAACCGATGAAGAGGGCCGCCTTGTGCTCGATGAAAAAGAAGAGTGGAAACGTGGGATTAACTGGCAAGTCATTGCTCGCGCCGACGGGCGCCGAGCTTACCTTGGAAATCGCGGCTTCAGCTGGAGGGCGAATGGTAGCCAGCATCAACATGTGGGGAATAAGACCATTGGGATCACCGACCGTCCCGTCTATCGTCCAGGCCAGACCGTTCACATGAAACTCTGGGCAGGGGAAGCGAAATACGATCTTGCCGATGTGTCAAATTTCGCAGGAAAAGTGGCTAGGATCGAAGTCCGCGACGGACGCAATGAAGTCGTTTTTGAAAAAGAAGGATTGGTGGCCGACGAATTCGGCGGGATCGAATGTGATTTCGAACTAGGCGACGAAGCTGCGCTTGGAAACTACCGAGTCATGGTTCGTGGTGAGATTCCAAACACAGGTTTTTCGTTCAGAGTCGAGGAGTATAAGAAGCCGGAATTCGAGGTTAAGGTGGAGGCACCTACCGAACCGGTTGCGCTCGGTGATACGTTTGAGGCGACCGTCTCAGCAAACTACTATCATGGCGCGCCAGTCACGGAAGCGACCGTGAAGATCAAGGTAGAGCGCAATTTTTTCAATGATCGATGGTTTCCTGAAGCTCCATGGGACTGGCTCTACGGCCCTGGTTACTGGTGGTGCTACCCAGAGTACCCGTGGTATCCGGGTTGGGCGCGATGGGGATGTGTGCGTCCGCCAGCGCCATGGTGGGGTGGAAACCGTGCAGGTGCTCCCGAGGTGGTTCTCGAGAAGACTGCAGCAATCGGTCGGGATGGAAAAGTTAAGGTGAAGATCGACAGTTCGATTGCGAAACTCGTTCACGGTGATCAGGATCATCGCTATTCGATAACCGCTGAGGTGGTTGATGCATCACGCAGGACGATTGTGGGTAACGGTTCGGTTCTTGCTGCACGAGAGCCATATTCAGTGACGGTTTGGCTGGATCGCGGATATGCAAGGAGTGGTGATAAGGTGACGGGTCATTTTGGGGCCCGAACTCTTGATGGAAAAAAGGTCGAAGGAAAGGCAGTCGCGACTCTTTTTTCAACATCGGTTGATGAAGACGGTGAGATTGTAGAGAAGAAGATTACCTCGTGGAAACCTGATGGAGATCATTGGGTTTTTGAGGCTTCGGAGCCAGGCCAGTATCGTGTATCGGTCGCTTTTACCGACAAGAAGGGTCGGAAACAGGAGGGAGCAACGGTCTTTTCCGTCATAGGTGCGGAGGATGAAACCGACGGCGACTTTCGCTATAACGCGATCGAATTGATTCCCGATAAGAAGGAATACCGGAAGGGTGATACGGTCAAAATGCTGTTGAACGTGAATAAGCCAAAGTCTCGTGTCTGGCTCTTTATTCGCTCAGCTCAGGGAGAGAAAGGTGAGCTCAAAATCATCCGCATGAAGAAAAAATCGAGAGTGGTGAAAATCCCTGTAGGTTTGAGTGATATGCCGAACTTCTTTGTTGATGCGGTGACGATTGCCGATGGCGAAGTGCACCGCGTCACTCGGGAAGTCGTCGTGCCTCCTGAAAAGCGCAAGCTTGGAGTGGAGGTTTTGCCGGCAAAAACCAAGCTCAAGCCACGCGAGAAAACCTCGCTTACGATCAAAATAACGGATTCGAAAGGTAAACCCTACCAAGGTTCGGCAGCCATCACCATTTATGACAAAAGCTTGGAATACATTTCCGGTGGCTCAAATGTCGGCGAGATTGTTCCGTTTTTCTGGGATTGGAAACGCCATCACTATGGCGTGAATCTTGTGGATTCACAGAGTCTTAGCGGTTCACATATGCAGTTGCCTAATACGGAACGAATGGGACGTCTTGGTGTCTTTGGCCACCTGACATGGGGATGGGGAGGTATGGGCCGGGAGCGCTCAATTAGGCGGCAAGATGGTTTTGGTAGGATGAAAAAAAAGGGGGCCATGCCGATGTCGGCCCCAGGAATGGTGCTGGAAGAAGCTGCTATGAAATCTGATGCTGGTGCTGACGAAGGTATGATTCTTGGTGGTGTGGTTGCAGGAAATGAAGCGGCTGCGCCAGAGGTTATGGTTCGCTCGGAATTCGCTGACCTTTTGAAATGGGTAGGTTCAGTAAAAACCAACGAAAAAGGAGAGGCGACTATTGATATTGAAATGCCTGACAACCTCACGACTTGGAAGATCAAGACTTGGGCGATGGGACGAGGAACTCGTGTTGGAGAGGGCTCAGCGGAGATCGTGACGAGTAAAGATCTGATCATTCGCCTCCAAGCTCCTCGATTTTTTGTTGAGAAAGATGAGGTGACGCTAAGCGCGGTGGTTCACAACTACCACGAGAAGGCGAAGGACGTTTCAGTAAGCTTAGAGCTAGACGGAAACAACCTTGAATCAAGTGGAGGTCTGGAACGCCGGGTGGCAATTACTGCCGGAGGTGAGAGTCGGATTGACTGGACCGTCAAAGCACTGCGCGAAGGCGAAGTCACAATTCGTATGAAGGCGATTGCAGCCGATGACTCGGATGCGATGGAAATGAAATTCCCGGTGTTCGTGCATGGCATGTTGAAGACTGAGTCTTACAGTCGAGCAATCTCACCGAAGGGAAAATCAGGAATCATCGAATTCGAAATTCCAGAGGAACGCCGCCCATCGGAATCGCGGATCACGATCAATTATTCGCCAAGTGTTGCGAGTGCGATGGTGGATGCTCTGCCATATCTTGCCAGCTATCCGTATGGGTGCACGGAACAGACACTGAATCGTTTCGTTCCAACGACTGTGGTTCACAATATCCTCAAGGAACTGGGGCATGACCTTGCTTCGATCAAGGATAAGCGAGCGAATTTGAATCCTCAGAAAATAGGCGATCCAAAAGAACGTGCTGCCGACTGGCATCCAAAGGGCACAGGCTGGAATCCCGTCTGGGATGAGGCAGAGGTGAAGAACATGGAAAAAGCAGGAATCGCCAAATTGCGTGAACAACAAAACGCCGACGGTGGCTGGGGTTGGTTCTCCGCATTTGGAGATCGCTCTTATCCACACACCACGGCCGTCGTGATGCACGGTTTGATTCTTGCCCGTGACAACGGAGCAGAAATTCCTGATCAAATGATTGAGAAAGGCCTCGCGTGGCTCGCCAAACATGAGGAGACCGAGGCGGATAAAATCGCCAACTGGGGCAAACGAAAGAAGAATATTAAGAAACAAGCGGATTCAGGAGATGCTCTTGTGCGCCGAGTTCTTGGTGAAGGAAGTAAGGACAACAAGCAGATGCTTGGTTTCCTCTTCCGCGATAAGAACGACTTGCCAGTCTATGCGAAGGCACTTCTGGGTCTAGAGTTGCATCGCACTGACGCGATCAAGAAACGTGACGAAGTGATACGGAATATTCGACAGTTTCTTCAACGTGATGAAGAGAACCAAACCGCCTATCTGGACCTCGGTAATCAGGGTTATTGGTGGTATTGGTATGGCAGTGAGTTTGAGGCCCAAGCTTGGTTCTTGAAACTACTCGCTGCTGCTGAGCCAAAAAGTGCAGATGCCCGAGGGTTGGTGAAATATCTCATCAACAACCGCAGCAACGCCACCTACTGGAATTCGACACGTGATACTGCATACTGCTTGGAAGCGATTGGTGACTATCTGAAGGCCAGCGGTGAGGGAAGTCCCGATCTTAGTGTCGATGTGATCTATGATGGCAAGAAACTGAAGACGGTGAAGATTACCAAAGACAATCTATTCACGTTTGATAGCTCAGCGATCATCTCAGGTGACATCGTAACGGGTGGGAAACATAAGATCGAGTTGCGGAAACGTGGAAAAGGTCCGTTGTATGCGAATGCCTACGTCGAGTATTTTACGCTTGAAGATTTCATCACGAAAGCGGGACTTGAAGTGAAAGTTGATCGTACGTTCTACAAGCTGATTGAAAATACCGAATTGATCGATGCCGTGGATTCTCAGGGGCAGGCGATTGATCAGAAGCGTTCGCGCTACCAGCGTGTTGAACTGAAATCTGGTGATGAGGTGAAGAGTGGCGACTTGATTGAGGTTGTTCTAGGTATCGATAGTAAAAATGACTATGAATACCTTCTTTTCGAAGATTGGAAAGCTGCTGGAATGGAGCCTGTCGAGGTTCGCAGCGGATACAATTCCAACGGACTAGGAGCCTATATGGAATTACGTGATGAGAAGGTTTCCATGTTCGTTCAGAATCTGCCGCGAGGCCGTCATAATCTGAGCTATCGTTTGAGAGCCGAGATCCCAGGTAAGTTCAGCGCTCTCCCAACGAAGGCAGAAGCTATGTATGCACCAGAGCTCCGCGCGAACAGCGATGAGATGAAGATCGAAATCGCAGAGTGATTTCTCTGTCTACTCGCTTTCGATGAATGGATCGCCAGGTGAAGGGCGGTCCTTTCGTCGAAATCGTATTAGCCTAGCTTTTGGTGGAAGTTTTCCGTGTCTTTTATAGATAGCACGAACGCTTCGAGTAGTCTGATCGTTGCCTCGATGTCGTCGAGGTGGGCGGTCTCCACGACTGAATGCATACAGCGTAGTGGGAGCGAAACCAAGGCACTAGGAACGCCTTCGCGTGACGTGAAGATTTTATCGGTATCTGTTCCAGAGAAACGGCTGGAAGACTCGTGTTGAATGGCGATCTTTTTCGTTTCAGAAAGTTTGATCAGACGCTCGACTATCAAAGGGTGGTTGCAAGTGCCGTGGGTAAGTGTTGGACCTTCGCCCAGATTCACGAGGCCAAATTTTGCTGGGTCAATTCCCGGTGTGTCGGTTGCGTGAGTGACATCGAGGCAGAGACACATTTCTGGCTTCAATCGGTAGGTGGCCATCATGGCACCATGGCCGCCGATTTCTTCTTGGATCGCATTTAGGCAGACAAGGGTGACCGCAGGCTTTTTGCCGGAGACCGCGATGCGTTTCATCACCTGTGCGATGATGTATCCACCGATGCGATTGTCTAGAGCCCGTGAAATGAGACGTTTGTGAGCGAGTTCCGCAGGGCCGTCTTGGTTGACCATTGGGTGGCCGACTCGTAGACCCATCTCTGCGACTTCTTTCGCGTTTGATGCACCGACATCGACCCAAAGATTGTGAACAGCAGGTGCTTTTTCACTGCCCAAAGAGTCGCGGCGAAGGTGAATGGCCGTATTACCGATGATTCCAGAGACAACGCCCTTGTCTCCAAGGATGTGAACTCGGCGACCTCTCGCTGTCGCCGCATCCGAACCTCCAACGCGATCAATACGAAGGAAGCCTTTGTCATCAATGTGTTTGATGATGTAACCAATTTCATCTGCATGCGCTTCGAGCATGACGACCTTCTTCGATTTGCCCTGAAGAGTCGCCCATGTGGAGCCGTAAGCATCACATTCCACGCTGGTTGCGGATTTTTTCAAATAGTTGGCCCAGACATTCTGGCCCGGCATTTCAAAGCCAGTTGGGGAGGGAGTTTCGAGAAGTTCGAAGAGGAAATCTTTGTCGGCTTTTTTCATGTGGGAATAGTTGAGCGCCTTTCGTGCGATCGCGCAAAGCGAGAATCGAGATTTTTTTTAATCCGAGAGTCCCTGAGCGTAGATCTCCTCGGCTGAACTGAGGATGATGACCATCGGTCGGCAACAGACCTCGCAGTCGTAGTCATACTCAGTCGGCATCTCGGATGCGGGGGGGACCGTTATTTCGAAGGATTCGAAACAGGTTGGACAAGTGACAGGAGTTGTATCCATGGATGGTGTGGAAAGTGGAGCAGTCTATCTTTCCATGAGAATTTCGTCTCCGAGGATCACCAGATCAATACGACCCTGGAGAGTTTTGTCGAGAAAGGGTGTGTTTTCGGCTTTGGATTTCATGAAGTCTTTCGTGAAGGTCGAGGTGGCCTCAGGATTGAAGAGGGTGAGGTTGGCGGGTTGGCCTTCGGCGATTGTTGGAGCTTCAATTGACATCATGCGGCGGGGTTCGGCGGAGTATTTTTTTACCAAGGTGTCCCAACCAAATTTGCCTTCTTTAATAAAGTGGTGGTAGAGGGAGACAACGGCTGTATCGAGGCCGGTGATGCCATTGGGCGCCGAGACAAAGTCTTGAGATTTTTCAAATGGGGTGTGAGGGGCGTGATCGGTTGCGATGAGATCAAAGGTGCCGTCGAGAAGTCCTTCGAGGAGCGCGTCGTTGTCTGCTTTACTGCGAAGGGGCGGATTCATTTTGTAATGGGTGTCGAAGTCGCCGATGTGTTCGTCGGTGAAGAGGAGGTGATGGGGTGAAACTTCAGCAGTGACTTTTACATCGCCTCGTGACTTCCACCAGCGGATGGTTTCCATGCCCATTTTGGATGAAACGTGCTGGATGTGAATGTGTGCGCCAGTGGCGTGTGCGAGACGGATATCGCGGTCGATAATGATTTCCTCAGCGCATGCGGGTGAGCCTTGGATGCCGAGTTTGTAGGATACGGCCCCTTCGTTGAGAGCGCGCGGTCCGGCGAGTTCTGGGACTTCACAATGTGAGGCGAAGAACATGTCAAACTCCGAGGCATACTGCATCGCGCGGTAGAGGATGGAGGAGTTGATGGTGGTGTCCCCATCGTCAGTGAGCATTTTGACTCCAGCATCTCGCATACCGTCAATGCTGGCGAGTTCCTTGCCTTCGCGGCCCTTGGTGACGCATCCAGAGGTGTAGATGGGTATGCGTGAATTACGTCTCCCAGATTCTAGGATGGCAGAAACACCGGTTCCGGAGTCCAGCGCGGGGGCTGTGTTCGGCATCATTACGACTCCGGTGATTCCACCGTTGATGGCGGCTTCGGACCCAGTTGCGATGTTTTCCTTTTGTTCCTGCCCAGGTTCACGGAAGTGAACGTGTGCATCGAAGAAGCCTGGGCAGAGAACATGATTGCCACAGTCGATCGTTTTGGTGTCGTTCGGAATATCGATGCTCTTGCCGATTTTTCGGATGATTCCGTCTTGGATTAGAATATCTGCAGAGAGGAGATCGAGAGAGGTTTCTGAGGCGATTTGTGTATTTCTAAGAAGCAGGTTCACGAGGCCAATGCTAGAACTCAAATTTCAAAGCTCAAACCCAAATCAAGGAAGAAGTAGAACCAACTCACAAAACCGTCTGGTAGAATAAAGTGTTGAAGGTTTGAAAGACTGGGCTGCGCCTTTCGGGATAGAAGTTGGCAGCTTTTCGGTAAATTAGACGTCGGTTGTCAGTCGTGGTGCTCGTACCATTGCTTCCGCTCACCTTGAATCTCCTCGAAATCAGCGTAGTGATCCTACCAGATGGTTTTGTTCTTTGGTATGAGAACAAAAAAATCGGCAGACAACGGGGGGGCGGTGTCTGCCGACTTGGTTCTTGGGGGGATTGTTTTGGGGGGAATGTCGAGTGAGTTCGGGTTGGGGGGAGGCCTTTCTCTCGCTGACAAAAATACTATGCCATGAAAGGTTGTATCATGACATTACGCGAATGCGTATATTTGAGATTTCTTCAAATTATAATCCTAGATCCAGATGCACTAAGGAATTCAGCAGAGGAGCCAAAGAAAGAGCCTCGGGCAAAAAATTGTCCGAGACTTTGCTAAGTTGGTTTGTCTTAGGCCGAGCGCTTGCGCCGAAGAACGAGCCCCAGAGCGCCTAGAGTGGAAAGCAATAGAGAGGAAGGCTCTGGGATCACGGATGAAGCGACGGCTGTTCCATTAATGGAAAGATTATCGATAGCCGTGTGGTTGCCTGTGGCATTGATTCCGGCAGTGTCACCCCCTGCAATCCTTAGGGTGTAGGTGCCTGGATCGGTCAGGGCTACTGGTGCGGTGAATGTAAGAGTGACAGGATCTCCAGCACCGGTGCCAGGACCCACGCTTCCCGATATACTGCCTCCCGGAACGGCGGCAGCTGTTGGATCAAGCAAAGTGAGGACAAAACCGGCGTCACGGTATGGGTTTTGAGTTTGGCGCCCGCCAAGAGCAAAATAGTTGAAGGTCACATCGGTCAGGGTCACGTCGAATCCGGATGCGACTGTGATGTCGATGTCGGTTGTCCAAAAAGTGTTGCCATTTCCGGTGTTTAGCCCTGGAGCGAAGATATTCTGCACAAGGGGATTGGAATCAAAAATTGCCTGATTGGCCCCGCCGGCATTCAATGCCGTCATCGAACCCGGATCATTTAGGCCGTCTGTTATCCAGTTGAGGTTCGAAGCTGTGGAGTTGTTCGTGCCGCCAATTGTTCTACCATTAAAGTCTGTAAAGGCGAGGGATATCGCCGATGCAGGAGTTATTGCGAGAATCGTAAGCCCTAGGAAAGTTTTGGAGAAATACATGGTGCAAAGAACCTTCAGATTTAGGGATTAGGGTTTTGAGCTTTCGAAGCAAGAAATAATTCTGCAGGTCCAATTTATTTTGCTATTTCCCTACCTAAACTGGATTTTTAGGCAGGTTGGATTTTTTCTAGTAACAGTGCTAAAAGCGTTCAGCGTTCGACGAGGATCTCGTTCTCTTTGCCCATAAGGAGATTTTTTGGGCGGATCGGAATATCGCTGTAGCCGAATGCCATGATCGCGACGCGTTCGCCTTTTTTGATCAAGTGGGCTGCACCGCCGTTGATGAGGATTTTGCCAGTGTTGGGCGGGCCTTCGAGAACGTAGGTTTCCAGGCGAGCACCTGATGTGATGGAAGCGACCAAGACTTTTTCACCGGGCCATAAGTCTGCTGCGTCCATGAGATCGCGAGGGATTTCGATGCTGCCTTCGTATTCCACATCTGCCTCAGTGATGACAGCACGGTGCAGTTTGGATTTTAGGACCTCGCGGACCCAGAGTTTGGATGTTGGTTCTTGCCCAGACATTTCGAGGGGAACGAACACCGTGGGAGGCGTTCGAGTCAAGTTTAGATATACTGAAAACGGATGGTGGAAAGGCAGAAGAGTGTGGCGGTTTCGACTCGTAATACAAGATTTCCGAGGGTGACTGGGATAAAGCCTGCTGCGATGGCTGTGGTATATTCTTCTGAAGAGAAGTCACCCTCCGGGCCGATTAGGATGGTGACTGAATTTAGGTTCGGATGTTTTTGCAGAGTTTCGCGAAAATTTTCCGGATTTTCTGCGAGGGATGCGATGATTTTCAGTTCGGATGAATCGTCTGAAGCAATCCACTGGCTGAATGACAGTGGTTCATCGATTTGAGGTATCGTGAACTGAGCGCATTGTTTGCAAGCTTCGAGGGCGGTGCGGTGCCACTTTTCAGATTTATCTGCGTGAGGCGATGAGATGGTGTGTTGGGTAATCAAGGGTTGGATGCGAGAGACGCCAAGTTCGACGGCCTTTTGAACAATCCAGTCCATATTTTTTCCCTTAGGTATTGCTTGTACAAGCGTGATTTGCGGGAGAGGTGTGGGCTTCGATTCAGCGATCTCAAGGACCAAGTCGATGCTTTGCTTTGGGACGTTCAGTGCTGTCGCTCCGGTGTAGTTGCCCAAGCCATCAAACACGGTGATCGTGTCGCCGGACTTTATTCGGAGGACCTGAGAGGCGTGTTTTGCTTCATCACCACGAAGATGAGCATCCTCAGTCCAGGCTTCTGGGGGGAGGTAGAACCGAGGCATTACAGTTTGAGGAAATTCTCGAGCATGAGTTTGCCGTGCTCGGTGAGGATCGATTCAGGGTGGAACTGAACTCCGTGAACCGGGTGTTCTTTGTGACGGAGTCCCATGATTTCATTTTCAGCTGTCCAAGCGGTGACTTCAAGACAGTCGGGTAAAGTTTCTCGTTTCACGATTAGGGAGTGATATCGAGTTGCTTCGAACGGATCTGGGAGATTCGCAAAAACGCTGCTTCCGTGGTGATGAATGGGGGAGGTTTTTCCATGCATGAGACGGTCGGCGCGGACAACTTCTCCGCCGTAGACTTGTCCGATGGATTGGTGGCCGAGGCAGACACCTAGGATGGGTGTGTTTGTGCCGAATTCACGGATGAGATCCATGGATATGCCTGCTTCGTTAGGGGTGCATGGGCCGGGTGAGATGCAGATGCGATCTGGTTTAAGTGCTTTGACTTCCTCAACGCTTATCACATCGTTGCGAAAGATTTTCATATCGACTCCTAGTTCTCCAAAGTATTGGACGAGGTTGTAGGTGAAGGAGTCGTAGTTATCGAGGATCAGGAGCATTGGGATAAGTGCTGAAATGCTGAAAGTTGAGAATCTGAATTGGCTGGGAAGTCAGAGGCTACTTGATGGTCTTGGCGAGAGCGATTGCGCGGAGGAGGGCTTTCGATTTATTGACGGTTTCGTTGTATTCGTAAGTTGGGTCCGAGTCAGCGACGACGCCGGCGCCGGCTTGCACGTGGGCGGTTCCATCTTTCAGGAGGCAGGTGCGGAGGGTGATGCAGGAGTCGTGCGAGCCATCGAAGCCGAAGTAGCCGACGGCTCCCGCATAGGCGCAGCGTTTGTTTTTTTCTAAAGAGTTGATGATTTGCATTGCGCGGATTTTCGGCGCGCCGGATACGGTTCCAGCTGGGAAAGTCGCGCGGAGGACATCGTAGGCAGAATGTTCGTCATCGAGTTCACCGTGGACATTTGAAACGATGTGCATGACGTGGGAGTAACGTTCGATAATCATGAAATCATCGACGATGACTTTGCCATGTTTCGCGATGCGTCCGACATCGTTGCGTGCGAGGTCGACGAGCATGAGGTGTTCAGCACGTTCTTTCGGGTCGGCTAGTAGATCGGCTGCGAGTGCGTCGTCTTCTTCTTTTGTTTTTCCTCTCCAACGTGTCCCTGCGATAGGTCTGATATCGATTCGGCCCGCGATGGAGCGGACATGAACCTCAGGTGAGGAGCCGACCAGTGCGAAGTCGTTCGTTTCTAAGACGAACATATAAGGCGATGGATTGACGTGGCGAAGGGCACGGTAGAGATCGACGGGTGATTGATCAAAGTCGGTGGAAAAGCGTTGGCTGGGGACGAACTGGAAGATGTCACCGGCGGCAATGAATTCTTTGCCCTCGCGGACCATTTGTTCGTATTCCTCTTGGGTGGTGTTGGAAGAGGCAGGTTCTTCGGTGATTTCGGCGAGGCCGTTGAGTGCCGGAACATGGAGGGGGCGATCGAGGATCTCCACGAGTGAGCGAATGCGCCCAGTGGCTGCCGCATAGGCTTCGGCTGGGGTCGAGTGTTCGTCGATAAAGGCGTTTGCAATGATTTGAACACGACGCAGACGGTGATCGAAGACAAGTAGCGTGTCTGCCAGCATGAAAAGGGCGTCGGGAACGCCGAGTGAATCGGGTGGAGGATCTCCGAGTGTTGGCTCGAACTGGCGGACCGCGTCGTAAGCGAGGTAACCGACCATGCCGCCGGAAAAGGGTGGAAGTGCGTGATTGGAAACGGGTTTGAATGGTTCCATCTCTTTTTCGAGGGCAGCTAGGACGTCGTCGGGAGCTGTGATCGAATGGCTTTTGTTGCCCTCGGTGATGGTGATTTCTTTTCCTCGCGCGGAAAAAATGCGTTTGGGATCTGAACCGACGATGGACCAGCGCCCTCCTTTGTCAGTGGCCTCGGCGGATTCGAGAAGAAATGAATTTTTTGTATCGCGAAGTTTTAGATAGGCGGAGAGTGGGGTTTCAAAATCGGCAGCAAGCTGAGTGAACACCGGAACGACGTTTCCCATGCGGGAAAAGTCTTCGAATTCTTTTTGGGAAGGCTCTACAGGTGTTGGAGTCACGGGCTGGAGGATGCTTAGATACGATCAATTTTCAACGTTCAACTTTGAATTTTGGTGTTGTTTGTCTCCCTGCTTGCGTTTCTGGGGAGCGAAGGAATGATTGCGGAGTGCCGATTGCATTGGGAGATTTGAAGGGAGCCTTACCTGAAAGTGGGCTGTTTGGCGGTGGTAAGTGGCAATGGTCACCGGAGCCGATGAAGCTTACTGCGGAAGAAGGAAAGGAGATTGAGGCAATGGGTTATCCGCTGGCCAAGTTTCAGCAGGCCAGTGATTTGATCTATCGTCGCTCGGCGGGCGGTAAAATTGAACCTTGGCTGGCTGAGCTTTTGGACGAAGGAAAGCCGAGCTGGCTCGCTGAGTTGCAGCGTGAGTCAGGGATGGTTGATCAATTTCCTCGGGTGATACGGCCTGATTTGATGCTGGCAAAAGGTCATTTCGCCGTGACCGAATTAGATAGTGTGCCGGGAGGGATGGGCATTACGGCTTGGCTATCCAGAGTTTATTCGGAGGCTGGATATGATGTCTTGGGAGGGTCGAACGGGATGGTCGAGGGCTTTCGAAGTCTGATGCCGGATGGGGGAGATGTTCTTATTTCCGAGGAATCGAAGGATTACCGGCCTGAAATGGATTGGTTGGTCGGTCAGTTGGGACGAGATTGGAAGACGCGATTTGCTGAGGAATACGAGGTTGGAGAGCGAGAAGTTTACCGGTTTTTTGAATTATTTGACTGGGAGTCTCTACCTTTCTTCAGAGCGCTTGCAGAGAAGTCTGCAAAGGGTCAAGTGAATGTGACTCCGCCGTTCAAGCCGCATCTAGAGGATAAGCTCTGGCTTGCCTTGTTTTGGTCGCCGGCCCTGAAGAAGGTTTGGGAGAAAACGTTGCGCGGTAGTCATTTGAAGAGGCTCAAAAAATTGATTCCGTATGGCTGGGTTGTCGATCCGACGCCGCTTCCACCGCATGCGGCATTGCCAAAGCTCGATGCTCACTCTTGGGAGGAAGTCAGTGAATTTTCACAAAAAGAACGCCAGCTTGTATTAAAGATTAGTGGCTTTCATGAGTCCGCTTGGGGATCGCGAGGTGTTTTTGTTGGGCATGATTTGTCCGCGACGGAATGGAAAGAGCGCTTGGAGACGGCTCTGCGACAGGCTGATGAGCAGCCGTGGCTGATGCAGGAGTTCCATGAAGGACGACGATTTGAGCATCCGGTTTATGATGAAGATGGCAGTGTTCGGATGGTCGAAGTCCGAGCTAGGTTGTGCCCATATTTTTTCATCGGGAAAACTGGAGAGGTGCAATTCGGAGGTTGTCTCGCGACTTTAGTCCCTGCAGATAAGAAGAAGATTCACGGTATGGATGACGGTATTCTCGTTCCGTGCGTGATCGAGGAGGAATAGGCAGTTTTTTTGAGAGTGGTGATTCTGGGCGCAAACGTAAATCGGTGGAGTTGTTCTCCGGTCTAGCGGAATGAATTTTCGATTGCGCTACAAACTGCTGGGAAGATTTGGCGTTTCCTCGATACGACTCCCGGAGCGAGGTAAAGGGTGTCATCAATGCGTGTGAATGGAAGTGAAGCAATGACCTTTTCTGGTCCGACGGCAAGCACCATACTTTTTAAAAGTGCGACATCGGTGACAACAAGAACGGCGATGTCATAACCTTTTTCATACTGCAATTCACGCAAGGATTTTTCCATTTCCTCGCGGCGAGCTTTGAAGCCGTGAAGGTCACGCTCCTCAACTTGAGAGATGCTTACGAACATGCCCTGTTCGTTAAATTCTTTTCGATCAGAATGAATGATGTCTGCTGATGAACCGTTCGCGATGAGGGAACCGACTGCGAAAAATTCTTCGGCGAATTCTTTTGCGTCGACTCGTGCGATTCCGCTGAGCCAGGTTAGCATCTTGCGATCAAGATTGGTTGTGGTTGGAGAGGTGAGGCAGAGAGTGTCCGAAACGATGCCGCCGCAGAGGCACAGAGCGATTTCAGGAGCTGGGATCAAGTCTCGGTGGAAGAATTTCCGTGCGACTAGAGTGCAAGTTGATCCGACGGGTTCATTCAGGTAGCGGATGGGCTCACGTGAGACAAGATCTCCCGAAAGTCTGTGGTGGTCGATGACTTCGGTGATCGTGGCTTCTTCGATTCCGGAAACGGCTTGGGCATACTCGTTGTGGTCGACAAGTGCGAATCGACGTCTAGGTGGGTCGACAAGGTCGGATTTAGCGATCACACCGATGATTTGTTTAGAACTTCCTTCGACTACGGGGAAGAGGTCTTGGTCGGTTGCAACGAGCTGTTTGCCGATCTTTGAAACGGGTTCGTTTGGGGAGATCGAGATGAAGTTTGCCTGCATCGCGTGAGCAACAGTTCTGGAACATCGGATAAGTGTATTGGCGCTTGCAGTATCATGGCGGCAACCAAGCAGAACGGTCCCTTTTGATATGGCGAGTTCTTTGATCTCTTTTGAAATTTCGTTACTGCCGGTCACAAGAAGAGCGCGGGCTCCAAAGTCAATCGCTTGACGCTGAACGATGGGACGGTCACCGCATATAACGAGAAAATTGCCGACGTTTTTTTCATGGGTAGCTTGCTCCAGTCTTGTTTGCACGGTTTCTTGAGAAGATGCACCCACGAGGAGAATGAGGTCTTCTTCGGCATCCTGATCACAAATTTTTGCCCCGTGGCTTTCTGCGTCCAATGTGGCAGCAAGATTATTGAGTGACGCATGAACTGTCCGGACGCTGATTCCTTCTGTATTTTCTGGGAGGAGGAGTTTGAGCAGGTTCATGTATTGCAAGACACCCGCGACCGTTCCGTCGTCGTTGACGACTGGGACGCAACGGATTGATGCATCGAGCATGCGGTTGTAGGCGGTGAGAAAAGTATCGTAGGGGCGTACCGAGATGATTTCTCGACTACAGATCATTCCAACATCGGTGCGTGCATCAGTGATGAGTTCAGGTGCCTCGAGCCCTGCCTTCTCAAGAACCCATTTCGTCCGTTGTGAAACCTCGCCGCAGCGAGCTGCAATTGCTTCGGGTTCTTCGCCACTAGCCCTGAGGAGGGCTGCATGGCCAATAGCTGAGCATACCGCATCGGTATCGGGGTTTTTGTGGCCGATGACGTAGAAGGCAGACATTCGCCAAGTGTTATTGTTAGAGGAGAAAAGGCAATTTCAAAGAGTTGCTATTTCTTCGCTCCTAGAAATCTACATTTTATTCGGGCAACGAATCCCCAACAGGTTCAGGCCGGTCTCAAGCGTGCGTGAGGTTAGTTCACAGAGCGCCAGTCGGGAGGCTCGAGTTGGTTCCTCAGATTTTAAGACTGGGCATGCCTCAAAGAAGGAATGAAATGCGCGGGCAAGTTCTAGTAGGTAATTCGCTAGAAGGTTTGGGCGGTAGTCCTCGAGGACCAAAGGAAGGATTTCACCGAATCTTGCATGAAGCCGCGCGAGATGAATTTCTTCAGGTTTCTCAAGAATGATCTGTTCCGAAGTTGCATCAAAATCGCCATCGAGTTTTCTAAAGATCGAGCGGATTCGGACGTTTGAGTATTGAAGGTAGGGGGCGGTATCACCTTGTAGAGCTAGCATGCGGTCCCAGGCAAAAACGTAATCGGTAAGGCGATTTTGAGAGAGTTCGGCAAACTTGACCGAGCCGATACCAACGATTTCCGCGATTTCGGCGGCTTCTTCGCCTTGGAGATCTGGATTCTTTTCGGCGATGATTTTTGCGGCGCGCTCAACCGACTCTTCGAGGACATCGGTCAAACCGACATTGTCCCCAGAGCGGGTTTTCATGAGTTTGCGATCTTCGCCGAGGATAGAGCCGAAGGCGATGTGGCGGTAATCACCAGATTTTCCCCAACGCTCGGCTGCTTCGAAGATCTGGCGGAAATGGAGTTGCTGAGGGACACCGACGACATACCAAATTTGATCTGCCTTCCATTCGTCGATGCGGTATTGGATCGTCGCTAGATCGGTTGTTGCGTAAAGAAAGCCTCCATCTGCCTTGCGGATGATCGCTGGATTGTCTTTCCATCCGTCTTCACGATGGACCATGAAGGGGTCTTTAGCGTGTTTTTTCGTTTCCTCAGAAAAAATGCAGACGGCACCGTCGCTTTCACGGGCTAGATCTTTTTCTAGGAATTCATCAACGAGGCCGGGAAGTTTGTCGTTGTAGAAACTTTCTCCCAGCCAATGGTCGAACCTGACATCGAGGCGGGTATAAATTTTTTCAAGTCCTTCTTTTGAAACATCGATGCACTGTTGCCAGATTTTCAGGTTTTCAGGGTCGCCGGCTTGGAGTTTTACGAGTTCGTTTTTACAGACTTCAAGGACGTTGGGATCATCTTTGGTGGCCGCATTCACTTCGCGGTAAACACGGACTAACTCTTTGATCGGGTCAGCTGCCAATGCTTCGTGACTGAGTAAGGTTTTCCAGCCATGAAGTATCATTCCGAACTGAGTTCCCCAGTCGCCGATGTGGTTATCTGCGATGACTTCGAACCCAAGAAAACGTGCGATTCGACAGAGGGAGTCGCCAATAATCGTCGAGCGAATGTGCCCAACATGCATGGGTTTGGCGACATTCGGGGCGGAGAAATCGACAACGATGCGCTTTCCCTTACCTAGTTCTGGAGTTCCGAGTTTTGGGTCAGATAAAAGGGTGTTTGCATGTGCAGCAAACGCCTCGGGTTTGATGGTGAAATTGATAAATCCAGGTCCGTCGATTTTTGTGGATGCAAGATCAGCAACATCGGTCGCATCGAGAATTTTCTGGGCAAGCTCTCTCGGATTCGTCTTCATGCGCTTTGCGAGTACCATGGCGGAGTTGCTCTGGTAGTCGCCGTATCGGAGATCTGCGGCGGGGTTGATATTCGGCGCTACTGGTTCGCCAACGACGGAGTCGAGGGCTGGAGCAAGACGGGCTTCTAGCTGTTGGAGAAGAGTCATGATTTGGATGACTCCGGAAGGGGAGTCGGTTGTTTCGCAGGCTTGGGATCGAGGATGTCTAGGATTTCACCTCTGGTATTGGCTTTGCCCAATTGGTTTCTTACCTCGCAGTTTGTGAACATTTTGGCGATTGCTGCAAGGGTCCTTAGGTGGAGATGGTAGTCCTTTTGCGGGACAATGAAAAGAATGATGAAATGAACGGGAGCGTTATCGAGGGCTTCAAAGTCAATTCCCTGCTTGGAGCGACCTAGAACGGCGACGACTTCTTCGATTTTGTCGGAAAAAGTGTGAGGGATTGCGACTCCGGAACCGATTCCTGTGCTTACCTGCGCTTCGCGTTCTTCAAGTGCGACGAGCACTTCCTCCCGGCATGGGGAGGGGAGGTCGCCGCGTTCGTTGAGAAAATCTACGAGTTCCACGATAGCGGGCCAATGCTCAGAAGACTTCATGTCCAGAAGGACACGGTCGATGTCGAGCAGTTTTGCTAATTTCATAAAAAACCAGTATTGTGGCCCTTGATCCGCAAGGATTGTGGGGTGGGCGAGGTATCGGTCCTGTGGTCTGTTTGCAAGAAATTTTGTTTCGGGAAGTGGGGTCGAGAAAACTACCGGCTCAGTCTAACCTTGCAACTCCTGCTCGCCGACTGCATGGAAAGGGCACAGGGATTCATGACTGGTTCAGAAAATAAGATCATCATTGGGACTAGGGGAAGTGCGCTAGCGCTTGTGCAGGCCAACGCAACTCAAGCGTTGCTGGCCGGTCGCTTTCCCGAATTTATCTTTGAGCAAAAGATTATCAAGACAACTGGAGACAGGCGGACGGATGTTTCGCTGGCGGATGTGGCTAAAGCTGAAGGGACTTTTGACAAAGGAGTTTTTATTAAAGAATTGGAGGAAGCGCTTGCAGATGAGTCGGTGGATATCGCCGTTCACAGTCTAAAGGATATGCCGACGGTTGTGGATTCGAGATTTTCTATGGCTGCGACTTTGGAGAGAGCCCCGGTAAGAGATGCGTTGCTTTCGAAGACGCCAGGTGGAGTTTCTGGGCTGGAGGCCGGATCTGTGGTCGGCACGAGCAGTGTGAGGAGGGAGAAACAAATCGAGTTTTTAAAGCCAGATGTGAAGGTTGCAGACCTCAGAGGAAATGTTCCGACGCGCGTGAGAAAACTTGCGGAGAAGGAAGAATATGATGCGATTTTACTGGCTGAGGCTGGGTTGGTGCGGTTGGGGATTATTCCCGAGAAGGCTCCGAATGGTGAGGAAGTATTAGAGGGTTTTGGAAACGTCTATTGCTCACGTCTCGATGAGAGTGAGTTTTATCCAGCTGCTGGGCAAGGTGCCATTGGATTGGAAATACGGAAGGATGACGCGAGGTCGTTGGCATTGGTAGAAGCGATCAATCACCAGGCGACCTGGAAGAAGATTTCAGCGGAACGCGAATTTCTTAGACTGCTTGATGGTGGCTGCCATACGCCTGTTGGGGTCTATTCGATTTTGAAAGGCGACGAGATTCAGCTTTCAGCAAGAGTTTTCCCTGAAGAGGGTGGTGTTCCAAAAACTGGCCAAGCTACGGGGACGGACCCGATCGCTACGGCTCTTGAACTATTTCATTCATTATCATGACGACAAAAGGAATCTGTTATTTGGTTGGCGCTGGTCCTGGCGATTTGGGTCTAGTCACCTTGCGTGCGAAAGAGTGTATCGAGACGGCAGATGTTCTCGTCTATGATGCACTCAGTAGCCCTGAACTCCTTCGATGGACAAAAAAAGGATGCGAGAAAATCTATGTAGGAAAACGTGCGAAAGATCACTCTGTCCCGCAGGATAAGATCAATGAGATCATCGTTGAACATACGAAACAGGGGAAGATCGTCACACGCTTGAAAGGAGGCGATCCGATGATTTTCGCTCGTGGGGGTGAGGAAGCTGCTGAACTTGCTGATGCCGGAGTTAGCTTCGAGATTGTTCCGGGGATTAGTTCTGCAATCGGTGGTCCAGCCTATGCTGGAATTCCTGTAACACATCGTGATCACAATACTCAGTTGACCATTTTTACTGGGCACGAAGATCCGACTAAGGGTTATTCATCCATCGACTACGCTCAGTTGGCAAAGACACCTGGGACGAAGGTTTTTCTTATGGGAGTTGCTCGCCTGAAAGAGATCACGAACTCCTTTATTGAGAATGGCGCGGAGAAAGATACGCCAATCGCATTGGTTCGTTGGGCAACGACCGGATCGCAAAAGACCATCGAAGGCACACTTGAAACGATTGCGGGAATCGCAGAAAAAGAGAATTTCTCGTCACCCGCAGTTGCTGTGATCGGGAATGTTGTGAAAGAACGTTCGAGGATCAATTGGTTTGAGAATCGTCCGCTGTTTGGTAAAAAGATCGTTGTAACTCGCACACGCGAACAAGCCGGAGTGTTGAGTAAAGATTTGGAGAATCTCGGTGCGAGTGTGATTGAGTTGCCGACGATTCGGATTGAACTTCCCGAAGACCGCGAAGGTTTCGCAGAGGGAGTGACGCACGCTCACGAGTATGATTGGTTGGTTTTTACCAGCCCGAATGGAGTGGAAAAGTTTTTTGATGCCTTCTTCGCAACCTACGAAGACGCACGAAGTCTGGGGAATCCAAAAGTCGCTGCCATCGGGCCGGGCACTGCTGCAAAGATTCGCGAATATCGAATCGGAGTTGACCTTTTACCGGAACGTTTTGTTGCCGAGGGTTTGATAGAAGCGTTCAAGGAGATCAATATTGAGAATCAAACGGTGCTGTGGGTGAAGGCTGCCGAGTCACGAGATGTGGTTTATCATGGTCTAATGGAATTGGGTGCGATTGTTGACGAATGTGTTTCGTATCGCACGGTTCCAGAAACTGAAGACGAGACGGGTGCGCAGGCGAAATTTGCCGAAGAGGGAGCGGACCTCGTCACCTTTACTTCGTCTTCTACAGCGGAGCATTTTTTCAGCCTTGATCTTCCTTGGCCGGATGATTGTGAAGCGGCGAGTATCGGACCGATCACCTCATCAACTTTGAAAGAGCTCGGACACAAGCCAGCAATTGAAGCTGCGCAGCACGATATCCCTGGCTTGGTTCGAGCGATTGAAGAGTATTTTCGGAAATAGTTTTCCTAACTAGATTTATCAGATTTGATGGTTTGACCCATCGCGTATTTTCGAAAGACTGGGTGCATGTCGAAAGGGTCGATTCTGTCTATCATTGCTATCTGGGCTACGATTTCAGCTGTTTCATTTGGCCAAGCTACGATTGGACAATGGAAAGACTTTTACGAATCAGTCAAAGACGACCTGAGAAGCGATGACGTCTCCGTGCAGGTCAAGGCGGTTTCAAAATTTGAAGATCAAGACTACTCAGATGCGGGTGATTTTTTGATCAAATTGATTGAGAAAAATCGTTCCGATACGGCTGTATTGAAAAAGGCAGCCGAGGTTCTTACTGCTTTCGATGATGAGGGGGTTACGAATGATTTGAAGAAAAAGGTTGAGTCAAATCCCACTCGACATCCGTTTCTCCTGAGTGCGTATCTGGCGCGAAACCCTGAAAATGGGACTTCGATCGCATTCAAGGCTATGAAGTCTAGCCGCGATTTTACGGCACAACGGATTGCTATTGAGAGGCTTTCAGGAATTAAGCCAGTTCACGAAAAAACGATCACACACCTTCTTCCCTATCTTGGAGAAAGTGAATATCACGCCGTTCGGAGAGCGGCGGCGAATACGCTGGGGAAACTAGCATCAGCAGAACCGATTCCTGAGTTGATTGAGAATCTGAAAGACAAGGTTATTGGAGAGAACGCCCGCGACGCGCTGCTTCGGTTGACCGGTGAGTCTCATTGGCGGGACCAGCAAGCTTGGAAGAGGTGGTGGGAGTCAAATAAGGCCTCTTATTCTCCAAAGAACCTGGACGACGATGCGTTTACCGAGCTTCATGCCAAACTATTAAAAGCGAACAGCCAGAATCAAGTTGGGGTCAACTTTTACGAACGGGAAATTACTGGGAAAAATATTCTGTTCTTGTTGGACCGGAGCGGGAGTATGTCGAAGGCAAGTGAGGAGGAAGGAGTCGACCGAATCGGAAAGCTGAAACAAGAGCTAACCACATTAGTGGGAAGTTTGGATGAAGAGTATCGCATTGGTTTGGTCATGTTTCCGATGGATACCTTTCCCCGGAGAGGCATTGAAACGGTATCAAGCCGGTTCCAAAAGAAGGCCTTGGATTATATCGATGGGCTTGCTGCTCGTGGAGGAACGCCAATGGCTGAATCTGCCGAGCACTGCTATGAGAAAATCGTTGAGAAATACAATGTCGATACGATCTACCTTCTGAGTGACGGGGCTCCTTCGGATATAGAAAAGGGAGCCATGATTCAAAAGATGCTCGGGTATGTGGAGCGGTATGGGGTGAAAGTGAATTGTATCAGTATTGGACGTAGCTCCTCAATGTTAGAACAAATTGCAAAAGACAGTGGTGGTGATTATTGGGAGACGATGTAATTCGTAGTTTCCATGGAGCTGTTGCTGACCTGAATTCAAAGTCCTAGTGCACCGCTCCCAAAGTTCTTGTGCAAACGGGAAAGGAAGCGGATCGACGAAGTTTGCGATCTGCGATCGAAGCGATTTGGAGTCGCAGGCCTTTTCCCCGATTTCTGCGTTACCCGTAAAAAATGTCTCGCGGCCTTTGCATACGAACTTCCGGACCAACGCACTAGTCCAGTTTTTCGAATCACAGCGTTCACAGAGGAACTGTGAGTTTTTGATGAGTTTTTGTATTTTTGCCTACCTGTCCGGTCGGAAATACGGTCTCCTGAGTCCGAAGAAAATCTCCTAAAATATCTCATGAACGATCTCTCACAATCTCTTGATGGTGCTGTAAAAACTGGAAGCCTGCTCGAATCTGCTAGGCAGAATATCGACTCATTGTTGGCGGCTTCCGAAGGCGATCTTGCCCTTCGGGCAGTTGGTGAATTGGTCGCTGCTGAGAATTTTGCTGAATTGAACGATCGATTTTTTAAGACCTTGGCCTTCGGGACAGGAGGACTACGGGGCCGGACAATTGGACGCCATGTAACGGGTGCAGAACAGGGCGCAGGCGGCCCGAACGAACGTCCTGAGTTCCCCTGTGTGGGAACGGCGACGATGAACTACTTCAATATCTCACGAGCCGTTCGTGGACTCATTGCCTATATCAAGACCGTGGTTGAGGAAGACCGGAAACCAGTTTTTGCTTTCGCTCACGACACCCGCCATTTTTCGAAGAACTTCGCGGATTTTTGTGCTCAAGTTTGTTCGAACTTGGGCTGCGATGCCTACGTTTTTGATGGGCCTCGCTCGACTCCACAATTGTCTTTTGCCGTTCGGCAGTTGCGTGCGGATTCGGGGGTGGTAATTACAGCGAGCCACAATCCATCTCACGATTGTGGATTTAAGGCCTACTTCAATGATGGTGCACAGATTGTTGAGCCGCATGCTACTGCCATTATCGGAGAGGTGAATGCGATTAGTAGTGAACGATACGAGAAGGTTCCCGAAAGTGAGCGGGGCGTGATTCACGTGCTCGGTAAAGAATTTGATGTTGAGTATGTTGATTTGCTCAAGACCTTGGTGCTGCAACCGGAAGTATTGAAACAGTCGCCGGCCAAGATCGTTTTCACGAATCTTCACGGGACCGGTAGTCATATCAATGTTCCGATGTTGCGTGATCTTGGCTTCGAGGTTTTGACAGTCCCTGAACAGGATATTCAGGATGGCCGGTTTCCTACGGTGGCTTCGCCGAATCCGGAAAATGCACCTGCTCTTGAAATGGCAATCAAGCTTGCTGAGACGACTGGATCGGAAGTGGTCATCGGAACGGACCCTGACGCAGACCGGATGGGAGTCGCGGTTCGTGATGAATCCGGGAAGATGGCCTTATTGACGGGGAATCAGATCGGTTCACTTCTTGCATGGTATCGTTTGAAGACCATGTTCGAAAAGGGTCTGCTGACCAATGCCAACCGCACACGCGGCGTGATTGTGAAAACCTTTGTAACCACTGAGCTTCAAACAGCGATTGCTGATTCGTTTGGCGTTTCGATGGTGAATACTCTCACGGGATTCAAGTATATCGCTGCTAAGTTGAAGAAGTATGAAGATGCGATTCCTGCCGATAAAAAGGGCGACTATAGATCACTGAGTGAAGAGCAGACACGAGCTCTTCGATTGGAGTATTCGCGGTTCTTCGTTTTCGGTGGTGAAGAGAGTTATGGATACCTTGGATCGGATGCAGTTCGTGACAAGGATGCGAACGGAGCGACTTTAATGTTTGCGGAGCTCGCCGCATATGCGAAGTCGGTTGGAAAAAGTATTCCTGCTCTTCTCGATGAGATCTACGAAGAGTTTGGTTACTTCAAAGAAATCGGCAAGGCGATCACCATGGAAGGGGCAGATGGTGCAGCGAAGATTCAGTCACTGGCCGGTTCCTATGCGGAGCATCCACCTGAAGAAATTGATGGGTCACTCGTTGCTCGGTTTCGTGATTTCTCCACTCAGGACATCTATGATCAGGAGGGTGATTTACTACCAAAAGAGAAGATGCTCTTTTTTGATCTGGAAGATGGTCGATCG
Source organism: Akkermansiaceae bacterium (assembly GCA_045106015.1). Lineage (GTDB taxonomy): Bacteria > Verrucomicrobiota > Verrucomicrobiia > Verrucomicrobiales > Akkermansiaceae > Luteolibacter. The sequence goes on along the minus strand of JBGCEE010000036.1, from coordinate 22,458 downwards.
TTTGCGGTTCGACCTTCAGGGACGGAGCCGAAGATCAAGTATTACCTATTTGGGAAGGCCGAGGTTGGTGCCGAGTTGGTAGAAGCAAAAGAAGGGGTTTCAGCGGGGCTTGAATCCCTGTGGAATTGGATCGAAGAGGATGCAAAATCGAGAGGTTAGGCTCAGCCTGTCGGATGCCATGTTGTCTTAAGTTCGACGAATTCCCGAATGTGGTAGAGTCCCTGATTGGTTTCAGCGAGCCAGTCGTTTTCGATTTCCGTAGCTTCAAGTCTGAGGCGTTTGACGGATTGTGAGGCGCCTTCTTGGAGCGAGACACGCTCGCTTTTATTCGCTACTGCGTAAATCGCACGGATGTGTTCATGGGTTGCAAATGTGGGGAGAATGTCGGCGCGTTTTCCTGTCAGAAGATTAATCACCCCGCCTGGAAGGTCACTGGTTGCAAGAATTTCGCCAAGAAGAATCGCTGGATAGGGTTTTTCCGTGGAGGCAAGCGCGATGGCCGCATTGCCACTTGTGATTACCGGAAGCATCATCGATATCAGTGCCAATAACGGGGCATCGTCCGGTGCAGCGATTGCAACGATGCCCATCGGGTCTGTGACAGAAAAATTGAAATGACTTGTTGCGACTGGGTTCACGCTACCGAGGAGCGACTCATATTTATCGGTCCAACCAGCGTAATGAACGATTCGGTCGATGCTGGCCTGAACTTCGGCAGTCGCCTGTTTCTTATCAGTAGCCGTCGAAGGAAAATGGGCGTCGACTAGCTCTTGACGACGGGCTTCAAGCATCTCTGCCATTCGGTAAAGAATTTGACCGCGATTGTAGGCAGAGCGAGCAGCCCATTCAGGTCCAACTTTTGCCGCGGTTTCGACCGCGTTTCGAACGTCCTTTTTCGTGCACGAAGGGACGTTTGCGAAGAACTCTCCCTGAGAATCCATGATGGGGAACGTATGATTGCTTTCAGATCGGATGAACGAACCTCCGACATAGCATTTTGGGGTTTTAGTAATAGTTAATCGCGCCATGAATGGAGGCAGGATAATCACTTGCAAAAGAACTGCAACCTTGTGGTTAGCTAGGGCCCCGTGTTCTCGTCCTTGTTGTGGAGTGCACCGTCTCCTTGGACTTTCTTTTGGTTCGGCGTTCGGGAGGCTTGCTCAGTTTGGTTTGAAGGTCGTAACTTCAGATATTCGTCAGGGTCTCGGTCGGGGGTGTTGCTGTGCAACTTGTAAAAATTCACTTTTCTGGGCCTTTTGTAACCCAAGCCTTGACGGGCTTCGCATGATGAATTCTCAGATTTTCCACGATTAGATAGGTTTTCTTCGGAAATACCCTGATCAGTCGTGACAGGAATTTGAGGAATACTTGGGGATTGAAGTTGCCATTGTAACTCATGAAGCGCCGCTTACAGCTGTAGCGGTCACGACCGCCTAGGCTCTTGTATTTCGGTCCGATTCATTGGGCGTGTCTCGACGCTAGTGGTATTGACTTTGAATTCTGTCAGGAGGGTTGGCAGGGTTAGAGTTTTGCCAATTTGAGTGTGAATCGATTTTGTTCACTCATGTTCGTGAGATTGAGCTTCGGTGAGTAATCGTAGATCTCGGCAGTATGATCTGGGGTAAATTCCATCAGGCGCAGCCAAGAGTCCCCTCCGTTTGGCTTCATCTGGAAATTGACTAGCATCTGATGAACGTCACGGCCTCCCGGTGTGGCTGAGGTGACACGACCCAAGCCATCGCGGAGAACGTGCCCGTTGAGAGTGAGGATAAAGTTTTCGTGTTTGCTTACGAGATTCTGCCAGAGCTCTTCGCCATCCATTACGTCACCTTCAGGTCCTTTGCCGACACCATAAGCGTGGGGGTTCCAGTTTTGTTTCGTGCCATGTTTCTGCCAATTGTAGCGAGTCTCGTCGAAGTAGGTGTAGGCGTGAGTTAGCAGGATGGCTTCACGATCGGCATGCTTTTTAGCGACCTCGTTGGCCCAGCGGACGACATCGACTCGCGGACCGAATTCCAAACCAATAACGATGAATTTCCTGCGGCCTTCGGAAAACAGATGAAAGCTATTCGCCATGCTGTTGGGTTCCTTGTCGTAAGTGCCGCCGAAGGTTGGTAAGTCACGAAACTTTGTGACTGGGAAGTATTCGTTCAGGAGTGTGGAGCGGTCGCTTGCACTGCCTCGCTTACCCAAATCATGATTGCCGGGAATGAAGAAGTAGGGGATTTTTCCATCGAGCTGGCTCATCGCTTTTTTGGCGACCTCCCACTGCGGTGGATTATTATGATCGGTGATATCGCCGAGGTGCAGAACCGCTTTGATCCTGCGTGTGTCTTTGTTTTCCGCCAGCCAGCGAGTTTGTGCCATAAATTCCTCCGGATGTTTGTGACAATACTTTTGGGTGTCAGGTAACACAGCGATGGTGAAGGAATCCTTACCGGGGAGCGGCGGCGGGCCTTCTGACAATGACTTGTCCGGGTTGGCTTTTTCCACAGCATCCATAGCGCTGGCCAGCGAGCCAACAAAAGGCATGGCTAGTCCAGCTTTGAGAAATTGGCGGCGTTTAACGGGTTTCATGGTATTTTGTGTTTTATTACGGGTATGTTTTTCGAGCTAGATGCGCACTCACGCGCAGAGTTACGTTAGCAATACGTTTCGATTCAACTCACCACCTTCCTCGGCGTTGACCTGATAGGTGAGGATGCGGTGCTGGTCATCGATTTCGACAATGCGGTAGCCCTTCGGGCCGCCCCACCAGCCTCCTGCATGGCTGGTAAACATGTAGCGCTTGTCGCCCGACTCCCATACGCCCGCCTCGTCGTGGTTGTGGCCATGAAAAATGGCTTTTACATTTGGCGTCGATTCAATGAGCTCCATGACCGCTTCGCCCTCCTTCGAGCGGCTGCCGTGCACCCCGAATTTTGGCCAACCGTCTTTAGCCTCTTTTCGTTGGGCAATGTGAATCATTACGAAAATGGCCGGAGCTTCGCGGTGTTTTTCAAACGCTGCTTTTAAAAAGTCGATATCCGCGGGCAGGTAGGGGCGAAAGTTCTTGGGTGCCGAAGTATCCGCCATCACAAAAGCAAAATCATTGAGGACGAAACTATGGTTGGCCGGGTAGCCCCAGATTTTTTCCCAGGACTCCGCCGGTGAACCGGGCTTTTCATCCACATAATCGTGGTTTCCTTTGCCACAGTAATAGGGCACTTTGAGTTTCTTGAGATATTTATTACGCAGCAGGAGCAGCGTATCCGCCCGGTCATGACCGATGTCGCCATTGAGGATCAGTGCATCCAGCCCGTTTTCTTTTTTCTCCTTGTTGATCCAGCCCACCAGCTGCTTCGCCTTTTTGGCCATCTTTGCACTATCGTTTGCGTAATGAAGATCCGAGGCGACGGCAAAGCGTAATTTGATCTTTCTATTTTTTGGTAAATCCTCGGCGCTAACCCAACGCACAGGTAATGCGCTGGCTACTGCCACTAGAGAGGATTTTTTTAGAAATGATCGGCGTGGGATAGACATGATATGAGTGGGTGAATGGTTTTTCAGTTTGGGCAAAGCCAAAAAAACTGCGCTACCGATGGGGTAACGCAGACATGAAGAAATCGATTCTTACTGTAGGGAATTATGCGCGGCGGCGTAGGATCAACGCAAGGCTACTAAGACCGAGAAGTGCCGTGGAAGAGGGTTCTGGGATTACGGTTGCACTTTGGCCGAAGGTGAGGTCATCAATCGCACCCCAGTTGGCAACGGAGTTGCTGAGAACTTCGAGTGTGTAACTTTCGCCAATCGCGCCAGTGTAGGACAAGTCGACAGTCTCGGCTTGGCCTGGCAGAAGAGCAGAAGACGTTGCCATCTTCACAAGACTGTTGCCGGAATCACGAATCTCAAACGTCACAGTGTTCGGTGTCGTGCCTCCCAAATCGCTCGCAATGCCATAATCTACGGAACCGAAGATTACACCAAATCCGGCATCAGGTGTGAATGTAACAGTTCTTCCAGAAACGCTATTATTGACTTGAACCGTGTGGTCACTGCCGTCTCCTGTGACGGTCACATTTTCGACTTCTTCCCAATTGTTACCGCCGTGAAATTCGAATTGATTTGCGGTGGGCCATGTAAGAGCGATGTTGGGAGCGGCTCCCAATGGGTCGGTCGTGATAAACTCTGTGCTATTACCAACGATATTGCTGCCGTAGTTTCCGTTGACATCTGTGTTGTTACTAAAACCTGCATCAAATGTTAGAACTGCAGCACGGGTGGATCCAGCTATTGAAAGTACAAGTGCTATCGCAGCGATATTGATGAGTTTTTGTGAAGGGTTCCGTTTCATTTTTTTTTGTGGTTCTTATGTCTCCTCGGTATGAGGGGAGTTAGAGGTGCAGCACATCCTATAGCTACTCCAAATCTCGGTGGCAAAGTAGGTATTCCGCAAGGTGGGGTCAGTTTCTTTTTACCTTGATATCTATGTAAAAAAGTTTATAGATTTTATCCTATGTCATTGAACCTACTCTCCCGCGCCGATCAGGTCGCTAAGCATCTACGTGAGGAGATTCTCAAACGTCGCTGGAAAGAGTATATGCCCGGAGTGGCGCATTTGGAGTCAGAGCTCGGAGTGAATCATGTGACGGTCAATGCGGCTCTCCATTTGCTTGAGCAGCAGGGTTTACTTGTGGCACAGGGGCGCAGGAAGCGGCGGCGAATCGTGATTGATTTAAAAAGCTTAGCGAAGCGCACGTTGCGCATCCGTATTCTGCCTTACGATCAGGAGTCTCGCTATGTGCCTGATCATCTAGCTATTCTTGATGAGCTTCACCGAGCAGGGTTTGAAGCCAGTCTGACACGAAAAAGCTTACTGGAGCTGGGCATGAATCCGACACGGGTTGCCAAGTATGTGCAAGGCATTGAGGCTGATGCCTGGGTGATATCGGCAGGATCGTCGGATGTGCTCAGGTGGTTTGCTGAGCAAGAGGCGCCTGCCATCGCACTCCTTGGTTCATTTTCAGAAGTGGATATTGCCGGAGCTGGTGTCATGAAAAGTCCGGCGATGACCAAGTTCGTGCAGCAGCTGGTGAAGCTGGGCCACCACCGCATCGTCAATATAAGTCGCAATGAGCGTGTGTTTCCTAATTTAGGACTCTATCAGCGTAATTTTCTCCAAGCTATGAAAGAGTGTGGAATCACCACAAGTCGCTTCAATTTACCCGTTTGGGAGCCGTCGCGTGAAGGCTTGCATGAGTGTATCGATTCGCTCTTCCAGCATACCCCACCAACTGCGTTGTTGGTAGATGAATCGCCTCATTTTATCGCTGTGCAGCAGCACCTTGCGAGTAAGGGTATTCTCGCACCCGAGCAAGTCTCGCTTATTTGCAGTGATTCTGACCCCAGCTTTGGATGGACTAAGGAACCTGTTACTCACATGAGTTGGGATATGAAAAAAGTTGTCAATCGTGTGGTGCGCTGGGCGAAAAACGTTTCAGTTGGTAAGGAGGATTTGAGAAAAAGCTACTTCGATGCGGAGCTGGTTGCGGGCAATACGATTGGCCCAGCAAAGAAATAGAATTTATCTTGATGCAGCTGCTTCGGGTATAATTCTGAGATTAGACCCTTTGTGAGAAGTCTTTGCCGAAACCGTATTTTTTCGGGGAAGAAGGGTATCTGCGCAAAGCGGCAGTCCACTAATCTGGGCGCAAATGCCCCCCAACTGCGTTGCTCTTCGGTTGTTGATGTTTAGCAACTCCTTCATCGCGCCTTGTTGGGAAGCATTTTGACTCCGGCGGTTTCGGCAGATCATTCTGACAAAAGGTCTAGATTCTGTTTATTTTACTTTGACGTAATACTAGGAAGTTCGTAATAGATCGGGGAGAGAAATGAAATGTCCGAGATGTGTTCAGCAAATTCACCGTGCTGCTGCGTCTTGCCCACACTGTGGATTTTCTATCGGACATGCGGATGAGCTTTTTGGCGATAGTGAGGTGAAGCTGAGGAGGTTGACTGATGCAGCGGGAATTTTTCGGCGCAATGATCGGGATCTGCTTGAAGAATTGATGGATGAGATTCAGTCGCGGTTTCCGCAGATTTTCATTTCCATCTATACTGAATCTTTAGGGGAGACGGGTAAGCTTAGGCAATTTGGTTTCTGGTTGCTAAATCGTGGTCTCTTTGAGGATGTGGATGTTGAACGGCCCAATGAGGCGGGGATTCTGATTGTGATTGATCCTGATTCCAAGTCTGCGGGAATGAGCTTTGGTTATCTGCTTGATCCATTTTTTGATGAACGTGATTCGTTTGAATGCTTGTCGCGTGCTCATGCGCACTGGCTGGAAGGTCGCTATGCAGATGGGACGGTTCGGTGTCTCAAGCAACTCGAAAAATTACTGAAGAAAAAGTCACGGAAGGCACGCCGCGATCCGGAAAGATTTGAACGTAAGGTTGTGAAGCCAGTTGCAGTGGAGGATCTGGTGAAAAAGATTCGAGGGAGGCGTGCGTCGGGTAATGAGGTGCGGGCAGAAATTTCAGAGGAGGTGGAGAAGTGAAAAGTATCATTGTTTTACTCCTGATGCTCGGAAGCTTTGCGAGTGGGAGTCGGGAGCCGCTTTTACCCTCTTGGGAATCCGAAGAACGTGAAAAAATGTTGGAAGATGGGTGGGTTGCAGGAGGATCGTTGTTGAACTTTGAAACGCCCCTTGGCGACGAAAGCTCTGATAGAAGAGTGCTGGGTAAGCTTGAAGGTGCACCGGCTGAAACCGACGAGATGGAGAATCCTGAAAACGTGGTTAAAGAGGAGTTTCTTGCTGGCTACTTTGCGGAGAGACCGAGTCATTTCCTGGTCGATCCTCAGGGTTTTCTGGGGACGAGAGAGCGGAAGGACTTGGAGGCATTTCTTGAAGATCACGCTGGTGAGTCTTCGATCGATATGTTCGTTTATGTCTTTGGTGGCGAACAGGAGATTCCCAGCGATGTTCGTGAGGAGGAGGTGGTTGAGCGTTTGTATTCCGTAGGTAAGCCAGCGGTTGTCATTTACTACTATTTGGGTGCTCCACAGCGGGCTACCACCTACTTGAGTCCGATTATTACGGATGTGGTTTCGGCAGCGGAGCAAAGACGCGCTCTGGAAAGCTCGGTGATACGCTCTTTCGGTAGCGCGGATGAATCTGGGCAGCTTGAGTCGTTTTTGGTCCAGATGTCGATTCGGATTTACTGGATGGAGCGAATGACGGAAGGGACTGCGGTTGAGACGAAAGAGGAGATTTCAGAAGAGGATTCGGTCGCGAAACTTGCTGAAAAGCCGGAGACCAAGATTCGTGAAGCTTTTGTGCTTCCATCGTGGTTGAGAATCGCTGGTGGAGGGGCTGTGGCGGGAGCTGGATTGCTGTTATTTTTATGGAGCGGTTTTGTCTGGATGAAAGAGAGAGCGCGGTTTCGTTTTCCTGAGTTTGAAATTGAGCCTCGGTTGGGGGCAAGCCACGCGGCGGGAATCGGTGCAGTGATTTCATTTTCCAGTTCATCGATTCCACCTGCAAGTCAGCGGGACCAGGTGCCGGATTACCTGCGCCGAGCGTAAAACTGGCATTGAAAGTCCGTGATGTACGGGTGAGGGTTCGCGTGGATGGATAAGCCGGGTATTTCAGTGGAAGCGAGTGGGAGAGGCTCGGAGGTAAAACTTGGTGGAAAGCTCGGCAAGATGACCCTGACGATGCAGGTGCTAACTCTTGCAATGTGGCCGCTGCTCGAACAGATCCTCGCGTTTTTCGTGGGCATGACAGATATCCTGATTGCCGGGCGAATGGCGACAGGTGAGGCGAGAGTTGCGATTCTGGATGCGATGGGCCTCGGAGGCTATGTTGGCTGGTTTATTTATATTTTCCAAGGTGCAGTCGCTACGGGAGTGATGGCTCTGGTTTCGCGTGCAACGGGTGCACGAGATCATGATTTGGCGAATCGTGGACTCGGCCAAGGACTCTGGCTGGGGTTGATCGCAGGTGTTGTGGCATTTGTCATACTTCAGGCTGGAGCTTTATTGCTCATCCGTTGGATGGGACTAGCGGATCAGGCTGCAATTGAGGCAGAAAAATACATTCGAATGCTGGCTTGGTCGGCTCCAGTGGCCGGTGCCTTGTTTGCTGTTAATTCAGCACTCCGTGGTGCTGGCGATACGAAGACGCCTTTCTTCGCGATGCTTGTGGTGAATGTGGCCAACATGCTTAGCAGTGTGCTTTTGGTTTTTGGACCCGAACCATTTGGCGGAAGAGGAGTGGAGGGGATCGCTTTAGGAACCGTGATTGGGTGGACCGCAGGACTTTTTACGGTCACAGTTTTACTGACTTTCCGAAAGAGTGAGGATTTGCGTTGGACGCGGGCTGGTCTGACTTGGCATCGAGGAACGATGCTTCGAATTTGGAGAATTGGCGTTCCTCAGGCGATTGAGATCGCGGGTATGTGGACGATTCATTCGTATGGAGTTCGGGTCATTTCAAGTTTGGAAAGCAAGGGTGCATTGGGAGCGCACTTTATTGCGATTCGCTTGGAATCGATGAGCTTTCTTCCGGGATTTGCGATCGCTGCGGCGGCCTCTGCGCTGACCGGGCAATATCTCGGCGCGGGTTCGCCTGAAATGGCTGTGCGAGCTGTTCGGTTTTCATGGAAACTTGCGGTTGGGCTGATGGTCTTTATGGGCCTGTGTTTCGTTTTCTATCGAGAATCTCTGGTGGGTTTGATGGCTCCGGGTAGTGAAATTCATATTGGATTAGCAGGGCCACTTCTCATTGTTTGTGCGATTACCCAGCCATTCTTTGCAACCTGTATCATCTTGAAATCGACGATGAGAGGTGCGGGAGCGACCCGCTTGGTGATGACTTGGGCTTTTGGGAGTATGTTGTTTTATCGGATCGGTGTGCTCTGGTTGTTGACTCAGACCTCGTGGATTAGCCTGACGAACGTATGGATTGTTTTAGCTTTTGATTTGGTGACGCAATCGATCGTATTCACTTGCTTGCATTTCCGTGGGAAATGGTTGGAGGCCAAAGTGTGAGGAGACATGTGCTTGCCCTACTGGCGCGAGGGGATTAGATGAATGGCGTCACGGGCGAACTCGCCGTGAAACACCAACTATCCGAATCATTTATGTCCGAATTTCTTACTATTTCCCGAGAATCTCATGATCAACTTGTCATCGCCGCTTATCAATCACGCGGATTTACAGAGGAAGAAGCTGTTCTTGGAACGAAGCTCGCTGGTGAAGCTGCTAGGCATGGGATTCGCACCCACCATGCTCTGAAAGCTCTACATTTGGATCACTTGTTCGGTTCGGCTATCGGAGGATGTGTCCCAGGTGCTGAGATTGAAGTGTTGGAGTCTCGCTTTCCCGCATCAGAGATTTGGAATGCGAACAAAAAACTGGGTCAAGCAGTCGCCTATCGTGCCATTGATCGTGCGATCGAACTTGCGGATCAGTATGGAATTGCGCAGATCGCGGTGGACAATACGTTCCACTATCTCTGGGGAGGCGGCTATGTGATGGAGGCGGCACAGCGTGGTTATTTCGCATACACCAATTGCACTTCCACACTTGCGGAGGTGGTCCCTTTTGGTGGGAAATTTCCGACTCTTGGGACGAATCCTCACTCATGGGGGATTCCTTCGGAAGATGCGAATGGGTTTCCAATTGTCATGGATTGGGCGACATCGACCGTGGCGATGGGTCGAGTTCAGGCGCTCAAACGTGAAGGTAAACAACTGCCACCTGGGGCGGCGGTTGATCAAAACGGTCAGCCGACCAATGATCCCAACGAGGTCGCAGCTTTGTTGCCATTTGGAGGTCACAAGGGGTATGGGATGTCCTTGCTTAATGAGATTTTCGGTGGGTTGATTGGCGGTTCTCTACCAACGATTCGCGGAAGAGAAATTGATGACAAGGAGGAAAAAACGACGACAGCTTTCTATTTCCATGTGATTCACCCAGAAGCGATATCCGGTCGCAATTTTGCGAAGGGCCGGAGTCAGATTGAGAATCTCAAAGCGGTTCTTGATGACATCCTCGGACACGGTAACGAGGGAGCCATGCTGCCTGGGCAAATAGAGGCGAAGGCACGAAAAGCATCGGATGAAGCCGGTGGCTTACAGTTTACCGAAGCAGAGATTACTGAGTTCAACGAATTGGCGAGGGAACTCGGTGTTCCTGAACTGGAAGGAAAGTAGAAATCTTCGGGAAATAAAAAAACCGGCACTCATCAAGTAGAGTGTCGGTTTTTTGATTTAATTTGCTGGGGTTTCTCAATCGTTCGAGCGGCCTTGGTAAGAGCCGTCTTCAGTTTTGATGACGATGCGTTCGCCTTGGTTGATGAAAAGGGGGACCGTGGTGTTGAGGCCTGTTTCCAAAGTTGCGGGCTTATAGACGTTGTTGGCTGAGTCGCCTTTTACGCCTTCGGATGATTCCTTTACGGTCATCACCATCGTGAGTGGTAGTTCGATCGCGACGACGATTTCGTCTGCGATGAGGAGGCTGTAGAGTTGGCCTTCGATGAGGTAGCCCTTGATATCCTCGATGAGGTCTTCGTAGACGACCATGTCTTCATAGGTTTCGGGATGCAGGAAGTGGTAGCCTTCGCTGTCTTTGTAGGAATATTCGTAGGAGACCTTTTCCAGATGTACTCCCTCCATGGAGTCGTTGGAGGTTAGCCGGAGGTTGGTGATTTTCTTGCTGGCGACGCTGCGAATCGACATCTGAACGTAGGATGCCATACGTGGTGGCGTTTTGAGTTCGTGTTCGGTGACGAGACAGACTTCGTTGTTGTGACGAACTGCGTGTCCTTTGCGGAGATTGATTACGTTGACGCTGGCCATAATTGTGTGCGGATTGGGTAAGTGCTAGGGAGTGGGATAGCAAGTTTTGAGTGGAACTGGTTTTTTTGAGTCTCAAAGAGTGTGACCCATTCTTAGGCGCTTGGTATCGAGATACTTCTGGTTGTGCTCGTTCGCGGGGAGAGAGAGGGGGAGTTGCTCAGTAATCTCTAGTCCGTAGCCTTCGAGGCCAACGACTTTCTTCGGGTTGTTGGTAAGGAGTTTAATGCGGCGGACGCCGAGATCATGAAGGATTTGGGCCCCCATGCCGTAGTCGCGAAGGTCGGATGCAAAGCCGAGTTTTTCGTTGGCTTCAATGGTGTCGAGACCTTCTTCTTGAAGCTTATAGGCGTGAATTTTTGCAGGTAGTCCGATACCTCGGCCTTCTTGGCGAAGGTACAAGAGAACTCCACCGTCTTGCGAGATGCGTTTCATCGCGGCATCGAGTTGGGGGCCACAATCGCAGCGTTGTGAGTGGAATACATCCCCGGTTAGGCACTCGGAGTGAACTCGGACGAGCACCGGTTCATCGGGGTTGATCTCGCCCATCGTCATCGCGAGGTGATGTGATTCATCGAGAGAGACCGTATAGAGGTGGCAGTTAAAATCGCCGAATTCCGTTGGCATCAAGACGGTATGTTGATGTTTTACAAATTTTTCAGAACGGCGGCGGTATTCAATAAGCTGTGCGATGGTGCAGGCCTTTAACTGATGTTTTTTCTGGTATTCACCTAGTTCACCGACGCGAGCCATGGAGCCCTCTTCATCCATGATTTCACAGATGACTCCTGCGGGTGGGAGTCCTGCAAGTTTTACAAGATCGACGGCGGCCTCTGTGTGGCCTGCCCGCCTGAGGACACCACCTGACATTGCTTGAAGCGGGAAGATGTGCCCTGGTTTTACAAATGCACTGGCATCACTATCCGGACTGGCAAGAAGCTGAATCGTGACGGCACGGTCGGCGGCAGAGATGCCGGTGGTGATATCCTCTGCGGCATCAACTGAGATGGTGAACGCTGTTTTCATCCCTTCGCGATTGCGGCGTGTCATCTGAGGAAGGTCGAGCTCCTCGGCGCGTTCGATTGTGATCGGCGCGCAGATCAATCCGCGCCCGTGAACTGCCATGAAATTTACGTTCTCTTTGGTGCAAAGTGAAGCGGCACCGACGAGATCTGCTTCGTTTTCACGAGAAGGGTCGTCGGCAACAATGACAAGTTTTCCAGCAGCAATATCGGCTATAATTTCGTCGATTGGATTGAACTTCAGTTCGGACATGTTTAAGATTGGTATTCAGGCGAGTTGATGAAGCAAAGGAAGTCTCAGTTGAAGAGAGGGTTCTTGGGTGCTTGAGACAGGAGATCATGATATGGAGAGATCTCGGTGAGAAGTTTTTTCCAGAGTGCCCGATCATGAGGTTGTGAAAGGAGCGTGGCAGCGGGTTTGCGAGTGATCCAAGTATTACGGACCAATTCGCTTTCTAGCTGACCAGGAGACCATGCGGAGTATCCAAGGGTTGCTTGAACAATTTGGTTATTATTTTCAATAGCTGCTTTGGCTTGTTCAACAGAGATTTGTGGTGAGAAGGAGAGTTTTCCCTCTGAATCCCAGAGGAAGGAGGAAAAGGTCAGTGAATCTGGCGAAAGAGGGCCACCGCGGTGTATGGGTATTTCGCCAAGCGAAGATGCCTCCATTTCCGGTAGGAGGTCAGAGACCGTTGCCTTGGTTGGATGATTGATGATGGTTCCGAATGCTCCTTCTTCGGCTGAATGCTGACTTAGCAAGATCACGGCATGGTCAAACATCCCGTCGCTCAGCGACGGAGTAGCGAGCAAAAGCCTGCCTCGCAGTGAGATCGGAAGTTCTGATGCGGATGAATCGTTGAGCACGTGTTTTACCTTAGACGGGAATCCTTGGAATTCAAGGATGAGGCGTTGATCAGTTTCTCGGAAAAATCCTGTTCCTTGGGTGAGAAATCGATCAGTTTGGAGGTGATGGATATTCTTTCGATTTCAGACGATCTACTTCACGAAGGTGAGCACCGCAGTGAATCTGGGGTCCGTGTGGAAATGGCCACTTTAGATGATTTGCCGGAACTAACAGAATTGGTGATGGATCTTTTCTCCATGTCTTCTGGAGATTTTAAGCCGGATCGCGAAGTTCAGGAACGTGGCTTGCGTCTGATCCTCGAACAACCGAGTCGCGGAAGAATTGTTATCGCAAGAAATGATGATCAGATTTTTGGGATGGTAAATCTATTGTTCACACTTTCGACCGAGCGGGGAGGGTTTGTTATCCTCATGGAGGATGTGGTGATTCATCCTCATCATCGTGGGCAGGGTTATGGAACGATGCTATTGGATCGGGTGATAGAGTTTGCTCGGAATAAAAACTTTCTGCGCATTACGTTGCTAACAGATAAGATTAGTGCGGAGTCCCAAGAGTTTTTCAAAAAGCAGGGGTTTGCCTATTCGAACATGATACCCATGCGGTATATTATTGAGACTGAGCCTTAGATTTTTGCGAGATGCTTTGAAAGGATAGGAGTCAATGCGTCTTCGATTTCTGAATCTTTGATGACATAGAGAAGGGATCGGATTGCGCTTGGGATATGTTGGCGATACCAATCGTCGCGACGATTTTCGATGATGTTGCCGAAGGCTCCTAGGGATTGCATGAGACGCTGTGCTGCGCATTTATGAAAGAGGGAAGTCTCTGGGCGCTCATCGGAGATGTCTTCCCATAGGTCAAGGAGTTCGGATTGTTCCTCTTTGGAGTGGTCCATGTAGGGGTCAAAAATGAGTGAGGCTAGGTCGTATTCCTGGCGGCCACGACGCAGGCCTTGGAAGTCAATGAGGTAGACTTTTCCATCTTTGATCATGAGATTTTGAGATTGGAAATCTCGGTGGACGAGGTGCTTGTGAGAAGAACCAAGACCCTCTGCGATTTCCATAAAGGCTTCATCCTTTTCAAGCGATACCGGGCTTTCTTTTAGGAAGTCCTCGATGAATCGGTCGAAGAAATAGGTTTGTTCCCAACGATAGAGACTTCCATCGAAGGGCGGCATGAGTTCGAGGTCTGCGGGAACGCGAGTGTAGAAAAGGCGGTCGATTTGTTCGAGGGCGGAGCGGTAAAACGGGAGTCTTTTTTTGAACGGTTCGTCCTTCATCGACTGAAGGTCGACGTCTCCAAGATCTTCAATTAGGGCGACATTGTGCGGGGAGCGGTCATGGAGGATTGTGGGAACATTGAATCGTGATTTCTTCAGGAACTCAGCTATGGGGACGAACTGACAGTTATCCTCCCTTTCATCGGTCCAATGTATGCCAACGAAGTCGTCATGGACGGGTGTTTTGACTCTGACGATGGTTCGTCCTGAAGCTCCTCGTTTGATTGGAACCATCGTGATGGGAGTCGTGGGATCTACATCAAGAAATTGTCTGCTGATGGAGAGAATAGCTTCGGTGGACATAGGGGTGGGAGACTAGAATGAGATTTGGATGATTTGGAAGGTTGATTTCGTCAAATTTTCGGAAACTTTGCTGTTCTTGTGTTTGAATTGACGTGGAGGGGGATGACGGCTTTGATTTGCGCTCCGCTTGGCGGGTATATGTTTTATGGATTATTCTGCGAAAATCGCTGATCACATTGCTTCGATCCCGCGTTCTGGAATCAGAGATTTCTTTGATTTGGTGCAGGGGCGTGATGATGTGATTTCACTCGGTGTTGGCGAGCCTGACTTCGTAACTCCTTGGCACATACGCGAGGCAGCGATTTATTCGCTTGAGAAGGGGCAGACGACCTATACGGCAAACTTGGGTATGCCGAGTTTACGAAAATCGATTTCCAAATATGTGACCGAGCATTTTGAAGTTGATTACGATCCGGCGACGGAAGTCTTAGTAACTGTGGGTGTTTCTGAGGCGATTGATATTGCACTGCGTGCGCTGCTGAATCCGGGAGACGAGGTCATTTATCATGAGCCGTGTTACGTTTCTTACTCTCCGAGCATCGTAATGGCCCATGGTCGCGCCGTTGCTGTGGAGACGACGAAGAGCGATGGGTTTTCCCTGAAGCCGGAAGTGCTCGAAAAGGTGATCACGCCAAGAAGCCGAGTCTTGATGTTGAATTTTCCCACTAATCCGACGGGTTCGGTGGCATCGAACGAGGATCTAGAAGGGATTGCCAAGTTAGCCATTGAGCATGATCTCATTGTTTTAGCGGATGAGATTTACAGCGAGCTTCGATATGATGGGAAGAAACATCTATCGATTGCCGCGCTGCCTGGAATGAAGGAGAGGACCATTTTGATGCATGGTTTTTCGAAAGCTTTTGCGATGACGGGTTTTCGACTTGGCTATGCCTGTGCACCGCCACCGATCATTGAGGCGATGATGAAAATTCACCAGTATTCGATGTTATGCGCACCGATCATGAGCCAGAATGCAGCAATCGAAGCTCTTGAAAATGGCGCTGCGAAAGTCGAAGAGATGAGAGATAGCTACCATCAACGTCGAGATTTTCTGGTGAAACGATTCAATGAAATCGGGTTGGAATGTCATACGCCGGGTGGTGCGTTCTATGTTTTTCCAGATATCAGATCGACGGGAATGACTTCTAAGGAATTCGCCATGAAATTACTGGAAGACGAGAATGTAGCTGCGGTGCCAGGTGATGCGTTTGGTCCTAGTGGTGAGGGTTTTTTACGGTGTTGCTATGCGACTGGGATGAATGAACTGAGGACGGCAATGGATTCGATTGAGCGTTTTGTTTCTAAATAATGGATAGGATCAACCAGAATGAGTACCGATACGAACAATCACGATAAACTAACGAAGGCGCACGTCGTGCCTTTTGCAGTGTTCATGGTTTTCCTGATTCTTCTTCAGGTTTGCGATAGTGTTTTTGGATGGGATCATCCTGTGGCTCCCTGGTGGAAGCAAGATGTGGCCCAATGGATTTATCCGATGCAGACCGTGGCGACGCTTGGTCTGATTTTCTACTATTGGAAATACTTCACGTTCAACTGGAATTGGAAGTGGAGCTTAATCGGCGTGGTCTTTGGTGCAGTGGGAATCGGCTTCTGGCTACTACCAACGACTCTTTACGATTGGCTGGGGCTGACGGGTGAAACTGAGGGCTGGATGAGTTGGTTGGGGATTGAGAAACGTGACGAAGGGTTCGATCCCGGAATGTTTGAAAATCCAGTGGCTTATTGGTTCTCGCTTGTGATGCGCTTCATCCGTGCCGCCGTGGTCGTCGCATTGGTAGAAGAGATTTTCTGGAGAGGGTTTGTGATGCGCTTCTGCATGGATTGGGAAGGGGACTACTGGAAGCAGCCATTTGGGCGAGCGCACTGGCGGAGTTTTGTGATCGTTACTGGGCTGTTTATGTTTGCCCACGCACCTGTCGACTGGGCAGGTGCATTCATCTACGGATCTCTGACCTACCTGCTCTGTGTTTGGAGCAAAAATCTCGGAGCATGCGTTGTCATGCACGCTGTGGCCAATCTACTCATGGGCCTCTACGCGATGGCCTACGGGAAATACGGATTGTGGTAGCTTTGTTGGCTACGAGCTGGGTTTCGTAAAGAAGGAGATTTAGGCGTGCTTCGCATGCCATTCCTTGTAGACCTCGGGTGAGATTTCGGACGGTTTGATTTCTGATCGACCGCCCCAGAAGACATTGGTGTAGCTCACGGGGATCCCAATGGATTCGAGGTACTCATCGATTGCGGCTTTGTGCGAGAGGACTTTGTCCTTTTCCGTTCCGTGGACGACGCCCATGATATTCACATCACCGAACTGAGGGCCACCTTCGCGCCAGTAGCAATGTGTCATGCAGTAGTGGCGACCGACTTGTGCACCTGCTTCGACTTCGCGTCCTTTCGGGACTGCCCAGTGGAAAAGCCCATTGAAGCGAGTCACTCTTTCGCCGGTGGAGGATGGTTTGACGTGTTCGAGGAAGGTGGAAAAGCGTCCGACCACCTTTTTCTTGTTCAATTCCTCCGCGACTTCGCAGAAGCGGTCGAGCGATACGCCTGCTTGTTCTGCGCGGCCAACCCAAGGGTTTTTATTGATTTCTTCAGGAGTGAGTTCTTCTTTGAGCACGAGGAGCACTTTCCATTCTTCATCGCTGAGGTCGGCAGGAACGGTGGTCATCATGACGGCGGGATCTGGTGATTTGGCTCCAGGCTCCATTCCCTTGCGTCGGATATGACCAACGCCGAGTGCAAAGACACCATTAGCTGGCATGAGAAGATATTCTGTAGCGCCAGTGAGTTCTAGAAGTTTAGTGGCATGAAAATCGAGGGATTCACCAACAGGAACTTTCAGTGTGGTCCAGAGCCGATAACCAGAGCCAGAGACTTCTGTATCAGTTGAACGAATTACGACGTGGCCGGAAAACGGATCGTGTTTTGCCATGAAGTCGAAGGCATCGTTGAGCTTTTCTTCGGGGACCTTCCATGCAACGAGGGCGCCGTGTGCGAGTTTGGTGGCGAGCATGGTCTGACGGACGCGGCGAATGATGCCTGCTTCGAGCATGGCACGGATGCGTTCGATGACGGTGTCAAGTGGAACTCCGGACTTTTCGGCAATCAACTGAAAGGGTTCACGCTGAAAGCCAGCGATGAGATCTTCTGAGACAGCGAGAATTTTCGCGTTGGTCGGGTCGGAGACGGCAGTGGGGATTTCGGAAGTCATTGGGATGAGGTTATGCGTGGAATGGAGCCTGTCCAAGCTAGATTGATTTCTGCGGAGAAAATGATGGAATGTGAGGAGGGCTCAAGATTCAGGGGTCAGGATTTTCCTCAGATAGGAGAGAGCTTCTTCGCGGGAGGTCAGATGGTTTTCGAGTTGTTGGGTTTGAATGTCTTCAAGGATTTCTTTGAAGCGTGGTCCAGGTCTTAATCCGAGGGCGATGAGATCCTTTCCTGTAGCGAAGGGTTTTGGGATGAGAGGTTCGTTCGCGAATTCATCGGCTTTCGCGCTCAGGAATTCGTAGTTATCGGTGAAGCCGTTGGACGAGGCACAATCGACACGATGGAGTTCCATTTCCTGCGAGAACGTTTGCTCAGACATGAAGCGTTTGAGCTTGGCTTTTCGCATTTGCTGGACGTTCATGAACTGCATATGACGTGAGACCATGTGTGCGGCATCACGAATTACGGCGTTTGGATATTTGAGCCGAGTCAGAATTTTCTCGGCCATTTCCGCTCCGAGTGAGTCATGGCCGTTGAACCGGATTCTTCCATCTGGATCGACAGTTTGAGTGGGCGGTTTTGCGATGTCGTGAAGGAGTGTGGCTAGGCAAAGGGTAAGAGGCGCATCTGGTTCTAGCATTTCCAGCATGATGCAGGTGTGGGTGTAGACATCACCTTCGGGATGCCATTGAGGCGGCTGTTCACAGCCAATCAAGGGTAATACCTCGGGGATGATTTTCGTGATGAGCCCGGTGTCGGTTAGAAGTTCGATCCCACGGCGACGATTGGGCGAGATGATGATTTTAGAAAACTCGTCGCGGATGCGTTCGGGAGAAATTTTTGCAAGCAGGTCTGCGTTGTCAGCAATCGCTGTCAGGGTTGAGGGCTCAATTTCGAAATCTAGCGTGGTGGAGAAACGAACTCCGCGAAGTAGGCGGAGGGCATCTTCTTGAAAGCGATGGGTGGGTGTTCCAATGGCACGGATGGAACAATTTTTAATGTCTGAGAGTCCATTGACATGGTCGATGATTTCACCGGTCTCGCAGTTTTCGAAGAGTCCATTGATGGTGAAGTCTCGGCGATGGGCGTCTTCTTCAGGTGTTGAAAATGATACGGTTTCAGGGCGGCGCCCGTCTTTGTATGATCCGTCGGTCCGGAAGGTTGCGATTTCGATGTGATGTCCGTTGTGTTTGACGATGACAACGCCGAAGTGTGCACCGACTTCATTGGCACCAGGGAATAAATTGAGGACCTCCGCTGGTGTAGCAGATGTAGCAATATCGTAGTCTTTCGGAGTGAGTCCGAGTAGCTTGTCTCGAACACAGCCACCAGCGAAGTAGGTGATGTGGCCGCTTTCAATAAGGCGGCGAGCAAGTAAAGAGGCTGAATCGAGAGGTGACATTGGAGAGGTCCCGATTTTGCAGTGTGTCGACGAACGGGCTTAGAGCGCCGCTAAGTTACATGTTCGGATTCGGGAGGCGAATGAGTTCAAGAATTCTTTCGAGATCGTCATTGCCGTAGTATTCAATCTCGATCTTGCCCTTTTTTGCTGAGTGGTTGATCGCGACGTGGGTAGCGAGGTGCTCTTGGAGGCGTTTCGTCAAGGCGCGAACGTGGATATCGACTTCTTTTGGAGCGGATTTCTTGGAATTTCCGCTACCAGAGCCGTTCGATAATAGCGATTGTGCGAGCTTCTCTGTGGCACGAACGGTGAGTTTACGGCGAATGACCTGCTCCGCAGCGAGTTTCTGGGAATCGGCATCCTTGAGAGATAAAACGGCTTTGGCATGTCCGACGGTGATCTGGCCTTGAGCTAGGTAGTTTTGAATATCCGGATGTAGATCAAGCAGGCGCATGGCGTTTGCGACGGAGGCGCGAGATTTGCCGACGCGTGTGGCGATTTCCTCCTGTTTCATTGTGAACTCTTTAGCAAGGCGAACGTAACCGGCGGCCTCCTCGATCGGGTTCAGGTCTTCTCGTTGAAGGTTCTCAATGAGAGCCATCTCGAGCACATCCCGATCGGATGCAACGCGCTCAAGAACGGGAACGTGGGTGAGGCCTAGCTTTTTCGAAGCTCTCCAGCGGCGTTCGCCAGCGATGAGTTCGTATTTCCCTTCAACGAGGCGAGCGATCAGTGGCTGAATGATGCCGTGTTGGCGGATCGAATCCACGAGGTCATCAAGAGGAGAGTCGACGAAACTGGCACGAGGCTGAAGAGGAGAAGGGACGACGTCTTCGACGGCAATTTCTCGGACACGTGGCGTGTCATCGTCGTTCCCAGCAGGTGGCTTTCCGGGGAGCGATTGATTCTTCTTGATGAGAGCTCCGAGTCCTTTGCCGAGTGCTTGTTTTGCCATGGGAGGAGGAGTGTGGAAAAGATGGGAGGAGAGGGGAAGATGAATTGATACTTTTCGAAAACTTTTTTTAAAAAAGGTCCGCCAGAATTGAAGAGCTCGGTGATTTAGGAATGGAAATTTTCTTCCGATTGCTTCGATTGAGTTAAAATTTTTCGAAAATGTGAGTCAGTTTTTTTATCAAACAATCTTCGTCTCAATCTGATTTCTCGGGGATGGTGATCTGCAGGACGGTTGTTTCATCTTTAGCGATCAATGGATCTGCGGAAACGGGTAGGAGAAGTGTCTGGCCCGTGGTGAATGAGCCTTCAAGTTCGCCAGCAACTACCGTGATTAGAGAAAATCGCTCGGGGTCGGGATTGGAGATAATTTCTCCACGCTTGAGTTGGTGAAGAGTTGTTTTGAAAAAGGGGCAGTTGGCAAGAGTCTTTCCGTTAGGTGTGTCCATTTCAGGTTCAACATCGGAGAAATCGATACAGGCGAGTGATTGCTCCACGTGAAGTTCGCGTGGATTGCCTGAAGAGTCGGTTCGGTTCCAATCGAACACTCGGTAGGTTGTATCGGAATTCTGCTGAATTTCGTGGATGAGGAAGCCAGCTCCGATGGCATGGAGGCGGCCGGATTCGATGAAGATGGAATCTCCTTTCTGGGGAGTGATTGCGTGAACTTGTTCAGCGACCGTGCCGTCAGAAATAGATTCTTCAAACGTTTGTTCGTTTGCGCCCTTTTTGAGTCCAACGTAGAGTTTCGAGTTTGGTTCGCTATCTGCGATATACCACATTTCGGTTTTTGGTTCACCATTGAGCTTGGGGGCAACCTTAGCTGGTGGGTGAACTTGGATTGATAGGTCACTTGCGGAGTCGAGAATTTTGATCAAAAGCGGGAATCGTTCTGATTCTGGGAGTTTTGAGCCGAAGATCTGCTCGCGGTGTTGAGTCCAAAGATCATTGAGAGCCTTTCCTGCATACTCGCCCGAAGTGACAATAGATTGCTCATCTTCGCGGTCCACAATTTCCCATGCCTCTCCGAAAGGGAGGTCGGGTTTTGGGAGTTTTCTGCCGTAGAAGTTTTCAAGTTTTCTACCGCCCCAGATCCGTTCCATGTAGAGGGGGGTAAATATAATGGGTTGCATGGATGAGGAGACTAAAGGTTCTTTTGGTATCGAGGGAAGGGTGATCTTGCGCGAAAGTGATTTCAGAGTAGAATTCGGCGTGTCTCTCGTGCTCTTCTATGACGGAACTTGCGGTTTCTGTTCGCGATCAGTTCGTCTTGTGAAGTGGATGGATCGACGAAAAGTTGTCGATTTTGCCCCGCTACAGGGAGATCTTTCTGAAGAAATGGGGCTCAGCCATTTTGCGGATGAGGAAGAGGGAAGCTTGGTTCTATTGCGAGAAGATGATGGCGAACGGTTTTTTCGGAGCGAGGCATGTATCGAGTTGGGAAAAGCGATCGGGCAACCGTGGAAGTTTCTCGCGTTGGGTTGCGGCTTGTTTCCGAAAGGTCTTCGAGACGGCATCTATAAGTTCATTGCAAAGCACCGCTATCTGATTGCAGGTAAAAGCGATGCCTGCGAATTGCCAGAAGATGATTTTAGGCGGCGGCTCAGAAAATAGAGAAACAAATACTAGCTCACAAAACGAGCTGGTCGAATGATGGGTTGAAGGTTTGAAACAATAGGCTGCGCCTTCGGAATCAGAAGTTGGCTGTCAGTCGTGGTGCTTGTTAGCATGGCCGCATGCGATGGGAGTTCACCATTGGTGGCGGCAACCAACCCCGCATAGGTGCCAACCCCGTTCAGGAGACTGCCTATTTTTAAAAATCGAATGCGCCAGTGACCACCTCATCACAACAAAAAGAACGAGGGCAAAAAGAAAAGCCAACCGCAAGACCAAGCACCTCCTCACCCAAAACTTCACCTCTTACAGCGCGGGCATCGATATCGCAGCCGAAGAACTCGTCGCCGCCATCGCCGAGTGCGACGACCAAATCCAAACAGGTCATCATCGCCGTCATGCGCAAACTCCTCTACCAGATCTACGGAATCCTCACTTCCGGACAACCCTACAACCCCGACAAAAGAGGCTTCGCCGGCAGCTGAAAAAAACTGCAGTGATCCCTTAGAAAAAGAAAAATAACATCAAATTACTCTTGCTGTTTCAACGCAGCATCTTGTTCTGCCTCTTCTTTTGTACGGAAACCGCCAAGAGTAATCCCCGCCACGAATGGTAGCCAGAACCAAAGGCCATATAGCATCGCAATCGCTTGTACCTTATTCCAGAGCGTAACTGAACCATCATCTGATCCTGTAAAAATACCAAGGCCGACTACAACTAGCGAAGAAAGGAGTAGGCCGAACCCCACCGCTGCCAACGAATCAGTCGAATACGGCAAGAACCTCCTTCTAACCAAAACGCCAATTAGAACTAGAATAGGAATCCACACGATTACCGCGACGAAGTGAAGATGTTGGAACAATCCGACAGCTACGCCAAAATATGCGAGCATCCCGACTGCGATCAGAAACCCATATGCTGACACTCTCGGAATCTTCATTTCTTGCAGAAC
>JBGCEE010000035.1:0-16621 GCA_045106015.1 Akkermansiaceae bacterium | reverse complement strand
GATGAGGTTGAGGCATTGCGGAAAGGAAACGCAGCTAGTGCGGCTGGATTCCGAGCGGTGAAGAAGGCGCTTACCGAATCGACGATTAAGGGGGGGAAACTCATTCACGAAGGCCGAGTGTTGACATCCGAGCGGCTTCGCGAGCTCATCAGTTTGGCAGCCTTGGAAAAGGATGCGATCGCGCTTCACACCATTGCCGCAGGTGGTGATCAGGCCTGTGATTGTCATAACGCGGGTTCTGGTCCGATCAAACCCAACGAGTTAATCGTGGTCGAGATTTTCCCACGCCGACCTTCGGATGGATATTGGGGCGACATGACCCGCACCTTTCTCAAAGGAAAAGCCAGCGACGCTCAACGTAAATTGGTGCGCACGGTGAAGGCAGCTCATCAGCTTGGTATCGATATGGTGAAGCCGGGAGTTTCCGGTGGCACAGTGCACAATGCGGTGCAGAAGTTTTTCGATGATGAAGGTTACGAAACCGTGCGAGGCTCGGCGGAGCCAAAAGGCTTTTTCCATGGATTAGGTCATGGCATCGGGCTGGAGGTGCATGAGGCACCGTTTATGCGCGAGACTGCGACGTTCAAATTTAAGAAAGGTATGACTGTGACCATTGAACCGGGTCTTTATTTCAAGGGCCTTGGAGGCTGCCGGATTGAAGATATGATTCACGTCATCCCTGGTGGCAGCGAACTGATTTCAAGTGCTCCATACAAGTGGGAGATCAAATAGTCCGGTTGTCGTGGGAGCCGAGGTTCGTCCATCAGTGCAGAGAGCTTTGATCAAAAGAAAACGAATACAAATAGGCGGCATCGGAAGCATCCTGTGATTTTTTCACGACCGTAATGCGAGCGACGAAGCTCTTGTGTGGTTCAGGTTTCTGGGCTGGATTGTAGATCGGAACGCTTTTCGGCCAGAATCCGGAACTGCTTTTTTGAAGTTCGCCCAGTTTGATTTCGGTGGAGTGAAAGGTTTCTCCGTCCGCCGTTTCCAGTGAAATCCGGAGGACACATGACAAATATCCGGGAGGCCCTTCTTCGTAACCGGGTGAGCTGACGATCAGCGATGCCGGTAAAGCCGGATAGGGTAAACCTGAATACTGAAAAACGACCTCATGTTCTTTCCCGAGTGAAAATGTGGGTGATTCCAATGAATAGACCATGGTTTTCATCAGGTTGCGCTTTGCCATGATCCGCGCATCGCCGTAGCTCGTGCTTTCACCGCTGCATGACTTCATTATGAAGAAAGCGGCGGCGAAAGCCAAGAGGCCGACGATTCCCAGGCCAATGAGTAATACTTTTTTCAAAACCCTATTCTCAACGAATCGTGAAGCGATAGGTTCCGGCGCTGAGTTCCATGTGGTGGTAGAACTCCGTGGATTCGGCCACTTTGATTTCGGGATGATTGGCCAAAGGTTTATCGCCTTCGGTGATGGTATCGTTCGGTCTCGCGGGAAGATGTACGGTTGCGGTTGCGGTTGTCGGGATGGTGATCTCGAACTCGCGTGAGTCACCGGTCACTTTCCAATTCGAAACGATGGTGCCGCGGATGGATTCGTGGGAAGTCTTGACCCAGTCGAGTCCTTCAACGGTTTGCGGGCGGATGAGAATGCGGTCGAAGCCGACGGAATCAGGAGCCACTTGGATACCACCGAGCCAGCGGAAGAACCATCCAGAGATGGAGCCAAACATGGGGTGGCTGTGGGATTTTACGTTGTCGGTTCCCTTCCAGTCTTCCCAGAGAGTGGTGGCGCCGTTTTCGAGCATCCAACCCCAAGAGGGGAATGTCTTACGGGTGGCGAGCTTGTGAGCGATGTCGCTTCGGTTGCGTTTGCTGAGTTCTTCGAGGAGCTGGTGAGTACCGAAGATTCCGGTGGTGAGGGCGGGGTTTTTCGGGTCTTTGGCGAGATCATCGAGCAAGACTTTGAAGACTTTTTCTTGAGCTGCTTCTGGAAGAGTCGCCCATGCGAGAGCGAGGACCTGAGCGGTTTGTGAACGATCGCCGACCGTGCCGGAGGCTTCATCGAGAAACTCGGCAGTCCAAGCTTTGGCGGATTCGACTGCCATTTTCTCAAAGCGTTTGGCGTTGGTGGAGTCATCGACGATGCGGCAAAGCCGCGCCATGCGTTTGGCGGTTTCGATGAACATCGGCGTGGTGATGACAGGGCCGGCGATGCGTTTCAGTGACTCATGGTCGCCAAGGCCTTTCATGACTAGTCCGTTTTCGCGTTTCGAGGCTTCGAGGTTGAACCAACGAATGGCGGCAGGGAGTTCTTTTTCGATCAGACGCTTGTCGGCGTAGTGTTGGTAGAGTTGCTCCATCAGGAGGGGATGGACCATGGCCCAGCCGACTCCGCAGTATTGGATGCCCACGAAGGGTGCGGTATCGGTGAAGTTTCCATCTGCTTGGGCAGCGTCGGACCAGTCGCGAACGGTTTTTGCGTAGAAGCCGGCCATGTCGAAGTTCATGAGGTAGGCCTCGCTGGTGGCGACAATGTCTCCACCGTAGCCGAAGCGTTCGCGGTGTGGACAATCCGACTGCACGGTGACGACATTGGCGAGGAAAGTGCGGCGGCAGATTTCTTGGATCTCATTCAGGAGATCGTCAGAGGAGGTAAATGTTCCTGCGCTATCGAGGTCGGTGTGAAAATGGTAAGCGTGAATATCGGAGGTGGTGGGAGCTTCTTCCAAGCCGGAAATTTCCATATAGCGGAAGCCGTGGTAGGTGAACTTGGGTTTGAAGACTTCACCGCCGCCCTTGGTGATGTAGACATTTTGTTGCCATGCGTATTCGGGAGCGCCGGGGCCGCCTTTTGGGATGGGGTTTCCTTCGGCGTCTTTTTTCATGCCCTTGATCTGTCCGGCAACGCTGGTCATGGGATTGAGCGAGCCGTTTTCGTGGAGTAGCTCGCCGAATCGGAAGGTGATCTTGGTGCCGGCTGGGGCATTAATCTTGACTTCAGGAATGCCCGTGAAGTTCACGCCGAAGTCTACGATGTGAAGACCGGGCGAGAGAGTGTTGACGGATTTGGCTTCAAGCGGATCGATGAGCCGAACTGGAGGCATGCGAAGGGCTTGCAGTGTCTCGAGGGTAGCTTCGACAAGGTTGACCGGTTTCCATGAAGAGGCATCGAAGCTATGAGTGTTCCAGTCTGTGACTTCGAGTTGAGCGTCACGTTCTTCGCCGAGGTAGATGCTGTTACGAAGTGTGGCGCTCTGGGTCATTTTCCATTTTTCGCTGCTAGTGACGGTGGTGGAGGTGCCGTCTGGGTGATCGATGACAAGGAGGGCGATGGCGCGGGGGCGTCCGAGTGGAATCGAGCCACGGATGTTGCGGTGGCCCCACATACGGAGTGGGAGCGGGTTATACCAACCGTTGCCAAGCTCAAGGCCAAGGCAGTTGTTGCCTTCTTCGAGTTGTTTAGTGACATCGTGGGTGCGGAAGAGAATGCGTTTGTCAAAATTCGTCCATGGTGGATCGAAGACGTGGTCGGCAATTTCCTCCCCATTCAGGCTAGGAAGGCAGAGGCCAATTCCGGCGATGTGTAGGCGGGCGCGTGTGATGGGTTTTGAAATTTCAAACTCATGGCGCATGAGCGGTGCGGGATCGGGCTTGTAAAAGTCGGCTTCATTCTCGGGGTTTTTGCGGCCGTCATCCATCCACTTGGCACCTTGCCAGTCGGCTGGCTTTTGCGGGGCGACTTCCCAAGTTGCCGGCGTACTCCATGGTGAGGGAGTATCGTTTCCTTTCGCCCACCAACGGACTTTCCAATGGCAGCTGGTTCCGGCGGAAAGCTCTTTTCCTTCGTAGATTAAGCCGGGGTTGCGGTCTTGATCGACTTTCTTGGAATCCCAAAGATCTGCTTTTCCTTCTTCAAGCAACGACTCGCTGCTGGCGACAAGAACCTGATAGGCGCTGACTTCGATACCGCGTTGATCCGACTCGATGATCCACGTGAGTTTTGGAGAAGCTGAACCGCCCAAGCGTGATGCTTCCCCATCGCTGAGGAGCTTGGTTGGGGCTTTGAGGCTTTCAGCAGAGAGCGGGGTATGGATGGCGGCGACGATGACCAAAAGGGTAAAGAGTTTCATGGACTTGGTTGAGGATGGAATGTTCAGAAAAAAGTGCGATAGGAAAATACTTTCGTGATGTATTGAATTCGGTTGGTGGCAAGAAACGCCACAGGTTCAAACCCGCTGCCGCCAAAGAACAAAGGGGATGCAGATAAAATACATCGTGATACTATAGACCGCTGCGGGGACGGTTTCTGGAGGGAGTGTCTGGCCATTGCTTCCGGCAATGATGCTGCCGACAGCGATTGCGAGGGTTCCGTTCTGGACACCAGACTCGATGGAAATGGCTGTTGCGTCAGTGCGGTTGAGGCCGATCGTTCTGGCGGTGGCAATCCCAGCTGCAAGCATCAGGATATTGAGGATTGCTGCCACTGGGCCGAGGGTGCCGAGATTGCTGGAAAAGACTCCCCAGTTTTTGGCCAAGGCCGCGATGATGATGAGGGCAAACAGAATGATGGCTGCTCTCGAAATGCCCGGCGCGATCCTTTTGACGAGTGCTGGGGATTTCGCGGTAAGCGCCATACCGATTGCCACTGGCACGGCGGTAATCAGGAACATGGTGATTCCCAGCTTCGTTGTGTCGACCTTAGGTCCGCTATCGCCCATGAAATGCCCCACGCTGAACGCGACGAGAAAAGGAACGGTCAAGATGGAGAGTAGGCTGGTGATGGCAGTGAGTGAAATCGAAAGGGGTGCGTTGCCGCCCGCAAGTTTGGTAAGGACATTGCTGGTGACTCCGCCTGGGCAGAGAGCCAGAATCATCAATCCGACGGCGAACTGCGGAGATAGTCCAAACGCATGCGCCAGACCAAGCGCGATCAACGGCAGCAGCAATAATTGGTTTGCTAGTCCGGCTCCGAATGCCAGCGGGAACTTGAACACTCTTTCGAAATCGACTTTCCGCAGACCAAGGCCGAGCGAAAACATGATAAAGGCGAGAATGAGTGGGAGGGCAATTTTTACGATCACGGCGGGGCTTGTATTCTCGGATTAAGAATTCTTGTGGGAGTTCGAGTGGAGGGTTTTTAGACGGTTTCGTTTTATCGGAGAAGCATGATTTCACGCTGGGAGAGTATGGTGTGTGGGGCGTATGGTCTGACGTGATGAAAAATTTGACGTTTCGACCTTTTTGGATGATGCCATTGATTGGACTAGGCTTGGTGTTGCCTAGTTCCGGTGAGACACGAGATCTTTTGAAAGATGGAGTCTTGGATGCGTTTCGCGATGTGGAAGTGTGGAGGGGTGTTTCAGAAATTGACGCTGTGGAAGGAAAGTGTGAGTTCGTTCTAGCAGGAGACGGAAAAATTCTGGTGAACAGTCCGTTGAAGAAGGAGAAGGCCCCTTATCTTTTGACCAGAGAGGAGTTCGGAGACGTAAGGATCGAGCTGGAGTTCATGGTTCCCAAAGGATCGAATGCGGGGGTGTATGTGGCGGGTCGTTACGAGGTGCAGATTCTGGACAGCTGGGGGCGGGAAAAGTTCGGTTCGGGTGATCTAGGAGGAATCTACCAGCGGTGGGATCCGACTCTGCCAAAGGGTGAACAGGGCTTCGGAGGGATCAAACCGAAGGTGAATGCGGCCAAGCCACCAGGCCAATGGCAGACGATGGAAATCGTTTTCCGTGCTCCGCGTTTTGACGAGGAGGGAAAAAAGTATCGCGATGCGACCTTCGAGAAGGTGCTGGTCAATGGACAGTTGGTGCAAGAGAACGCGACGACGGCAGGCCACACGAGGGCGGCTCCGTTGGAAGGCGACGCGGCGAAAGGACCGATCGCGATTCAGGGGGATCATGGGCCGATTGCGATTCGGAGTTACAAGGTGACGCCCTTACCCGATCCTGAAGTCGCTCGCGTTAAGCAGTTAGATGCGTATTGGGCAGAAGTTTCAAGGGCAGTGAACGAAGGGGATTTTGAGGCTTATGAAGCGACCTGCCATCCAAAGGCCGTTCTAGTTTCCGGAACCAAGAAGACCAGCTACCCCTTGGCTCAGGCCTTGTTGAGATGGAACAAAGAGTTCGAAGACACCAAGGCTGGAGAAATTTCCGCTTCCGTCGATTTCCGTTTTTCCAAGCGGTATGGTGACGACACCACTGCATACGAGAATGGAGTGTTTCTTTACACTCAGACCCCGAAGAGTGGTGAGGCGAAGGCGGAGTATATTGGGTTTGAGGCTTTACTAGTAAAAGAGGATGATCGCTGGAAGGTCATGATGGAGTATCAACGAGAGGTGCTTACTAAGAAAGAATGGGATGCGCTGGCTCCTGCACCTTGAGGTGAAAGGCGAATTGAGTCACTGAAATCAGACGCAGACGGTAACAAGAAAATATGTGTGGAATCTATGGGTGGTTTGGTAAAGGCAGTGACTCTCCGCGGCTTCGGGCGATGGGGTCTGCGATTCAGCACCGTGGTCCGGATGGATTCGAGCAACATCAGTCTGGAAAGATCTCTCTAGGTATCTGTCGTCTTGCGATTGTCGATAAGGAGAATGGTATTCAACCCTTCTTTAATCACGACAAAAGCATCGCCACGATTTGCAATGGTGAGATTTACAACCATCTAGAAATTCGCAAAGAACTGGAGGCCTGTGGCCATCAATTTCGAACGCATTCTGATACAGAGATTCTTCCTTTTGCTTGGCAGGAGTGGGGTGAAGCCATGTTGGAAAAGCTGAACGGAATGTTCAGCATAGCGATTTGTGATGGGGAGAAGCTCATCCTTGCCCGAGACCGCTGTGGGCAAAAGCCTCTCTACCTCCACGAACATGAAGGGGTGTTGCATTTCGGTTCTGAGATTCGTGCTCTTCTCGCTGCTGGAATTCCCGCTGCACTCAATCGAGCCGCTTTGCCAAGCTACTTGATCAATCGCTACGTCCCCGAACCCGAAACACTATTTCGAGATATTACGATTCTTCCTGCGGGGCATTTTCTCACGATCTCTTCGGGTTCGGAACTGAAGATCCAGTCATGGTGGAAACCTCGGGTCAGTCCGAAGCTTGATATCTCAGAAGTTGAAGCACTGAGCCATCTCGATAGTCTGACTGAATCCTCAGTCATGATGGCCCTTCAGGGTGAGGAAAAAATTGCCACCTATCTCAGCGCCGGAGTCGATTCGTCCATCCTGCTAGAATCGATCAAGAAAGCAGGTTATCAAACCACTGCTTTCACGGCTGGTTTTGGAATAGATTCCGATGAAATTCATCACGCCGCCCAAATAGCCAAGGAAAACGGGATGAAGCATATTCCTGTCACTCTGCGTGAAAATGACCTTGGAACTCTTCGCCAAGTTGTTGCCCAGATGGAATTGCCAGTCGGGGACGCACTGATACTCGCCTTTGATAAACTCGCGGGCGTTGCAGCGGAACATGGATTCCGAGTCGCAATTGGTGGAGATGGAATCGATGAATCGATGAGAGGGTATTCATTTCAAAATCATCTTTCAAAAATGGATGCTCTTCCTTCGGCGGCCCTTCAGCCTGCGGCTCTGGCAATACGTCACTGCCCTTTGCCTATTCTTGACAGGTTTTTCCCATTTCCCGGATCGCTCGGCAAGGAGGGCCGGAACAAGATCGCCGATTATCTGGAAAGTTTTCCCAGCGCGACTCCCTGGCAGAAATCCTCAGGCCTCCGAACTCTATTTACTCCCGCCGAAGCGAACCGTCTTTGCATTCGAGAGGTTTTTCAAGAACCCGAAATTCCCGAAGCTTCAACCATTCTCGATCGCCAGACCTTGCATCTATACGAGAGCTGGATGCAAGACTGGGCGATCATTCGTCAGGACCGCAACAACATGGCGCGCTCGATCGAGTATCGTATGCCATACCTTGACCATCGCCTTGTTGAGTTCACTCTCGCTCTGCCAAACGGCTTAAAGTTTCACAGAGGCGTAAATAAATATCTTTGGAGAAAACTCAGCCGCACCTCGGCAGCTGAGCGACCGAAACAGCCGTTCCATTTGCCTTTGGAAAAATTCCGCTATTCGAAAGAGTTCCAGACACTGCTTGAAGAATGCCTGAATTCCTCCATCATCCGTGCGAGAAACCTTTTCGATCCGAAGGAAGTCGAAGCTCTCGTCTCCGCAGCAAACCGGGGGGAATTTCTCGCTTTGAAAAAAGTTACCTCACTGATCATTTTCGAACTCTGGATGCAAACCTACATCGACTGAGCCAATGATTCGGAAACTCAAAGATCTCAAAAAGCCCATCCGGGTCGGCCTCGTCGGAGCTGGCTGCATGGGCAAGGGGATCGCCCATCAGGTCTCGATCACACCGGGCATGTCCCTGGACTGGATCGCTGACAAAAATTCGGACAGCGCCCGGGAACTCGCAGATCTAACAAAAACGAATCTCCACGGAACCGATACCCAACGCTTTCTTCACAATCACCCGGTCGACGTTTTTGTGGAATCCACCAACACCATCTGGTCCGCATACCAATATTGCGAAACCGCGCTGGAGAACGGCGCTCACGTCGTTCTCATGAACGCGGAAGTCGATCTCGTTCTTGGCCCGACCCTTTGCCAGCTTGCGGCGAAGAAAAACCTCATCGTCACCTCGGATGCCGGCGACCAGCACGGCGTGCTAGCCACGATGATCCAGGAAATCCAGCTCTGGGGTTTTGAAATCGTTCAGGCGGGGAACATCAAAGGTTTCCTGAACCGCCACGCAACCGTCGCCGAGCTCTTTCACGAAGCAGAGAAACGAAATCTCTCGCCAATCCAGTGCTGCGCATACACCGACGGCACCAAGCTCAACATCGAGATGGCGGCTCTGGCGAATGCTTTCAATCTCGTGCCCACGGAAACCGGTATGACCGGACCGGCTATCGGGCACGTGGATCAGGCGCTGGAAGCTTTTGATCTTGCTGCGATTCCGGAAGGCGAGGGTACAGTCGATTACATCCTGGGCTCGGAGCCCGGAGGTGGCGTTTACGTGATCGCCAGATGCGAGGATCCCATCCAGAAACCCTACCTCGAATACTACAAGATCGGCGAGGGCCCTTACTACCTCTTCAAGCGCGATTACCATCTCTGCCATCTTGAAACCACGTCCGCCATCGCGAGGATTGTCCTGCAAGGTGAGCCGACTCTCCAGCCATGGGCCGGCCGTGTCACCGATGTTTATGCCTTTGCGAAAACGGAAATCCCTGCTGAATCAACCATTCCCCATGGCATCGGGGGTGACCATTTCTACGGGCTCATCGCGACCGCCGAAGAAGCCACGATAAACGGTTGGGTTCCTATCGCTCTCCTCGATTCGGAGACCCAGGCAGCCGTCACCAGCACATCCCTTGAGAAAGACCAACCGCTGACGTGGAGGGATTTGCATTCGTTCAACCCACCAATGGTGGAGCTTTACAACCGCCCGTCCAACAGTCATCCCATCTGAATGCCAGATCCTCCGCATATCACCATTCTCGGGGCCGGTGTTTGCGGGCTTTACGCGGCGTTGACCGCTCTGAGGAAAGGCGCGCAGGTCACCGTCATCGAGAGAGAATCCCAGCCCGGTGGACTTGCGGCTGGTTACAAACGTGGCGAAAACCACTTCGACCAAGGCGTCCACATGCTCCATGCCTTCGACGAGGAAATATACGATGACGTTGCGCGGCTGATGGGCGAAGAGCGTGTTCCGGTTGCTCTCGATGCCCGCATCCAGTGGAACGGCCGATCCTACCGCTATCCTCTCAAAGGTTTAGACATCCTTGCCGGAATGAATCTGTTCCAGCTGTTCCACTGCACCGTCGGGCTCTTCCTCGCTGGTGTGGACGACCGCTTGAACAAAACCCGCGCATCGGCGGTCACGGCGGAGGACGCGCTCATCGCCACCTATGGCACGCCTCTTTACGAGTTCTTCTTCGAGGAGTTCACCCGCAGGTATTGGAACATCCATCCGTCCCGGCTCTCGGCTGAATTCGTACGCCGGAAAATGCCGCGCCTGAAAATTCTGGATCTTGTCAGGAAACTCGTTCCAAGCGTTCTGAGAATCGACGCGGACCGATACGTGGTCGAAAACGCTCTTTCGGAGGAAACCCTCCACTACTCCGCGACGGGTTCGGAAACGTTGCCTCGGGTTCTTGCCCGCGAGATTGAGAGACTCGGAGGGAAAATCATCTACGATGCGAAGATTTCCAAGATCGGCGACGATGAGATCAAGTTGGGTGACGAGACACTTCCCGTCCAAAAGATCGTTTCGACGATTCCTTTGCCTGCGCTCGTCCGGGTTTACGAGCACAGCCCGAAACAAATTAGACTTGCCGCTGAAAGTCTTCACTACAAACCCATCGCGATCTTCGGTTTGCTGGTCAGGAAGACCGGATGCCTCGAAGGGCTCTACACCTACTACCGCGACCGAATCTTCCATCGGATCGGTGAACCGAAAAACGCCGGACTCGAGGTCACCCCGGCGGACCACACGGTTCTCATCGTCGAAATGACCTGTGATGTTGACGATGCGAAATGGAATGCCGCGCCGGAAACCCGTGAGTGTGTCATCGCCGATCTCATTGAGGAAGGTATTTGCGACGCCGAAGATATTATCGAGTGGAACCATTTCACCAACCGGCACGGCTATCCGGTTTACAAACTCGACTTCGACACCCACCTCGGGAAAATCACCGGATGGCTCGACACTCGGCCGAATCTCATCAGCACCGGACGCCAAGGGGCGTTCACCTACCCAGCCATGCACAACGCGATGCGCATGGGGCATGATGCTGCGATCAAATTTCTGACCTGACATGCACGAACAAGTCGAAAACATTCATGGAGTGATCATCTCGGTAAGGCCGCGTATTAAAGATTCTCGGGGTTGGTTTCTTCCTGCCATGGGAAATGATGATCCGGAACAGAGCTGGATTTTGCAGAATATCTCCCGATCCGAGCCGGGTGTTCTGCGAGGCCTTCATTTCCAAGATCCCTGCCCGCAAGCCAAGCTCCTCACGCTTTTCGAAGGACAGGTGCAGGATATTGTCGCGGACCTTCGGCCTGACTCGCCAACCAAGGGAAATTTCGCCGTTTACCACCTCGACGCAGATGGCCGGAACCAGCTGAGGATCCCGAAAGGCTGCGCTCATGGATTCCTTGTCACAGGCAACGATTCCGCGCTCATCAGCTATCTGGCGGATGCCCCTTATCTGCCCGAGCATGAGAAGACTCTGGCATGGAACCATCCCGACTGGAGCTTTCCATGGCTGACGGATTCGCCGGTTCTTTCGCAAAAAGACCAGGGAGTGAAATGAGTCCCGTTGAAGAAAATCCATTCGTTTCAGCGGAACCCAAGCGACCGTTTGTCCGGACATGGTGTGTCCTTCTTGTTCTCGTGCTCATCGTTCTCGCCGCGTTTTCCGCGTCAGTGCGGTTCGGATTTATCAATTACGATGATCCCCATTACATCACTGAGAATCCCCATGTGAATACGGGAGTCAGCATGGCGAATTTGAAATGGGCACTCACTTCCACAGGTGAAACGAATCTCTGGAGTCCTTTGACTTTCTTCTCGCACCAGCTGGATGTCAGTCTTTTCGGTTTTAGACCGGGCTTCCACCATGCGGTCAATATCCTGTGGCACGCTATGGCCACCGCCATCTTTTTCCTCATCGCGCTGAAGCTCACAAAATCCACTTTCTGGAGTTTTTTCATCGTGCTGATCTGGGCGATTCATCCGGAGAAGGTTCAGTCGGTTGCCTGGCTTTCGGAACGCAAGGACGTCCTCTCGGGCGCGTTGTTTTTCGCAAGCCTCCACACCTTCACCTGGTGGAAGCTGCGACCGGAAAAGCAGCCGGCACTCTATGCTTCCAGCCTGTTTTTGTTCGTCATGGCGTTGCTGGCAAAACCGAGCGCCGTGCCATTGCCACTGATGCTTTTTCTACTATTCTATTTCGACATAAGAGAAATTCCGGCGTCATTGCGCGAGGCCTTCGCGCCTTTGCTGCCATTTTTCGCTGCCGCTCTTTTGGTAGCCGGCATCTCCATCCACTTCCAATCGCAGGGAGGGCTTGCGAGTGTTGGTGATCGTTTCACTCCAATCCAGAAGGCGAGCCACATCGTGATCAGTTACGTTTTCTACCTGGAACGTTTCTTCTGGCCTTCACCCGCACGGCTTTGGTTCGCCCCACCGGAATCATGGGTTCCTTTTTTCCGCTCCACTGCGATTCTTTGTGTATTGACCCCCTTGGTCATCTGGCTGGGATTGAAGGAAAAGCTGATCATCGGTGGTGCGGCGATCTACACGGTCCTTTGGCTTCCGATTTCCGGTTTGGTTTCGGTGAGTTACTACTTCGTTGCCGACCGCTACAGCTATCTTCCGCAGATCGGTTTGGTTTTCATGTTGATGGGTTGCTTGAGGCTGATCACGCGATCCTCGAAAACCTTGCTTCCGGCCGGTCTCGCTCTCGGAGCGTTTTCCAGTTTACTCCTTTTTCTGCAGCAAAGACAGCTACGGATCTGGAAAGATGACGAAACGCTTTTCAGCCACGAGATGAAAGTGAATCCCCAAAGTCTGCTCGCTCCAGTGCACTACGGAGAGGTGTTCAAGGAATCTGACCCTGAAAAGGCTTTAACCTACTACAAAAAAGCGCATCACATTGACCCACAGGCTGGTATCGCCTTGGCTAAAATGGGGGTGATCCTGAAGCAAATGGGGCGCGATGAGGAGGCACTAGAGAGTTTTCGGAAGGCGACTGAAGCAAATGTGCCAGTACGACAGAGCTGGACTCAGCTCTTGGTGATGCAGGTTGGATTGGAAATGTATGAAGAAGCTGAAGGGACCATTGAGCGTGGACTG
The DNA here is from genome assembly GCA_045106015.1 of Akkermansiaceae bacterium. GTDB lineage: Bacteria > Verrucomicrobiota > Verrucomicrobiia > Verrucomicrobiales > Akkermansiaceae > Luteolibacter. The sequence goes on along the minus strand of JBGCEE010000035.1, from coordinate 3,774 downwards.
AAACAGGATCCAACAAATTGGGACTTTATCATGAACAGCGGAAACTTCTATTTACTCGTCCGGAAACAGCCAGAAAAAGCCCTCGGATATTTTTTGAAAGCTCATGATCTGGCGCCATATCATCCACTGCCGATCCAAGCTTGCGCCGAGTCTTATCGTGTTCTTGGCGATCTTGACGCAGCGGAGCGATTTGAAAGTCTAATGAGTCCAGAAAGATAGCCGAATAGGCGGCGTCGTTTTTGGGAAACGTGTCTAGATGTGAAACTTGTTTTGAGGTAATTTTTGCTACGTGCCACGGTTTCACGATTCTTTGGAGGGTTGTCTGATTATCCTGAATGGGTGATCCCATCTTTTCAGAAAATTTGCTCAAAACGCAAAGAAACTCCCGAGCGGAAATCCGCAGGGGAGCTTTAGAGTTCTTTGACTTGGTCCTAGCTTTCGCGCCGACGTCTCAGGAGGAAACCTGCCGCACCGAGTATAAGCATGAGGCTAGATGAAGGTTCTGGAATCACCGGAGGATTCGGAGGATTCGGAGGATTCGGAGGTCCTTCGAATTCAAATCCCGATCCCAATTTCAGTTCGCCTCCGATCAGGCGCCCGTTGAAGCTGACTTCACCGATTCTCGTTTCGGCATTTGGCGCGATGACCGTTCCCGCAAACTTCATGAAATTAGCAGGATCGCTGTCTGATTTGTGGAGATCGAAATTATCCGATCCGGAATGATACCAGATGACGTTGTCGATATCGAAGTTTGTCAGGTTCAGATCAGATTCCTTGAATTCGAGGAAGTCGCTGGTCCGAATGATAATTTGGTCGGTTCCACCTGCGCGCCCGGTGAGCGAAAAAGATTCTCCGTCCAAATCGATTTCTGTGAAGTCGAGGACCGTCTGCGCTTTGGTGGTCGCAAAACTGAACGTGCTAGTTTGCGGTCCATAGGTCGCATCAGCAGTCAGACCTTCGAGGTAGTTGATGTAGTTGGTCACATCCGCATTGGCAGTGTTGAGAGCGCCGTTGATGGCACCGGAAGACTGGATTCCGTTGGATGGAGCAAGGCCACCACCATTCGTGATGGTCGCGCCGTTATGTTTGAAAATCGTTCCGTCAAAAATCGTTGACTCTCCCTTGCCATCGAGTTCCGAACCACTTGAAAGACCAACGTCCCCAAAAAGCTGATTCGCGTCTTTAAGTTCCATACTTCCGTTACCAAGCAGCAGTATGTCGTAGTTGGCCGCGCTCCCTAAGGTCTGGGCGTGGCCCATCGAAGCGGATAGCAATGCGGTCGATACAATTAGTCTCGATGTTAATTTCATTGGGGGTGGGGGGTTGGGGGAATTCGCGATGACCTCGAAGGGTCTTTCTCGCTGAACAAGGACTTTGTCTCACGATCAAGTTTTGAAGTCAAAATATTTATATAGAAATTCTCAAAATTTATTATCACAAGTAATAAGCATTTAAATATAATAAATAATGAGAAAAGCTCGATTATTAGGGGTGCCTAATAGTTCAGGTTGAAGCAAGATTCCAATCACACGCAAATACTGCAATCCGATGACTAGACGGGTTTCCAAATGGCCTTGCCGAAATCGAGTGGATTTTTTGGGGTTTGAAGAAATTGGCTACGCGATGTGAGGCTCCGTCCGCCTTGACCACTTCGGCAATTCCATCTGCAAAACGGTCTAAAAGAGGGTGGGCTCTTGAATCGATGTATTCAGATGGCCGAGACATCGAGCGCTAGGGTCTACGAAAACTTCCTTGAAAAGAAAGGATGGCTGTCATTCTTACGTTGCATAGGAGCCTTCGTTCGCCGACAGTTTCGCCCCCGAGCGACAGTCGTGCGGGGCTAACTATTAAAAAAATGAAAAACCGTATCTCCACTCATCTGAGACTTCTTCCGAAAGTCGCTGCTGCCGTCTTGGCTTTCGCTCTTTGTTTTTCATTCAGTGCGCTTGCGGAGCAAACCGAAAAGCCCGCTGCGGAAAAAACGGATGCCGCCGAGGTCGAATTGAACGCGAAAGGCGACCAACTCAAGTTGCCCGGTTTGACGGTTCAGGTAAAAGAGCGCTATGTGGATGTAGATGCGAAGGTTTGTTTGACGGGTGGGATGCTTGAGTTGATTGCTTGCACCAAGGGTTCGAAAGAACATGAGTCGATCATCGCGGTGGAAGCGAAGGCGGCTCATATCCATGCTGCGTTGCTATTGATTCAGGCACGGCCTGGGAATCCAGCGATGAGAAAACAGATAGAAGGTGAAGAGGGTGGTTGGGTGAACTATCCACCGAGAGGTGCGAAAATTGATGTGTCGCTGGTTTTAGATGATGAGAACGGTAAGAAGGTCGAGCGCCCCATCAGTGATTTCCTTATTAAGGGCGACGATGGATTTGGTAGCCTGAACGAGGACGAGGATGCTGAGAGGGAGCGATTCCCAACCAAAACGTTTCTGTTCGCTGGGTCACATGTTTTCAAAGATGGCAAAAACGAGCCACGTTATCTGGCCGATGAGAGCGGGAATGTGATTTCCATCGCCACCTTTGGCGACGAACTACTCTGCCTGCCGGGTATGCATGGCCACGCGAACGAAGGTCTTGTCTGGGAGATTGATTCAACCCATCTTCCAAAACTTGGTGCGGACGTGAAGTTACGCCTCAGACCACACGGCCCGAAAGTTCCGGATGCTGAAAAATCAAAAGACAAAACCACTGAATAATTTGAAGATGAGATTAGTAAAATGGATGATGCTTCCAGTTCTTGGAACTGGGATGATGTATGCGGCGGAAGTCGAGATCGATGCCGTTGCCGAGGGTAAGGAAATCTTTGAGTCAATCGGCTGCTCCGAATGTCACACCGTAGAAAAGGGTGACATGTCCTTGAAAAGCGGGCCGAACCTTTACGGGCTTTTCTTAAAAGACATCAGAGAAAGAAAGGTCGTCATCAAGAAGAAGGAAACCATGGTCAAAGCCGACCGCGAGTATTTCAACGACTCTCTGCGGAAATCATGGGATGCCTTGGCGGTGGCAGAAGTCGGGCCGATGAAGGGAACGGCTTTCCAGCCACTCATGCCGATTTATGTGAAGGAGTTGGTTTCAGATGATCAGATGGATTCGCTCTGGCATTATTTGAGGACTCTAGCCGATAAGGATCAAAAGGGACCTGACAAGGTAATGGTTAAACGAGCTAAGAAAGCCGAGCCAACCGATCTATTGAAAATTCCTGGGGAAGAGATTGTGACGAATCGTGTCCGAGTGATGCGCGCGCCAATCAAGGGAACCAGCGCGCGCGCGCTCCACGTTGGCCAGCCCAATGGAATGAGCTATACGTTTGATCCTCGGATGCTCTCCGTCCGCCGTGTGTGGACCGGTGGTTATTTGAATTTGAAGGAGGAGCGCAGCGGTCGGGGCGGTAAAATGTCTGGATTGGGCAAAGGAGCTCAGACTTATGTGGATGGAGCCGCGATTTTAAATCCCCTGACTAGCAAGGATGAGTCCGTAGATTTCGAATTTAAGGAACCGGATTCGCACGATTACAAGGCGATTGAAAAGCATCTTTGGGACGATGTGGATTTCGCGGAAAAACTTGCCGCACTTGATGCTGAGTTTCTCGGAAACAGCCTGTCGATTGAGACTGGTGCGCCAACTTTCCGATTCCGTGTCGGAAAGAACCGTTTGTCTCAAACCTTCGCAGTCAGCGATGCGGGAGAAATTCTTGTTACCTTGGAGGGAGAGCTGAAAACGGCTCAAAAATTCAAATGTGCTGCTGTATGGTTGACCGATGTAGCGG
>JBGCEE010000034.1:0-30950 GCA_045106015.1 Akkermansiaceae bacterium | reverse complement strand
AAAACCCGTGCATCGGGAATCCCAGAGTTCTAACCAGCGAGCCCGCGAGGACTACGCCATGCCCGTTCCATCACCTTTAGGCGATGACAGGCCAGACCTCCACGGTATTTAAGTAAGACTTTCTCCCATGAAATTTCAGAGCAGACAGCCGGAATCCGCCAACATGCAGTTGGCTCCGATGATCGATATCGTCTTTCTGCTACTGATTTTCTTCATCGTCACATGGCAGTTCACTCGTTCGGAAACGGAACTTTCGGTTTCTGTGCCAACGGCCCAAGAAGGGGCTGAACCGGAGCGGCAAGGAGGTGAAATCGTGATCAATATTCTTGAAGACGGCGTGATTCGAGTCGAGGGAACCACCGTCAACCTTGAGCAGCTACTTGAGAAGCTCTCGAAAATCGCCGTCCAATTTGAAAATCAACCGGTCCGCATCCGAGGGGATGGGGAAGTCCAATACCAGAGAATCGTCGAAGTGATTGATACCTGCCAAAAAGCGGGAATTTGGAACATTTCATTCGCGACCCAGCGCCCAACTCCTTCCCAATAAGATCGAATGTCGAAAATTTCGAAAACTTGCTACCTCGGCTTACCTTGCGTTTTCCTTAGTTTCCAACTTCCAGCTGATGCTCAGCCACCACTGAGAGCGGAAGCGGTTGAACAGGACTTGAGAGCGGATCCAGCCAATACGTATTTCGCTCGCGGGAAAAATGTTTTTGATGCGGCGAAAAAGAGCGTCGATATGCAGACAAGACGTGAACTTTATCTTCGAGCAGCGAATATTTTTTCCGCCTACCTGAACGAGTTCCCAAGGCATGCGAATGCCGAGCCAGCTTGGTGGTATCTTGGGTCTAGCTATTATCAGGCAGGGCGAGTGGATGAGGCGAAGCGCTGCTTTTCGACTCTGCTGAATCGTTATGGCAGAGGGAAATATGCAGCTGCAGCAGCATACACCTTGGCGGCCGACCATTACAACCAGCGCGAATACGCCTTTGCCGCTCCTCTGTTCGAGCGCTTTGCGGCGAATTCCGCGCGCCCAGAGGACAGGCCAAAGGGAAATCTTTTTGCTGCAAAGTGTTACCAAATGCTCGGTCGTGACCGTGAGGCGATTGCGGCTTACAAACGAACGATCAACGATCCAAAAGGTGGTCTCTTCCGTGATCAAGCGACGGTTGCGATGGGTCACCTTATCTTCCGGCAAGGAAAGCTTGAAGAGGCATTGAAAATCTTTGAACAAGTCGCGGCATCTGACGCACCAGCGAAATATCGAGGTGATGCGGCGCTGCATGCAGCGATCACTGCCACGAAGTTGAACCGAACGGAACTAGCAGATAAGTATCTCCGTTTCGTCTTGGATCGCCCGGGGATGGATGAGTTCCGACCATCGGCGCAAATCGCATTGATGGAGAATCTCTACGCGAAAAAGGAATACGCCAAGGTTCTAGATATTTTCCGCAAGAGTAAGACCAAGGCAAAGGGCGATAAGGAAGCCGCTCGGTTGATGATTGCGGCTCGGGCGATGTTGAAGCTCAAGCAGCCAGTGGATGCCAGCGAATTGTTTCGTGAAATTGAACGCTTAGTTCCTCCGGAGAACGACCTCGCATTCCAAGCTTCGTATTACCGACTCAACTGCTTTTTCCAGATTGAGGGACGGCACGTAGTGGATCAAGTCGATGCTTTCTTGCAAATTTACGGGAAAAGCCGTCCCAGCGATACGCGGATTCACACTGCCAAATTGATGAAGGCGGAAACGTTGTTTTCGGAAAATAAAATTGTTGAAGCGGCCAAGGTCTATTCGGAGATCGATCCGACGCTTCTGAGTGAATCGAATCGCTCCGGCTTTCTCTATCAGCGGGGTTGGGTGCTTTCTGAAGCTGGAAATGCGCAAGGCGCGATTCGTTCGTTGAGTGATTTTATCTCAAAACACCCAGATGATGAGCGAATCTATCCAGCTCTTGTGAAACGCGCGAAGGCTTACGCAGAAATCGGCCAAGCTGAACAATCCATTGCCGACTTTGATCGGATCGCTCTCGATGAGGCAGCACCCGATGATCTTTCGTCCCTCGCATGGCTTGAGTCGGCACGTGTGATGCGCAAGGAAGGGAACGTTAAAAATATGCTCGTTCGCTACCGTGGTTTGCTCGATCAAGTCGATGATCTAACAGATAATCTCAAGGCGGAAGCAAATTACTGGATTGGCTGGGGAAATGTAAAATCCAATCAACCCAAAGACGCTGCCCCCTATTTGAACAAGGCACGGGATTTACGCAGTGAAGCTTACGGGAAACACGCTGGCCTTCTTCTGGCGCTCTCCTATTTCGCCGCCCAAGAGCCAACCAAACTAGGTAAAGAGATCGATCTCGCCATCGAGGGAAAATACGTTAGCGACATCCCCGACCAAGCCTTGCAGTGGGCTGGGATCGATGCATACAACGCCGAAAACTATGAGGCTGCCAATCGTTTCCTCAAACTAGCCTCTGACGAAGAAGAGCCTAGGTCTACACCAAAGGAAGTCTGGAGGTACCTTGGCAAAGCTCGAATCGAGATTGGTGAAGCTTCTGAGGCGCTACCTGCCATTGCCAACCTACTCGACGCCGAGGAAAATGCGGCATGGAAAGCGGATGCTCTGCTCGATCGAGCAAAGGCCCTCTTGATACTCGATCGTTTCGATGAATCACGTAAGGCAGCCGATGAAGCTCTGGCACTCCGCCCGCAGGGCCGCACTTCCGCAGGACTTCGCATTGTTTCAGCCGATCTTCATGCCGAAGCGGGTAGACTTGGCGAAGCGGCAGCTGACCTCCTTTATGTCATTCAGTTTCATGAAGATGACCGACTTAAACCGTTGGCGATCCACAAGTATATTCAGATCTTAGAAAAGCAGGGTAAAGCGACTGAAGTAGCCAAATACAAAGCCCAGCTATCATCTGAGTTTCCTGATTGGAAAGCCCCTTGATGGTCAAGAGTCACGGCAAAATCTTCAAATGCTCAACTCCGTGAAACGCATTTCTACCATCGTCTTCGGTGCTTTCCTCTTAACTCTCATTGGCTGTGACGTTCAAGAGACTCAGAGCGAACCGAAACTGGCCGATTCCTACCAACTGATTGAGGAAGTCGAATTCGATCACCATTGGGCGTCGGTGCGTCGCATCAAAATTCGAGGAAACGGAACCCGTAGTATTACGATTACGGGTGGAGGAAATGGTAGTCTTTTGCTTTCGCCGAACGAAGATCCCGCAAACGAAATTTTTATGACCCTCTCGGTCGATCCCAGCAAGCGAGTCGCCACATGGTGGATTACGCATCAATCTCGTGATCCTGAAGGCGGTGGGTCTGGAGGGGCAGGTTCACCAAGAAGCTTCACCTACGCTGGGGATTCAAAATATCTCACCGACATCGTCGAGTTCATGGATGTTGGCGGCTATCATGCCTTTGGGGAGAAAGTCCCTCTGGTCCGATTTCTCGACCCGGCCTCCGGTCACTCAGACATGTATTTGATCATCAAGTGAGAGGCTCACTCCTGAAATCGAGTTGGGTAGTTCTCATTTTTGCTTTTGCCATGATAGAATGCAGATGGAAGTCACTCGGAGGGAAAAATTTGCTAGGAGGTTAGGGAATTGTGTTGGGAGCAGGGAAAATTCAGGTCTTGCGAAGGCCTCCTAGTGGCCGTCTCGAGCTTCAATCTGCAGGCTTTACATCAATGCCAGGTGGGAGGAAGGGGCTGCGATCAGGGTTTTCGGTTGGTGCGGTGGGAGTGAGCTCTGGGGTGATTGAGCTAGGCTTGGGGTCAGCTGGGCGGGTGACAATTTTTGCGTTTTCGATCAAGTCTCTTGTGCGGGCGAGATCATGCATGGCCAGTTTTCCCGCATGGGTTCCGGCAGCTCGTTCGGAAATAGCGGCGTGAGCGACAGAGGCAGATTGAATGGTTTTCAAGAGACGGTTTTGGCTCTCGCGGAAGAGAATTTTTCGTGACTCGCCTCGCCACTTTTCTTCCTTAGCGACGATTGGATTTTTCAATAAGGTATCGATATTTTCCTTTGCGATTTTTGAGGGATTTGCACCGTAAGTCTTCACGAAAGGGAGGGCGATGAATGCATCGTAGGCAAGCCATTGGGCGACGGGGTTAGAGATTTCTCCGATCTCTCCCAAGCGTTTGTTCATCCAATCGGAGGCTTGCTGTTCGAGTCCTAAGGGCTTGGCTTGGACGAGGAGCCATTGGCGCATTCCTTCAGGATTGGTTGCTGGGTGTTGGTGTTTGGTATCTGGCCATGCTTCCAAGGTGGCATCTGCTCCGGATTGTTTGAAATAGACTGCGGCTCCAAGTGCCTGAGGATAGTTTGGATCGAGCCTTCCACATCCGATGTAGATGGGTTTCGGCTGCGGAAATTTAAGGATGACTTGGCGTTTTTCGAAGCTTCCTGTTGCGCAGATCAATCCGCCGGCGAGGTCACGATCACGATCGAGTAGGATGGCCGAGTGCTTCGCGCCGCGGCTGAAGCCTCCAACATAGATTCTTTTGGGATCGACCGATAGCGATTTGGTAAGTGTTTGTTTCAGTGCTTTGAGCAGGCCTAAGGCATCAGCAATTTCGTTTTCACCGAATTGCTCATCGGGCACTTGCCGGTAGCCCATACCAAGGAGGACGTAGTGTTCTCCTCCGGTGACTTTGTGAATCCAGGTGGCATCCGGTTTGTCGCCTGCTGGGCCATACCAGATAATGGCTGGATAAGATTTATCCGGGTTGAAGTCGTCTGGCTTCCAAATCGGGAGAGTCGCGTTGATCGCTGGCCACGGGAGGGTGATCCACTCGGCCTTGGCGAAAGTAGCCAGAAGGCTCAATGCGATGATGATTCTGGAAAACTTTGGCATTCCAGTAGTTTACATGTTCTCCAATGGCCTGCAAATCCTCAAACAATTTCACGCTTCTGCCGAAAGGGATTGAAAGAATGCTGGTTTTGGGAGGCTATTACTTTCACCGTTTTGTTTCCTGTGAAAATTTTTCCTTTAATCCCGACCACCGTTCTCCTTTTAGCTTTTCCTTGCTGTTTGTTGGCAGAGGAACCTGAGGCTATCGAACCCGGTCATTCGCATCAGGGCCATTCTTTCAATGAAGGTCCGCGCCAAGCATCTGATCTCATCGGCGGAACGGGTGATGTCACCATCCCTATCAAGACGAGTTGGGACAAGGGCCAGGCTTACTTCGATCAAGGATTGGGTCAGCTCCATGGCTTTTGGTATTATGAAGCTGAAAGGTCGTTTCGCCAGATCGCAGCAAATGATCCGGAATGCGCAATGGCCTATTGGGGTATGGCGATGGCGAATTGGGAAAATGCTGAGCGGGCAAAAGGCTTTATCGAAAAAGCAAAGACCTATTCGGAAAATGCTAGTGAGTTGGGCCAAGCCTATATTGCGGTGCAAGCAAACTATCTCGATGGGAAGCCAAGCGACGAAAAAAGGCGCCGGTCCGAGCTGCTTCGCGATCTTGAAGATTTGATTCACAATTTTCCGGATGACATCGAAGCCAAGGCGTTTCTCGTCGGGCGTATTTGGCAGTTTTCCTACCGTCCTCCTCAGCTTCCCATCAGCAGCCATGAGGTGGTGGATTCTTTGATTCAGCAGGTTTTGGAAAAAAAGCCGATGCACCCGGTGCATCACTACCGTATCCATCTTTGGGATAAGAGAAAGGCCAGTCGGGCGATTGATTCGGCGGCAAAACTTGGCTTCACCGCACCATCCATCGCGCACATGTGGCACATGCCGGGGCATATTTATTCGAAGCTCCATCGCTACGAAGATGCCGCCTGGCATCAGCAAGCTTCTGCGCGCATCGACCATGCCTATATGCAGGAATACCGCTTACTTCCTGATCAGATTCACAACTACGCACACAACAATGAATGGCTTGCACGGAACTGGATGAATCTAGGTAACGCGAATGCTGCGGTGGAGATGTCAAAATCCCTTTTGGCCAATCCTCGCCATCCCAAGCTCAACACCATCGAGGGTAAAGCCCATTCCTATCGCTACGGACGCATGCGGCTGATCACGATTCTTGAGAAGTTCGAGTTATGGGATGAGGCTCTGGAGCTTGCTGAAGGTCAGTGGCTCGAAGCGCTCGAGCCAGTCGAGCATGAATTACCCCGACTTCGATTGATTGGCTTGGCGCATTACGAGCTTGGTAACAAAGAAGGCCTCGAAGGCGTTTTTTCAAAACTCGAGCAGCTCTCTGAATCGACTGAAAAAAAACATCAGGAGGCACAAAACGAAGCTCGTAAGAAAGCGGAAGAGGAAAAGAAAAAATCGGATGAAATCGAGAAACTTGTCAAAGAGGCTGGCAAGAAAATTGGCCAGCAGATTGGTCGAATCAAGAAGACACAAAAGGAACTGGAAGGCTGTCTCGCTGCGATAAATGGTGAGACGGGAACGGCTCTAGAAGCACTTGGAAAGTCGACTCGGCCAAAGCATGCGGTCGCTCTGAAATACATGGCCCTTGGTGATCTAAAAAAGGCAGATGAAGTGAGCAAGGCCGATGCGGGAACGGACAAACGGCAAGCGCTTCCTCTTGCGGCAAGAATCGAAGTGCTCAACGAATTAGGAAAAGAGGAAGAGGTCCGTGAAGTCTTCGAAAGACTCAGGGCTGTTTCATCGCAGATTGATTTGAAAGCCCCGCCCTTTGAGCGCTTGAAACCGGTGGCGAAGCAACTGGGATATTCGGCTGACTGGAGGCTGCCTTACAAACCCGACGCCGATTTCGGAGAACGCCCGTTAGTGGACCGATTGGGGCCGCTTCATTGGCAGCCACCCGTGGCTCCTTCGTTCACCCTGCCGGATCAAAACAACAACAAGGTCAGTCTCGAAAGCTATCGGAGTAAACCGATGATTCTCATCTTCTATCTAGGGTATGGTTGCTTGCATTGTTCGGAACAATTGAACGCGATTGCCGAGCGAGTTGGTGATTTCAAGGCAGAAGGATTGCCCATACTCGCGGTCAGCACCGATACAGTTCCTGAGCTTGCGAAGTCCCAATCAAATTACTCGGAAGATGACGATGTGTTTCCTTTCCCCCTAGTTTCCGACGCGGAAAAGAATGTCTTTAAAGCCTACGGGACAAACGATGACTTTGAGAACCAAGCCCTGCATGGTACCTTTCTGATCGATCCCAAAGGCCGTATCCTCTGGTCAGATATCTCCGCCGAACCTTTCATGGATCTCGACTTCTTAATCAAGGAATCGAACCGTCTCTTGAAACTGCACGGTTCGGACTAAGGCGTCATTTCAAGGGTTGCCACGGATCGTATTCTTTGGTGGTCGCGGCTTTTCCCATTCGATCGAGGGTCGCTTCTCTTGTCTGTCCTGACTCTTTCATGGGCTCCAACATCATTTCTTCGACCATTTTCAACTGGGATGCCATGTCCAGCTTCCAGTCGCCATCTTCTTTGATAAACGCGAATTTCATCTCACTTGGTTTACCGCTCATCAGCATTATTGCAGACGCTTTGTCGCCTTCTATAGTAATTTCACCTACGCCCACCATCTTGCTAGAACGCTCATAGTTCGAGGACATGATGCCGATGGTCTCGGCACCGTCTTTGGGTAGTTTGTTACCGGCATTTTTTCTGATTTGGAATACGTTGAGAATCACTGCCACCGGTTCTTTCGTCAATGTGGCCCTATCGGCTGATAGCGCTAAAGTCCGTGCTTTCTTGATCATCTCTTGGGAACTATCGCTAATTTTTCCGAAAGCCTCTGCGTAGTTCTTGGCGAGCATCGCCTTGTCGAATTCTTCGTAGGCAGTTTTGATGCTCGCTTCATTCGCTATCGCAAAACCACAGAAAAGAACAGAGGAACACAAGAGGGTTGGGATAAACTTCATAGCCTTTGTTTATGCCGAAAGAAATGGTTGTGCAAAACAAAGCTGCGATAAAAATTTAAGACATAGCGGCAGAATATTCAGTGAAATATCGACTTGAGAGAAGGTCGGTTCCTTACCGAATCCTTCCTAATGAACTGCGATCTCTATACTGGAGGGGTTCAAGCATTGCACCCAAGGGGGCTCAGATTTGTTTGAAAAAATGAATGCTAAGAATTATTTCTTCATTCTGGACAAAAAGTGCCCTGATGCGCGGAACCGCAAAAGAGGAAAAGGGGGTTGAGCCCACGGATTCCAACCTACTCCGGAATACCGTAGCCCCTTTGCAGGAGGGTATCAGTCATACCATTTGGTCGGTTAGCTCCACGCAAAGCCTAATTACAAAACCTTCTCTGAATTCCATTACTCGGATATAGCTGTCGGGATGATATTCGTTTTGCTTTTTGGTATGATTCGACTGCTTCACATGGATGTTTCCCTCCATGGAGGAATATTTTGAGGGAAACTCCGATGAAGATCAATTTTCTCTAAACAAACGTTGCTTGAGATAGGTGAATTCTAGGGCGCTGCGTTTTGCTCGCTCTGTTTGGTTCGCGGCGGCGGAGTGACCTCCATCGGTATTTTCGTAATAGTAGAATGGTAGTCCTGAGGCTTCGAATTTCCATGCGAGCTTGCGGGCATGTCCTGGGTGGACTCGGTCGTCTTTGGTGGAGGTTACGAAAAACGGCACGGGATAGTCTTTTGTTGGGTCAAAGTTATGAACTGGAGAAATTGTCTCTAGGAACGCTCGTTCATTAGCGACCTCGGGGGAGCCGTATTCATCCACCCATGAGGCGCCGGCCAGCAGAAGGTGGTATCTGAGCATGTCGAGAAGTGGAACTTGCACGACCACGGCGTTCCACAAATCGGGTCGCTGATTTAGCATCACTCCCATGAGCAAGCCGCCGTTCGAGCCACCCATGATTCCTAGATGGGGAGGGCTGGTGATTTTTCTCTCGATGAGGTTTTCACCAACGGCAATGAAGTCGTCGTAGATGATCTGGCGTTTTGTCTTTAACCCAGCCTGATGCCATTCTGGGCCGAACTCTCCGCCGCCGCGTATGTTCGCCAGTACGTAAGCCCCACCGTTCTCAAGCCACAGTTTGCCGGTGATTGGGTTGTAGGATGGGCGGAGAGAAATCTGAAATCCACCGTAGGCATAGAGCAGAGTGGGAGTGTTGCCATCGAGAGTGATGTCTTCTCGGCAGACTAGAAAGTAAGGGATCTGTGTACCATCGGTGGAGGTAGCGAAGAATTGCTCGACCTTCAAGCCGCTCACATCGAATTTCTCGGAAAGGCTTTTTAGGGTTTTGGTGTCGCCGGTTTTGGTGTCGTAAGATAGGAGTGAATCGGGTGTGAGAAAGGCTTCGTAGTTTAGAAAAACCGTTTCTTCGTTTTTGTCTGCAAAGGCGACGCCGACCTGTCCGGTTCCGGGTAGTTCGATTTCTTCCGTTGTCCACGGATTTCCCGGTTCGAGTCGTAGAATTTTTCCAACGACGTTTTCGTTTATGGAGAGCAGTGCAGCGTCTTTTGCGATGGCTACGCCATTGACCGCTTGGGCTTTGTTTGGTCGGAAAACCAACGAGACTTCGGGGAGGGTTTGAGTCTCCAGAAAGGCATCGACATCGAACGCGACAAGATCGCCGGATTTGAATTCGGATGACTGATTCGCTGGTGTCCATTCCTGCTTTAGGGCTACAAGCAATTGACCTTTGAAGATTCCTTCTGGTGAGCATTTGGTAGGGAGTGGCCAGCGGACCGGATCGCTTCCGTCATCCGGTAAGAGCCAGTAGGTGCTGGTGAAGAATGTCTCCGCTTGGCGAGCACATGCGAGCACACGCCCGTTTTCCAATTCGAAGGTGAATGGCCACATCGAGACATCAGTTTTCTCCCCACGGATGACTTCTTTTGCAGCGGTTAGCGGCGTGCCGCGTTCCCAACGTTTCAGGACATAGGGATAGCCGCTTTCGGTGACTGTCTCGTCTCCCCAATCCGTGGCTACCAAGAGTGTGTCGGAGTCGATCCAAGCGACAGTTTGTTTTGCTTCGGGAGTTGCGAAGCCATTGTCCAAAAAGGTTTTTGTGCGGAAGTTGAACTCACGAATTACCACTGCATCTTTTCCTCCATCAGAGAGTGAAACGAGACAAACGAAAGGATCGGACTCTGAATTTCGGAACGTATTGGAGCCTTTGAAGACCCAGTTTTTACCCTCATCTGCGGCGAGTTTATCGAAATCGAGAACAGTCTCCCAGGTTGGGGTTTCAGTAGCGTATTCTGCTTTTGGAGTGCGTCTCCAGATCCCACGCACATGGGTATCGTCCTGCCAGAAATTGTAGACCATGCCGTCACGAATCGCGCCATAGGGAATCCGCTCCTTCGAGGTGAGGAGCTCGATGGCCGTCGCCTCGGTTGCGGCATATTCTGGATTTTCCTGAAGCTCTGCTAGGGTGCGTTTGTTCTGAGTCTGTACCCAATCGATGGCTTGATCTCCCTCGACCTCTTCGAGCCAGAGCAGATCATCTGCAGCGCTATTTGACTGTTTGGGTGGTTCGTCAGGCATCACTTTAGTGGAGGGAGTTGAAGACTTTTCACAGGAAATGAGAAGTGCAGAGAAAAGCGCGGTGAGGATGGGTCGCATAGGGATGGACAGGTAGGGTCAATGGGTTGTATCTGATTCTCTATCGAGAGACTACTTGAGATAAAATACCTGTTTCAGTTCGCCGCAGATCGGGGAGTTATCAGGATGGGTTTCCATGAGTGAGGCCATGTGTTTCCACCACTTTTTGACGATCGGGTGGTTGGGTAGCTGATCGGCGGTGTGGGCGTCGGCTCGCTTTTGGACGGCGAAGAGAGTGAGTGAGGCTTCGTCTAGGAAAATGGAGTAATCCGAGATGCCTGCTTCTTGAATCTCCTTGGAGAGGTCGGGCCATATTTCATCGTGCCTTTTGATATACTCAGCCACGTTGCCGGGCTTGAGTTTCATGGTGAAGGCGACGGTTTCCATATGACTAACGGACTTCGAATTTCACCGATCCGGTGACTTCGTTTTCTAAGACCCAGCGGGAGAGTTCACGCACGGCTTTGACGGGCTTTCCGTTTTGGAGGACTTCTTTTGATTCAGGTGATGCGGGCAGGCTGATTTTTGCAGGCATGCCTTCGGGAAGGGTGACGGAAATCTGGAATGTATCGCCATTTTTCCAATCGATCGTGACAGCACCTTGAGGCGTTGGGACTTTGCCTTTGGCATATTTCAGGTATCCCGGATTCGGGCTGACCAGGGCTTTTTTCCAGCCAGGAACGAGAGGGCGGACCCCGAGAGTGTAGCGGGGTAAAAGGTTGGCAGGAGCGGCTCCCCAAGCGTGGTTCCAATCCTGGTTGGGTTTGTATTTTTGATCCCATGCCTCGTAGGTGATCGTGGTGCCGGTGTTTACCATGTGCTTCCAGCTGCGGTCACCATCTGCGGTGATGAGCTCCATCGCTTTGTCAGCGGCGCCGTTATTGAAAAGACCTTCGAGAAAATATTGAGCCGCGTAGACTGAGCAGGCCATGCCTTTTTTACGAAGGAAGGCGATGACGCTGTCGCGGTTTTCAACTGGGATAAGCCCGAAGGCAAGCGGGAAGAAATTCGCGTGCGCGGAGGCGTGATCGGTGCCAACGCCGTCGGTGTAGATGCCGCGTTTCGTATCGAAGAGTCGTTTTTGAAAAGTCGCTTTCTTCAGCTTTACTAATTCGCGGTATTGGATGGCGTCGCCAGATACTCCGACCGCATCGGCGATATCGGCCATCTTTTCGAGAGATCGGATGTGGAAGGCATTCACGACGGTATTGGTGCCTGTGAACTTGTAGCCATCTCGTTCGGTTTTGGGCCAGTCGACGATGTCACGAGTGCCACGATACCCTCTGACTGCACCACGAGTTTTTTCATCGCTGTGGACCAAGCCGTCATCGCCGACACGATCCATTAGTAGTTTGCTTTTCAATGCTTCATACCGAGGCTTGAGCCATTCGGGATCGCCAGTGCGCATCCAGTCGGCGTGGGCGATGAAAACCATGTGTGATGCCCACTCGGTTGGCCATGTGGCGTAGTTCATGAGGTAGTCATAGGTTCTTCGTGCAAACTCGATATCCGAAGAGGTGGTGTAGTGACTTAGCTGGTTGAGATAGGAATCGGCTTCGTAGGGGATTCGTTCGCGGTCTCCATCGACATAGACGCCGGCAAAGGTGGTGGCCTTGATGGAATATTTGCAGAGATCCCAGATTCGGTTGAGCGTCTCGTCTGAACAGGTGAACGAAGATGCGTCGTGGTTCCAGTTCGTAGAGAAGGCGGCGCGGCGTTTGATGTGTTCAGGCTTTAAGTCGCTGGGCCATCCCTCGATTTCGACCCAGCGGAAGGGGAGAATGACGCCCCATTCCGGTGGGGTAAGTATGGCGGGAGGGGTTGGGCCTGTGCCTTGCTGGGTATTCTTTTTATCGGCAGGCGGTGCGACAATGATGGGTGCGGAGCCTTTTAGGGTCACTTCAGCTTGATTGTAGCGGACAGTGCCAGGAGGTTTGCGGTTGATTCGTCCTTTTTCGAAGGCTTCACCGAAATGAATGGTAAGCGGTGAGTCGGCTTTTGCAGGCGGAGTCAGTTCGAGGTTTCCGAAGGCAACTTTTCCGAAATCGACCAAGTAGCTGCCGTTGGGGAGTTTTTTGATGGATTTTGGATTTTGTTCAGTGATCTCAACGGGAGCAAGGGGCGTGGTGGCAAAGGAAAAGCTGGCCGAAAGAAATAAGAGAAGCAGGGGCTTAAGGAATTGGGTCATTGTTCAGAAATTTAGATGCAAAAGATTAATGGGAAGTAGGGTGATGTCACGTATCGGATTCCAGAAAAACGACCGCTTTGATTGGCTGTGAGTCGGTCGTTTTGGTTCGAAGTCTTTTCGGCTAGGATTCGACTTCATTCCACTCACCGAAGTGGCGGAATTTCTCGTAGCGTTTTTCGAGGAGCTGGTCAGTTTTTAGAGTGGAAAGTTGATCGAGATGTTGGGAGATGTGCTCACGGAATGCCAATGCGGTCGCGGCATGGTCGTGATGTGCACCGCCTACTGGTTCGGGAATGACGTCATCAATCAATTTGAGTTTCAGCAGATCTGGTGCGACGAGCTTCATGGCTTCAGCAGCTTCTGGAGCATGTTTGCGATGTTTCCAGAGAATGGCTGCGCAACCTTCAGGAGAAATCACCGAGTAGTAAGCATTTTCCATCATAACGACACGGTCTGCGACGCCGATTCCAAGAGCGCCACCAGAACCACCTTCACCGATGACGACGGCGACGATGGGAGTCTTCAACAGCATCATTTCGCGGAGGTTGAAGGCGATGGCTTCGGCGATGTTTCGCTCTTCAGCGCCGATGCCTGGGAATGCTCCTGGGGTATCGATCAGGGCCACTACTGGCATAGAAAATTTTTCTGCAAGCTTCATGAGTCGCAGGGATTTTCGGTAACCTTCGGGGTGAGCTGAGCCGAAGTTGCGTTTCAGATTTTCTTTGGTGTCGCGGCCTTTTTGGTGGCCAAGGACGACACATTTGTGGTCACCAAGCATCGCGAAGCCGCCGGGCATGGAGGCATCGTCGCCAATATGACGGTCGCCATGAATTTCTTGGAAATCCGTGAAGGCGAGGGAGACGTAGTCCAGCATAAAGGGTCTTTGGGTATGGCGAGCGATTTGGACCCGCTGCCATGGGGTCAGATTTTGATAGATGCCAGAGCGAGTCTCGGCGAGTTTGCGCTCCATCGTGGCGATTTCTTCTGACAAGTCGAGATCTTGGGCTGATGCCTTCGCGCGGAGCTTTTCGATTTCTTTTTCGATCTCCGCTGCGGGTTTTTCAAATTCGAGGAGTTGCATCTGGATTGAGTATCAAATTTTTGTAATCAGTTTTCAGAGAAGAGACTGATGTGGGCCTGAAGAGAATCTAACGTAAAAGCGGGTGAGATGAAATGGCGAAAAATACTCATTTTTGCGTGGTTCGAATCTCGACTTCATTACCGGTTCGGGTGAGAAGAAAAAGTTCTTCTAGGTCGGATTCTTTGAGATAAATGCCTCTGAGACTTGTTTCTTCTGTCTCATCGAAAGGGAAGATACGGATACTAGGGTTCTTGAGTTGGATGGACTTGGACGTTGAGCGGTATTTCGAGGCGGTTGGAGAGACATTTTTGCCATCCAAGGTTGCTTGTTTCGAAGTGATGGCTGTTTTCCCAGCCTTGAGGCTGACGCCGTTCATTTTCAGAATGGGGTATTCGCAGATGAATTTGGGTCCGTCCCAGAGAGCGACAGATTTGAGCGATGAGTCGATGACGATTCGATAGTTCAGCGGCATCAGGAGAAGTTCGTCACCGGGTCGCAGGCTTTTGAGTTCCATCATACCGTTGAGATACATGAGGATGTCGAGCGAGGTTTTTTCCCTGCCTGCAATGGCGAAATACGAATCGCCACTTTTTACCTTATAGAGGTCTTTGCCGTCTTTGAAACTACTAGAGAGGATTTCATCTAGGTTCATCATGCTGACGACACGACGTGCAGTTGGAGCGGCGGGGGAGCCGGGGAAGACGTTGATAATCGCCATGAGTTTTTCGCGGCCTTGGGCAATTTTGCCGAGTGCGATTAGTTCATGGGCCTCTTGGAAGGTTTTGTTTCCTGGTTCAAAATCTGGCATTTCAGCAGCCTCTAGAGCTTTGGCAAAGTCCTCCTCTTTGGTGACTTTGATGACGTTTCCAGCTTCAGGAAGTAGCTTCTCAAAAATTCCGTCGAGAGGCTTCACCGTGATGTGGTAGGTGAGCATTGCGGTAAAGGTCACCACGCCTGCAACGGAGAGGCCGGCGATGATTTTGATGATGAGCCAGATTTTCATTTGGCGGCGAATGTTCGCGTTTTTCTCAAATGAGACCTTTTCGCCTAAAGTCGAAGGTATTGATTTCCTGAGAGCGGAGAATCATCTCGAAAGAGAATTTGAGGATGGAGATTTCCCACGTATCATCAACTCCTTCGATGATGGCGCGTGAGGGGTTACCAGTTCTGCGAATGTCTTCCAGAACCTTTTCGCGAACAGCTTCGATGGAGTCGTGGATGAGTTCTTCGGAGATCGTACCCCTTTTGAAGCGAAAGCCGTATTGGAGGAAAGCGAGGTCACGGCCTTGTTCTCGGAGTTTTTCGACCAAAGCATCGAAGCGCGCACGTGAGTTGTCATCGAAGCCTTCCAGCTCAATTTCGCGATAGGGTTCTGGGCGCAGAATGCGTGGTTTCATCGCTTCCACTTCGCCGCTCCGGACTCTGACTTTGCCGACTTGATCCATGGGTTCGCTTAGGAGTTGAAACTCGAATCGAGTTTCGCCAAACGTCTGAATACGGTGATCAGGCTCGTGGAGAACCTGAGTGGTTTCCATGGCATACTGGATGTCGTCTTGGCTTGGCATTCTGGGTGTAAAACTAGGGGTGACTTGGCTGTGCTCGTAGTATTGGCCCTTTTGCTGTCGAATGCAAAGAAAAGGGGTGATTGCCATGTTGCAATCACCCCTTTTTTAGAAAATTGAACCCGTGTGATTAGGCTTTTTTACCTTCGATGAAAGTCACGACATCTTTGACGGCTTGAAGTTTTTCGGCTTCATCGTCAGGGACTTCTACGTCGAATTCTTCTTCAAGAGCCATGACAAGCTCGACCGTGTCGAGGGAGTCGGCGCCGAGGTCTTCGACGAATTTTGCTTCCATGGTCACTTGGTCGGCGCTGACGCCGAGTTGATCCACGATGATTTCTTTTACCCGTTCTTCGATCGATTTATCTGACATGTGCTATTTGGTTAAGAGTTGGTGTTGAAGACGGTTATCGCGGAGGGGGTGCTTTTTGCAACCATGAAAATCCGCAAAAAGAAGAATCTGTTCTAATTTTTCGGGAAAGAATCGGTTTCGGTTGATTCTTTTGGAGATTCTTCGGGCGTATCTGATTCTTCGACTACGGTGTATTCGATGATTTCACCGGAGAAATTGGAGCGGATTTTCCGCATGAGTTCTTCGGCAGGCTCACCGTTTTCCTTTTTGAATCCGCCGTAGGTGAGGCCATCAATTCGCGTTCGCTTTGTGGAGCCGTCTGCAGAGTATTCGATGAATGCGATTCCCTTCGTATCCCATTTGCGAAGATCCAGAGTCTTCATGTCGGAATAGGGGATTTGTTCTCCCTTTACTGTGCTGACGCCTTCGTTGTCGGCACTGACAGAGCGGCGGATTGTGCGAATCAGGAAGAAGAGTGTGATGAAAGTTAGAGCGAGACAGATGTATAGGACGATGATTTGTTCGCGGATTTTCCCGGCATCGAAAGGTTTCTTGGGTGGTTTTTTATCGTAGCCCATTTCGCCTGAGTATTCCTGCCAGAGAAGATGAGGTTGCAGAGGTTTAATCTTGTCGTATTTGGTGAGGATCTCCGGCCACGGCATTGGCAGTTTCGTGTCTGCGGGAAGAATGTTTTTGTCTTCAGGAAACTTGACGGATTGTTGGGTCGCAAACTCCTCCCATTCTTCCGCAGTAAGTTCGCCTTCGGAATTTTTTTTCGCAAAGCTGTCGCTGGCTTTCTGGAACGTGGCGTGCACGTAGTATTCGAGATTCTTTTTCCGATAGCCTGTAGTGCCATCGACATAGAACAGCACGGCGAACACGCTGAACATCGCCAGCATAGCGAGGGCGCGCAGTGTGAACCATGGAGTGGGTTTGCAAGTGATTTGCTCCGGGTTACTCATAAGTTGGGGTTAGACAAAAGGTTCCGTGAAGATTTGAAAGCGGCTGTGAGTGGCGCGCTGAGAATAGGGATTCAAAGGCGTTTCAGCCATAGTTCCAGAAGATTCGGCCATTCGGCGAGATTGTCTTTCCCGTTCATGCCGTAACCGTGGCCACCTTTTTCAAAAATGTGTAGAGCGAAAGGGACTTTATTTTCTCTCAGAGCTGTGGCGAAAAGCAGGCTGTTGCGACAGTCTACTCCGTCGTCTGAAGTATGGATGAGAAAAGTGGGTGGCGTGTCCTTTGAGACTGCGAGCTCAGTGGATAGTTTCTCAACTAGCTCCGGAGACGCCTCTTTGCCTGCAAGGTTGTTTTTGGAGCCGGAGTGCCCGATTCCGCTCATGGTGATCACCGGATAACAGAGAATCGCGAAGTTGGGCTTTGCAGACAGCTTGTCGATTTCGTCGCCGGTTTCTTCTTTGAAAGAGTCGTTATATCGGGTGGCGCAGAGTGATGCGAGGTGACCGCCAGCAGACGAGCCCATGACGCCGATTTTTTCCGGATTCAGATTCCATTCTTTTGCTTTGGAGCGAGCTGTGCGGATTGCCCTTCTGGCATCGAGAAATGGGACGGGAAATTGATAGCCGAGCCCTTTGCCAACGCGATATTTCACCAAGATGCCCGCGATGCCTCTTTCCTGTAGCCACTTTGCGTAGTCATGCCCTTCATGGTTCATTGCGAGGATGCTGTAACCTCCGCCTGGGAAAATGACGACGCCCGCCCCAGTGGCCTTCTCCTTTTCGGGAAGATAGATTTGATATTGAGGTGCCTCGATCATGGAGAGGCGGCCACCCTTGCCCTCAGTCTCGGTTCCTGCTGGCGGGCGGGGAGCTCCGGGGGCATCACCAGGCCACAGGTTTTGCCATTCGGCACCGGCAAGAGAGACGCTTAGAAATAACGCGAATAGAGTTTTCATCAGTGCCGGAGATTGAAACTCAGTCCTTGTATTCGAAGGTGCGTGAAGCTGGCTTTTCGGCAGAAGGGAAGTCTTTCGGAATCGCTTGAGTGACTTTGCCGGTGGCGGCCCACTCAGAGCCGCGAAGGAAGGTGGTGATGAACCCAACGCCCTCGAATGCCTCGACATCGTGACCGAGCGTGGTGTGGAAGACGCGGCCTTTTCCGTAGTCGATGACCATGAGCATTGGCTCGTTGCGACCTGCTTTTTGCAGAGCAGGTGTGTCTGCGGCAGTTGCGAGAATGGTCATGTTTTCTGCGGGTCCGCGTAGCTTCGAGTAGCACTCGTCTTTATTGTGCATCCAGAAGTTCGGGAGGCCCTTGGTGATCGGGTGGGCCGTTTCGCGGATGGTCACGAGGAACTCGCTCTGAGGGCCGTGAGTGCCACCTTTCCCGGGTGATTCATCACGGATCACTTCTCCATCCTCATTGTAAAAAACATAGGGTCCCGATTTTTCGTTCCGGCCACCCCAGCCGCCGAGACCGATCATGACGTTGAATTCTTTCCACTGCGGCCAGCTGTTATTGGCGGCGTGAACGGCGACGAGTCCTCCGCCTTCTTTCATGTATTTTTCGAAACTGCGTTTGGTTGCGTCTGGCCATTCGGCAGCACCGTGGCCGAAGTTGCTCACTACAATGTCATACTTGGAAAAGTCGGGAGCGAAATCCGGATCAGGAAGGGGCTTTTTGACCTTTTCCGATTCACCGGCTCCAGCGCGCGGAAGCCATTCTTCTTCGCGCTCGTATTTGTTGATGAACTTCACGCGGGCCACATCCGCTTCAAACAACCCGGTGCCTTCGAGATACTGTTTCATCATCACGGTGGACTTCGGCCAGACCGCATGATTGTTCTGCCCATCGACGATGAGGGCTTTGAGTTTTTCCGCAGCCGAGGCCGGGATGGAGATTAATAAACCAATTAAGAGAGCTTTGCAGATCAGTTTCATGTCTACAGCCTTACCTAAAGCTTTACGTATTTCGATCAGAAACTTGTTTCGGATTTCTTAGCGAAGTCCACTGAGTAGGAACTCGAATTCCAAAATAATTTTCCAATCACTCAACTATCAAAGGTGAATCGCTTAGTTGTTAGACTCTTAATCTCAGCGATCAGGGTAGCTCGAAGTCAAAGTTATGGGAACGAGCAAAGGTAAAATCGTTTGAGTATATTTTCCTAAGTCGAGTAATATCACCATCGCGCAGCCAAGCTTGGATTTTGCGTGGAAAAACTCTCTTCTTAGCTATTTCGAGAAGGGACGATTCTTGCATGTCCTCTTCGACTCCATAGTTGGTCGAATGGCTGCCGAATTTTTGGTTTCCAGTGTAGTCAACTTTGAGGTAATCGAAAAAGACACTCATTTGGGATATATCTAGAACTTGATCGAATGAAAACTGCCGCAGATTTTTGGTTTGTGGATCGAAATGATGATCAGTCCCAAAACGGTTCGTCTCAAGATATTGGAGATAGTCGCCAGCGTTCATAGTTTGGAATTCAGAATGCTTTATTAGGGCGTGCGATCGCTGGCGAATTGCTGAAATGAATCTGGAATAGGGGTTTCGAATAATACAGAACTTCCGAAACGAATCCAATTCAAGCTGTCCAAGTGCTTTGAAGGCTGAAAAATAATAGACGCCGTAAAGACCAGAATTCAAATTTTCATTTGTCAGCATATCATTGTGAACATTGCCGACTATTTCCTGACCCAATGCTTCAAAGATTGCAGTTTTGGCAGTCGTGCAAGCGCACTTTGGACTCCATCCAAGGATAAGCTTAAGATCGGGCACAACATAGTAATACATGTTTAATTACAAGCTAGATGAGATTTGGAGTGGATGAGAACAGCAGTTAGTTATTCCTTCCTCGTTATATAGATTTCAAGAAAAATTCGATTTATAGCTTTGAATACTAGATCTCTCAACGAAGTCCGCGGAGCAGGAACTCGGTGTTGGACTTGGTTGGCTTGAGATTGTCGAGCAAGGTGACCAAGGCGTCTCCAATTGGGAGGCCGGCGAGTTGTTTGCGGACATCGATGACTTTTTTGAACTCATCGGGATGGTAGAGTCGGTCGTCGTTTCGGGTGCCGGATTGGGGTATGTGGATGGCGGGGAAGACTCGGCGCTCGGCGAGCTCACGGTCGAGGCGGACCTCCATGTTGCCGGTGCCTTTGAACTCCTCGAATACGACGTCATCGAGGCGGGATTCGGTTTCGACGAGGGCGGTGGCAAGTACGGTGAGCGAGCCACCGTTTTCGATGTTGCGGGCGGTGCCGAAGAACTTGCGCGATTTCTGGAGAGCGGCGGGAGAGACGCCACCAGAGCCGATTGGGCCGCCTTGCATGGCGGAGTTGTGTCCGCGGGCAAGGCGTGTGAGTGAGTCGAGAAGGAGGACGACGTGCTTGCCTAGCTCAACCATGCGCTGGGCGCGTGCGATCACGAGATCAGCGACTTGAGCGTGGCGCTTGGGTGTTTCATCGAAAGTGGATGCGAAAACGGGGACATCCACCGTCTCTTCGAAATCCGTGACTTCCTCTGGGCGTTCGTCGAGAAGTAGGATGACGAGTTCGATGTTTGGGTTGTTCGCTTTGATGGATTTAGCGATCTGCTTGAGAAGGATGGTCTTGCCGCCGCGTGGAGGGGCGACGATGAGGCCGCGCTGGCCTTTTCCAAGAGGAGCGATGAGGTCGATGACTCGGACCCCGAGATATTCGGTGCCTTCCCCTTCGAGATGGATTCGGCTGTCTGGAAACATTGGGGTGAGTTTTTCGAAATCCGTTGGTTCCACCCAGTCAGCAGCCGCTTGTCCCTCGATTTCGAGGATCTCGTCGGTGGTGAGATATTTGTCGCGTTTGACCGGTTGCTTGACCTTTACTTTGAGCTTCTGGCCATTGCGGAGCTTTGCGTCGCTAAGGACTTGTCCGCCAATGTGGATATCATCTTGGGAGGGTCGGAAGGAGCGCTGGGCATCGCGAATCATGGCGAAGTGGTCCTTGCCAAACTCGATGACTCCCTCACAGGTGACATTCGTGCCATTTGAGACGTAGAAACAAATGATCTCGTAAACAAGCTGGGCCTTGGTGATTCCGCCTTGGATTTTACGAGGAAGATCGGAAGCGATCTCTTGCAGCTCTGAGAGGCTTTTTAATCTGAAATCGTTGAGGTTGATTTCCTCCGGCACGGGGTAGGGAGCTGGTTCCTCTTTTTTAGGAAGCTCGGCGACAGTGGCGACTGTATCCTCGGTGGATTTTGATTCGTGTTCGGTCTTTTCGGGCATGGGAAGCGTTGGGAAAATCTGGCAGTATCGTTCGACTTGGTCTTCTAGGGTATCTGGCTCGCCATCATTCCAAAAGACCACGTCAGCTCGGGATATTTTTTCTTCGATGGGAAGTTGGGCGGCGAGCACGGATTCGATCAGATCGTCATCCCAGTGATTGCGAGCCTTGAGTCGTGAGACTTGGGTGGCGCGGCTGGTGGCGACTGCTAGAGTCTGGTCGTAGCCGAAATCGAAACCGTTTTCGAAGAGCAGCGGGACGTCCGCGAGGAAACACCGCGCTCCCTCTTTAGCGGATTTCTCCTTCAGGGCAAGACATTCCTGCCGCACCAATGGGTGGAGAATCCCCTCTAGGAACTTTCTTTCTTCAGGGTTTTGGAAGACCATCGCTCGCAGTTGTTCGCGATCGATCTTTCCCGTTTCGGAGTCGAGAATCTCTGCGCCGAAGTGCTCGGAGAGTGTTTTGATGACTTCAGTTGTATCGAGAAGGGCTTTCACAGATTCATCGCAATCGAACACGACGAGATCGGGGATGAATTCTTTAAAGTGGGCAACGGCTGTGGATTTGCCGGTCGCGATGCCGCCTGTGAGTGCGAGGGTTAGCATGAATTTATTGGATTTCCTGCAAACGTAAGTCGGCAAGGATTAAGGGGCAGTTGGACCGAACCTTGATGTTGGATCAACGGCGAAAGAGCTTAGGTTTTTCCGAAATCAGTTTGATTCTGGGTTGGGAAATGGTGGCAGTGGGCGGATTTGAACCGCCGACCAAAGGCTTATGAGTCCTCTGCTCTACCACTGAGCTACACTGCCGTTCTTCGCCGCCAGAGCTGGCGCTGAGGAGCCTGATTAGCCGTAATTACTATACTTTGTCAAACGGAAGATGGGAGTGGTGAGATTTTTTATCCCTCACTGGGAGGCGACATGACGACGACGCGGTCGATGCCATTTTTTGAAAATTCCTGCCAGTAGCGCTTTTCCCAGGCTTTGGTTTTTGCTCTGCGTTCCTCTTCAGACATTGCTTCCCAAGCAGTCAGGCCGATGGATTTCGCAAGATCACGGTCGGCAAGGCGCACGCAGAGTTCATCCCAGAAGCTTTCGCTGCGGAATTCTTCGTAGCATTCGAAGTGAAATAGTTTTTCTTCGAGGTCTTTCTTAATTTGAAAGCGATTGGATTCGATATCGAACTCGATCCAATCGCCAAGCCCGTTGTGGGCGGCTTTTTCGAGGATTTTACTCTCAAAAGCTTCGTAAGCGGCCACATGTTGATTCGCCGATTCTTTGCGATTCCATGCAGCCACGTTGACTGCAAGGCTGAGCATTTCCACAAGAGTGGCTAATTCCTGCTCGGTGAAACGAATGTGCATGTCCGTGCAAACAAGCAGGATCAGTTCATAAATGAAACTCCGAACTGGTTCGCGTGGCGTTTTCGTTTGTTTTATCAACTTGAAAAAGGAGAGACTCTGCCGATGGTTCTATCGTGCAAACGAGAAGACAATTTATTACCACATCCGCCCTAGCCTTCGCAGGGCTGCAAAAACTCATCACAGGATCCTGTGCGGCTGAAGTTGCAGGGAAAGGCTTTGGGCCTCTGGTGACCGATCCGAAGGGGATTTTGGATCTGCCGGAGGGGTTTTCCTACACGGTTGTTTCCCGCGCAGGAGATACGATGAAAGATGGCTTCAAGGTGCCTGGCATGCCTGACGGGATGGCAGCATTTGCGGGGCCAGATGGGAAAGTGATTTTGGTTCGAAATCATGAGCTTTCGCACGATATGAAGCGCCACGGCCCGTTTGCCGACAACAGCAAGTTTCCAGACGATTTGGAGCCTGAATTGAGTTATGATGCGGGGCGTGAGGGAAAAAATCCTCAACTCGGCGGAACGACGAACGTGGTCTTTGATCCTGAAAAAGGCGAATTGGTCTCGGAGTTTCTTTCCTTGATCGGGACGGATCGCAACTGTGCCGGCGGCCCAATGCCGTGGGGATCGTGGATCACTTGTGAAGAACCGAAGAATTTAACCGACAAGAGGGGAAAAAACCACGGTTGGTGCTTCGAGGTGGAAGCCACCGACAAGCCGGGTTTACAGAAGCCTGTGGCATTGAAAGCTCTTGGTCGGTTTCGCCATGAAGCTGTTGCGCTCGATCCTGCAACCGGTATTCTTTATCTGACAGAAGACCGGAATGATGGGCTTCTCTATCGCTTCATTCCTGAGAAACCGAAAGACTTCACCGTTGGCCGACTCCAAGCGCTGGTTGTTTCTGGTAAGCCGAAAGCGGATCTTCGGAATTACAAACCCAAGAGTAAATTTCCGAAAATCAATGAAGAGATCAAGGTGACATGGATCGATCTCGAAGACACTCATGCGCCGAAAGATGATCTTCGGATCCGTGGGTATGCAGCGGGAGCGGCGCTTTTCGCTCGTGGGGAAGGGATTCACTTCACCGATTCTGGAATTTTCATTGCCTGCACCGATGGTGGTTCATCACGGCGCGGCCAGATTTTCCGCTTGGTGCCTTCCGGTTCCGCCGACAAAGAGGACATCCTGCAACTATACATTGAGTGCGATACGAATTCACCGCTCGTCAACGGTGACAATCTCTGCCCGGCACCAAACGGTGGTCTTGTGGTTTGTGAAGATTTGATCGACCGCAAGTTTGCGGAGCGCACGCACCTCCGCTGGATTGATTCGAGCGGAAACATCTCGACCATCGCCAGAAACTCTAAAGATCAGAGTGAGTTCGCGGGTTCCTGTTTTTCTCCCGATGGGAAATGGCTGTTCGTCAATCTGCAGGGGCGAGGTCTCACTTTGGCGATCCAAGGCGCTTGGATCTGATTTAGATTAAGCTTGTGAAAAATTTCACAAGCTCCATTTGAACGTTGGGGCAATGCATGCCAGTCTACCGCCATGAAACGCAGAGATAAGACGGCTCGCCGGGTGCTCATCATTGGAGGTGGGTTTGCAGGATTGGAGTGCGCGCAGAGGCTCGCGAACGACAGTCGCTTTGAGGTTACGTTGCTCGACCGGACGAATCATCACTTGTTCCAACCGCTGCTTTACCAAGTGGCGACAGCGTCTCTTGCTGCTCCGGATATCGCCCGTTCGATTCGCCAGATTCTCAGTAAAGCGAAGAACGTGACAGTGCTCATGGACGAGGTCACCGGTATTTCTCCTTCAGAGAAAACCGTGACGGGTAAGTCAGGGGATGTATTTGATTTCGACTACCTTGTCCTCGCCGCAGGTGCAAAGACGGGCTATTTTGGGAATGATCACTGGGCCGATCATTCGATGGGATTGAAGACTTTGGCCGATGCTCAGGACATTCGGCGAAAAGTCCTTTCAAATTTGGAGAAAGCGGAACTCACCGACGATTATGCCGCAAGAGAGCGGCTGATGACGATTGCCATCGTGGGTGGTGGCCCGACTGGGGTGGAGTTGGCGGGAGCTTGTGCCGATCTGGTGCATCGGTCTCTTGAATCGAACTACCGTCGGATCGATACAGACAAACTGCGGATTGTTCTCATCGAAAACTCTGAGGAAATTCTCGACCACTACGAATTGGAGCAATCTCAGTATGCGAGAGAGCGTTTGGAAGGCCTAGGAGTTGAGGTTCGGACGAGCACGCGAGTCATGGATGTGAAGGAGGGTAAACTGGAGCTCAATGACGATACGGTATTGGAGGCTGAGGCAATTGTATGGGCAGCGGGAGTTGCGGCTTCGCCTCTGACTAAGGACCTTGGTGTGGAGACGGACCGAGGGGGGCGGGTGACCCCGAACTTGGATCTTTCTCTTCCAGAACATCCGAACATTTTCGTCGCAGGCGATCTCGTCAACATGCGCGACAGGGAAGATAAATTTGTGCCCGGAGTAGCTCCTGCTGCGACGCAGATGGGAGATCATATTGCCAAATTACTCAAAGAAGAATTGAGATTGGAGAAGACACGTTTTGCCGACCGCAAGCACAGTCTGCGTCCGCTTTTCAAATACACCGACAAAGGGATGATGGCCATCATCGGGAAAAACGCTGCAGTGGTCAAAGTTGGCAAGTTTACTTTAAACGGTTTCTTTGCCTGGATCACGTGGTTGCTGGTTCATATCCTCTTCCTTATTGGGTTCAGAAACAAACTCTCTGTATTGATCGGTTGGGCGTATGCGTACATCGTCAATAATCCAGAAGCCCGACTCATCGTGCATCCACCGGGGATTGTCTCAGCGCCGCACAAGTAGGGCAGACTCTCAAAAGGATCGCCATTTCAGTCCTAGCTATCAATCATGCGGTGAATGGCGACTCGTGTGGTGAATCTCTTTTGGCTCTGGACCTTGCTCGGTGTCTTATGGGCATGGATTTTTCCGTCCCATTTCATTTGGTTTTTGGGGAAAATTCCCGGTACGGAATTCTCGCTTATTTCCGCTGGTCTAGGTGTCATCATGCTCGGGATGGGCATGACTTTGTCATTCGAGGATTTCCGTGAATGTTTGAAAATGCCGCGTTGGACCGGCCTCGGCATCACGGCGCAATTCGTGATCATGCCCTTCATTGGCTGGAGCATCGCCACACTTTCTGGGCTACCTGATCAGTTCAAACTCGGCATCATCTTGGTGAGTTGTTGTCCCGGAGGCACGGCTTCAAATGTTGTCACCTACCTCGCTCGTGGGAACCTCGCGCTCAGTGTCCTGATGACCATGTGCTCGACCTTCCTTGCGGTATGGCTGACTCCACTGCTTACGAAAACCTACGCCTCGGCGATCCTCGATGTGGACGCCTCAGCGATGGTTCTTTCCATGGTGACGATCGTCCTTCTGCCGATCATGGGTGGGCTGCTGCTGAACCGCTATCTCGGAGGAAAACTTGCGGCAGTGAAAAACATTTCCCCAGTGGTCTCCGTGCTTGTGATCGTGCTCATCGTTTCAGCCGTCGTGGGTGCGACGAAGGACTCCATCATCGAACACTGGAAGACACTCCTGCCCGCCGTCTTCACGGTCCACGCCCTGGGCTTCGGTCTCGGCTATCTTTGGGCGAAGTTGTTCGGGTTTCCTGAAAAAGAACGGCGCACCATTTCCATCGAAGTGGGCATGCAGAACTCCGGCCTCGGCTCAAGTCTCGCCAAAACTCATTTCACCATGCTTGCCGCCGCACCCTGCGCGATCTCCGCCTTTTTTCACTGTGTGATCGGTAGCATTCTTGCGAGCTACTGGAATCGTAGGAATAAAAATTGAACGGGTATCTTGAGGTCATTGCGTCATCTTCGTCTAAGGAGTATCCATGATGGCGGAAGATTTTGGTATGGTAGCCGTCACATCGCCGGCTCCTACTTCGTGCTATCAATCGCTCCGGACGAAGCTCGGGTTCCTACTACGAGATGTATATTTTTACCATTCCTATGTGGTGACTGGTGATTAGGTGGTGGGATTCAAGGTTAGGTATCGCGTTGTGACTTGGGTTGTTGCCGTCCCATCGGTTCCGGCTTCCCTCTCGGCGTGTGATTGAGAAGGGAACCGCGATTTGCATTGGCGAAATTCTTTCCGGTTGCAGTCGTGATTTCTAAATCACGGGTCCTTTCTACTGCTTGTTTTGGTTGTTCCGCAGATTCCGGCTCCGGTTCCCGTGGTTTTGACCTCCGCTTTATGGCTTCTTCTTTTTCTTGGGCCTTTTAGTAGGCTCCGTAGAGGGTTTCCCAGAGGGTATCTTTTTTGCCAGTCAGGACAGGTTTAAACTCGTCCCTTCATTGGAGGGAGGGGCCGATACTCCAGTAAGATCGCAGAAGGTAGCGAGTAGATCGAGCAGGTAGGTGTTTCCCGATGAACTGTGAGTGCAGGGTATCGAGACGGGTGATTTTAATCTGCCAAACTGGGAGGACAACCCCGAGGGGTTGCGACGGTGCCTGGACTCGCTCTTCGCCAATACACCTCCTACAGCACTCATCGTGGAACAGTCCGAACTTTATGTGGCAACCCAGCAGAACCTGTTGCGAAAAGGCACCAATGCACCCGAAGACGTATCGATGATTTGTGCCGATTACGATCTCGCACTGTCATGGTGTCACCCGAGCATAACCCATCCGTCTTGGGACGAGAAACCGCTAATTCGAAGGATAGCGTGCTGGGCGAACAGCACCGCTCGTGGAAAGAGCGACCGGAAGCTGGTTTTCATCAGTTCCAGATTTATCGAAGCGGGTATAATCGGCTCGGCGAAGTCAGTCTAAGGAATTTCATTGAAAGGGGAAAACATCCGATAGTTGAGGCTCTGAAAACCGCTATACAATGGGTCACATCAGCGCCGCGAACTGCAATGGCTCCATGGTGAGCTTTTGGGTGGCGACGATGGATGTGCCGTCGACGATGTCGGTGAAGGTTTTGCGCATGCCAAGTTGTCTTAAGCGAGTTGCAGGGAGGTCTTGGTGGTGTTCGGAGAAGTTGGCAAGACACAGAATACTTTGCCCCCCGTAGCTTCGGAAATAGCCGAAGACGTGATGGTTGCCGGTATCGACGAACTCGGTATTGCATTCTTGGAAGGCGTGGTTGTCTCGTCGAATTCGGGCAAATTTGAGGAAGCCAGTGAAAATGCGGCCCTCGATGGTCTCGGGGTCTTTGCGGTTTTCTGCTTTGTCCCAATCGAATTGCGGTCGGTGCATCCAGCGGTCGTCGCCATCCTTGCCGGGATCGGCTGGGTATTCGTAGTCATTTGTGAGACCGATTTCATCGCCGAGGTAGATGAGAGGGATGCCTCCCACGGTGAAGATGATGCCGTGGAGAAGGAGGATGCGGCGGATCGCCATTTCGATCTGATGTTCGTCTTTTTCGTAGAGTCCTTTCTCCAATCCACATAATGAAGCGGTGGTGCCGCAAATTCGCGCGTCACCTGTTTGAAGATTGTGTTGAAACATTTTCCCACGGGAAAAACTATCGCCCTCCCCGGCGAAGAAGCGGTTGAGAAACCATCGGTGATCGTGAGGATTGACGCCGATTTCCCATAGGTCGCGATCTTCGAAGCCCCAGCCGATATCGTCGTGGCAACGCACGTAGTTTACCCACGTGCAGCCTTGTGGGAGTTGGAAGCGCTTAGGGAGGCAGTGGGAGATGATTTTCGCGTCTCGCGTTGCGATGGAATTCCAAAGCTGCACCATGAGAGGTGGGTTGTAGGATAGGTGACATTCCTCCTCGGAAACGTATTTGATGATTTCGTCCGGCGCCACGATTGCTTCTGATTTGAAGATCAGGGCGGGTGCGGCGATGCGTGCGAGGGAGTTGAATGCTTGGATGAGTAGGTGGGCCTTTTCAAGATTCTCGCAAGAAGTTCCTTTTTCTTTCCAGAGGAACGGCACCGCATCCATGCGGACCATCTCGACCCCGGAGTTGGCGAGATATAGCATCTCAGTTGCCATGGCATTGAAGACATCTGGGTTGGCGTAGTTTAGATCCCACTGGAAATTGTTGAACGTGGTCCAAATCCATTTTCCCATGCCCGTGCGGTAGGTGAAGGAGCCAGGATGTGCGTCGGGGAAAATGGGGCGCAGTGTTTTTTCATATTGATCGGGTTCCTCTCGGTTTGGGAACATGCGATAGTATTTGAGGAATTCCTCGTCACCCGCGATCGCCTTCTTGGCCCATTCGTGTTCGTCCGATGTGTGGTTGAAGACAAAGTCGAGCACTAGGCTCATGCCTTGTTGGCGGAGTTCGGCAGCGAGTTCGGATAGCTCTTCCATGGTGCCGATCTCTGGATCTAGGTCGCGGTAGCTACTGATCGCATAGCCACCATCGTCATCGCCAGCAGGGCTCTTGAACAAGGGCATCAAGTGGAGGTAGGTGACACCGAGTTCTTTTAGGTAAGCAATTCTTTCGCGGAGGCCTTCAAGATTTCCGGTAAAGAGATCCACGTAGGCCATTGCGCCGACGACACGGTTTGACTGATACCAATGAGGATGGCCTTCGCGGATGGCATCAAGGGCTTTCAGGTCAGAGTCGCGCTCCAGCCAAGAGTTCGCGGCGGTAGAAAGGATTGCTTCGACGTGATAGAAGAAGTCATAGCCCGGACCATAGATTCTCCAAAGCAGGTCGAAGAGCACGGGGAAATGTTCATCAAGGCGTGCTTCAAAAGCCTCCCAGTCGGGTGTTCCGACTTCTTCGGGGAAGGCTTTGTGCAGGCGTGGAAGTAAGCGCGCGAGAGTTAAGCGGCTCTCGCGTGCGGTGGGGGTGGCATCTGAGTAAGTAATCATAGTGAATAAGGAATATTCGGAGGGGTGTTGGTTTCCTTGCTCGGGAGGGATTATGCCAGTGATAGGCGAGAGAGCAAATGCTTAGGGGCTTTCTGCGGTTTGGGGCGGATTCTTGGGGCGAATCAAGATGAGCCCCGCTGCTGCGAGTCCGACGACCCCGCAGAACACCCAAAGTAGCACCGGACTGTTTCCGTAAATCCATAGGCCAGTCATTGGTCCGACACCCGCGGCGATACTCCAACTGAAGCCGTTTACGCCCATGTAGCGGCCTCGCATGTCGTCTGGTGCGAGGTTTGCAACGTAGGTGCTAGCAACCGGAGAGGAAACCATTTCGCCAATGGTTAGAATCATCATCGAAACGATTAGCATCGCGGTTCCCGAACCGAAGGCGAGCAGAGCGAGGCCGCCACCCATCAGAGCATATCCTAAAGCCATGACTCGCTGGGGATGTCGCCCGCGTGTGAGATTGGTCAGGGGTAGCTCAAAAAACACGATCATGAGGCCGTTGAGCCCGAGCAGAAAACCGTAAGCTTTTTCATCGAGTCCGGATCCTTCCGTTACCTGAAGGCCTAGAGTGCTTCCCGTTTGCCAGAAGACAACTGCTGTTAGAAATGAAGCACCGACCGCTCGGAGAAAGGCTCCGTCTCTGCGGATGACAGGTAGGGCGGCTCCCCACCCCGCATTGGCCGCGCTTGCCTTTTTCCCGATGCCTTTCTTTAAACCGAATAAAACGATGAGTCCGAGGATTACCGTCGTGGCGGCATCAGCGACAAACAGCCAGAAGAAGGAAGTCGCTGCGACCAGTCCAGCTGTCATCATGCCACAAGCGGTTGCTAGGTTGATGATGAGTCGCTGCACGGCGAAAGCACGAACCCGAAGTTCTTTCACAACCAAGTCAGCCGTAAGCGAACTACTAGCTGGATAGTAGAGACTGGTCATCAGTCCGGAAAGAAAGGCACCTGTGACAAACGATGGGATGGTTTTTGCAAAAGCCAGAATCATCATGGCGGTTGCTGCGCCAAAACATGAGATCAGTAGGGTTGGTTTACGGCCAATCCGGTCTGCGAGGTAACCGCCAAGGATTGAGGCGAAAAATCCTCCTGCGCCATAAGAGGCAAGAGCATAGCCGGTTACTGCTGGTGTGAAGCCAAGCTGCCGAAGATAGATCGCAAGAAACGGAATGACGAAGTGTCCGAAGCGATTGATGAAGGATCCAGCCATCAGTAGATAGAAGGGCCGGGGGAGCAGTCGCAGGTCCGCGATCATTCCAGCATTGGCTGGTAAAAGATTCTCGCGTTCGCTCACCGCACCATTTGTGCGGAGCTAGGGCATCGGTGCAATCGAAATTCGCTTATCAACTAGGGATTCGATAGTCTCCTATTCGCCACGAGTCGAATTACAAAGCTTGATCCTAGAATAAGTATTATCAGTCTATGCGTTTCGGACGTACAGCGATCTTATGAATTTTATGCAAATCGGCTGGGTTTTCCAACGAGTCGTAAACCAGAGGATGGCTGGGTTGCCCTGCCAAAAGTCTTTGCCGAAACCGTATTTTTTGGGGTTTGAAGAAATTGGCTACGCGATGTCAGGCAGCGTTTCGGCAATTCCATCCGCAAAACGGTCCAAAAGAAAAAGCCGGCACCCTCGCAGGTGCCGGCTTTTTTGTGACGTTGACTAGAACGGTTTATGCAAGAGGTGTGGTGGTCTCTTCGATTGGGCCGTCGGCTTCTGCCTCTTCAGCTTTTTTATCGCGGAGCCAGGCGCGGCGCGACATTTTCACGCGGCCTTTTTCATCCACACCGAGGCATTTCGCGGTGA
>JBGCEE010000033.1:0-106931 GCA_045106015.1 Akkermansiaceae bacterium | reverse complement strand
GAATCCCACCTACTCCGGCATTCATCAGAAAGCGGAACAACTGGTAGAGCGATTTGGCGGCAAACTTGCCCAGCGTTTCGCCAAAAAAGTAGAAGAAGGCGCCAAGAACCTCCTGCTTCCGAGTGTTATTTTCGAGGAATTCGGGATCCGTTACTACGGCCCAATCGATGGCCACGACATCAACACACTTGTCCACACTTTCGACTTCCTGAAAAAGCAGAATGAGCCGGTCATTCTCCATATTCTCACCGAGAAAGGCCGTGGTTTCGAGCCAGCTCTTGAGAATCCAGGGAAATTTCACGGCCTGGGCGCCTACCACGTAGAGACTGGAGAGACGGCGAGTACGTCGACACCAACTTACTCTCAGGTGTATGCCCGGACCCTGACCGACTTCGCTAAGAAAGATAAGGGCATCGTCGCCATCACGGCTGCTATGCCAGGTGGCACGGGCCTTTCCGTATTCAAGGAGGAGTTACCCGAGCGCTACTACGACACAGGAATTGCTGAGGAACATGCTGCCCTCTTCGCTTGTGGAATGGCGACTCAAGGCATGAAGCCTTTTCTCACCATCTACTCGACTTTCATGCAGCGCGCCTACGACATGATTATTCATGACATCGCCCTGCAAAACCTCCCTGTAAGGATGTGCATGGACCGTGGAGGCCTTTCTGGCGATGACGGCCCCACACACCATGGCCTCTTTGATATCGGCTATCTTCGGCACATTCCCAACATCGTTCATATGCAAGCTGCCAACGAACCAGAATTCGTGGCAATGCTCAAGTGGATGGCCAAATACGATGATGGCCCCACAGCGATTCGATACCCGAGAGGCCCCATCAATGGAACTCCTCAAGGAGACCCCGTTTCAGAAATTGAACTTGGCAAAGGCGAGCTTATTCAAGAAGGCACCGATGTTGCCCTGGTTGGCCTTGGCACTTTCTTCAGTCTCGCACTTAAAACCAAGGACCTATTGGAAGAAAAGGGCTACTCAGTCTCGCTTGTTAATCCCCGCTTCATTAAGCCGCTGGACGCTGCTCTCCTAGAAAAGGTCGCAAAAAACTCAAAGGTCGTCTGTACGTTCGAAGACCACGTATTGTCGAACGGTTTTGGTGCATCTTGCATCGAACATCTCCACGACGCTGGAATTTCCACCAAAGTTGAGAGAATTGGATGGCCGGATGAGTTCATCGAACATGGAAAGCCGAACATACTCCATGACCTTCACGGGATATCAGCTCAAGCAGCACTCGACAAAATCGTTCGGCATCTAAAGACTCCTTCATAACCTTTTTAAAACTATGGAACTCGATCTCATTGATGCCCCATTCGACCTAAAGAAATTTAGGCCAGGTGAACTTGAAGAGGTTCTTGAGGACCCCTTCGCCATTCGATTTCTTCCCGACAACGATCGCGAAGATGGCCAGTCACGATATTACGCCTTGGGTCGCACCGTTGCTGATAGACACCTTTTTTTGGCTTTCACGACTGACGGCAAGATCGCACGCGTGATTTCTGCCCGCGAAATGCAAGATCCTGAACGCCGTTTCTACGATCGAAATTATAACGAAACCCGCTAATCCCATGAAGACGATTACCTCTTGGACTGACATCCCTGATTTCGAGAACTACGAGCAAGAAAACGACTTCTGGCAAGAGCATGAACTCGATCCAAAGCTGATGGCTGGATCTGTTCACGAGGCTGACTCCCGGGAATCCACCACCATCACCCTTCGCTTTGACCCCCGTATGCTCTCTCGCATCAAACGGATCGCCCGCTCACGCTTTCTCAACTACCAGTCAATGATGAAACAGTGGCTTGCTGAGCGACTTGAAGAGGAAATGAAAGATACTAAGTGAGTTGAAATTTCTCAAATCACCCAAGCCTTGGGGGCTAGCCTTCATTTTCTGGGCTTTCACGCTCTATTTCCTTTCTTCTTTCTCCAAGCCGATACCTGTCGACGGCCCAGAGATACCCAATTTAGATAAAATTCTGCATTTCGGCTACTTTTTCGGGGGAGCCATTTTATTTTGTCTTTGGCTGGACCTGCGCAGGTCATCCTCAAAATTGAGTCTCTCTAGGCTTCTCTTCCCCTTCCTCCTGTTCTGCGCGATTGGAGCTTTGGACGAATACCATCAGACCTGCACTCCTGGCCGCTCTGGAAACGACTTCCACGACTGGCTCGCCGACATACTGGGCGCTTCAACTGGAATCTATATCTCGGCTCTTCTTCATCCATTCCTGCTGAAACGATTCTGACACAATCCGCCAAAAAACAAAAAAAACATTCACGCAATCCCCAGTTAGCTCTTAGGTTTCCCACGTCATGACTCAACTCGAACAACTAAAACAATATACAACTGTCGTCGCCGATACCGGAGACTTCGAGGCTATGAAGGAATTTAAGCCTCAAGACGCGACAACAAATCCCTCGCTCATTCTTCAAGCAGCTTCGAAAGACGAATACCGCCCGCTAATCGACAAGTCTATTGAAGAGCACAAGGGTAGTAGCTTGAGTGGCCAGAAGCTGACTGACTCGGTGCTCGACCGTATTCTCATTCTATTCGGCTTGGAAATCCTCAAAATCGTTCCAGGTCGTGTGTCCACCGAGGTCGATGCTCGACTGTCCTTCGACACCGAAGGGACCATCGAAAAGGCCCGTCAACTGATCTCAGCATACGAAAGTGAAGGAATTTCCCGCGATCGGATTCTTATCAAAATCGCTTCCACATGGGAAGGAATCAAAGCAGCGGAAACTCTCGAAAAAGAAGGGATTCACTGCAATCTGACACTTCTCTTTTCTTTTGCTCAGGCCGTTGCTTGCGCCGAGGCAAATGTCCAGTTGATCTCCCCATTCGTCGGAAGAATCCTCGACTGGCACAAGGCCAACACCGGAAAAGACTATCAAGGAGACGAAGATCCGGGCGTCATCTCAGTCAAAGGGATCTACAACTACTACAAGAAGTTTGGTTACAAAACCGAGGTCATGGGAGCCTCATTTCGGAACACCGGAGAAATCCTATCTCTGGCCGGTTGCGACCTCCTGACCATTTCTCCAAAACTTCTTGCTGAACTTTCTGGCTCCTCGGAAGACGTCGTTGAAAAACTAAACGAAGCCTCGGCGAATGCTGATCCAGTAGAAAAAATCTCTCTCGATGAGAAGGCCTTCCGCCTCATGTTCAACGAAGATGCGATGGCGACTGAAAAGACAGCTCAAGGTATCCGAGGCTTTGCCGCCGATATCGTAAAGCTTGAGAAGCTTGTCAACGACCTGCTCTAAAAAGTTATTTCTTACAGTAAAGAGCTCCGCCCCTCAAAGGGCAGGAGCTTTTTATTTGGCGATATCTTCAGAGTGCAGCCATTGCCAAATCGCATCATACTGCTTACCGGCATCCCCTTCTAGAATATCGCCCCTCTGAGAAACTCCGTCTTCAGCATAGCGCGGCATTTTTGTACTAGGAACCACCGAGGCCGGATGATCCATCCAGCGGAAATAATACTCGTCTCTCAAACGGCCAGCCACGGAGTCGAAATTGATCGCCCCAACTTCAAACGCGGCGGTCGCTTCCATATCTCCGATCCCATGACAGGTGGTGCAGCCAAAACCTTCCGCACCGACCAACTTCTCACCCGTCTTCACCATTTCCGCATCGATTTTGACGTCATCCGGAGAACTTGGTGCAAAGCCGTGAGTCCTCGAAAGCCCCTCAGAAAACACCTTCGCATGCCCTTTGAAAGCAGGCATGCGCATTCCAAGCCATGGGCGAGGCCGAGGTTCCACCGTTCCTGAAAGAATCCTTTCAAGATAATCCGTGTAAAGCATTTCACCGATATAGGTCAGTTGCGGCCTTGTCTGATCAACTCTCTCATTCAAGCCCTCAACGTGCGCTGCAAGACCAGCAGTGGAACCATGAATTGAATCGAGAAGCGAAATTTGCTCATCCATTGTGTGACAGGAAACGCAGCGTTTACTGGTCAACTGCCTCTCGGAAAACTCGGCAGGACTTCTCTTCATCAACGACTCATGGCCGATCTTTGCAAATGCGTTGAGTGCTTCACGCTCGCGATCCGTCAGATTTGGATGCGGCAATCCTTTCTTCCCAGTATCCTCTGAGACGCAACCTTTTTCATTCCAATCAGCCTTGAAAATTTGATCCAGTGGGACGGATTTAGAAACTCCTCCCGGCGATCCCGGATGACAGGTCCCACATTGAAGGCTCTCTGAAACTTGAGCACCTCGCACCGCATCACCTTCTGGAAATTCATATTTCAGTTTGGTTTCTTTCCCTTCCGATTCAGTTATCAAAAATGCAGCGAGTGAATTCACCTCAGCTTCGGAGAATCTGAAATTCGGCATTCCCGAAAATGGATGGTAGACCTCCGGGGTTTTTAGATACTTCACCAACTGGCCTGGTAGGAATTTCGATGCAACGTTGTTGAGTGGAACTCGGTTGGTCCCATCCTTATCACCCTCTTCACCTAGCGGAAAATGACAAGCCGCGCAGCCAAGTTCATGAAAGTGCACACCACCCTCCTTCGCTAGCTCAGGGTCTGGCTTAGTTGATTTCTTGATCTCACCCTTCTTACCAACGAGAAACGCCGCAAGATCGGAGGCTTTCTGGAGTCCCTCTTTTGTCGTCGGATCTACCATTCTTGGCATCTTTGTGTTTGGCTTCAGAGCAGCAGGGTCCGCAATCCACTTTCTCAGCCATTCCTCCGAAACTCTCTCTCCAATTCCAACAAGTAGTGGAGCGATCTCTAGCACTTCCGGCATTGGATTTGCACCAAATCCTTCTTCTGGGTTATGGCATTTCACGCAATTCTGTTCTGCGAACACCACCCTACCGTGGCGTTTCAGTTCACCTGCCAGTGCGACTTCGCCGATCTCTGTTTTATAAACCGTTGGAGGAATCGTCTGACGCGGCATCCCTTTCTCTTCCCAATACAGGCGAAAATTTCCCGAACCGTCTTCAGAACTCGTGTAAGTAATTTCGACTTCATGCACCCCTGGATTCAGACGCAATCTTTTTGATTTTTCGGTTCCAAGCTCACCACTCTCGGTTAGCGCCTCTTCGCCACCAATCTTCAAAGAGGCACTACCCTTCCCTTCAAAGGAAAAGTAGAGACGTTGGCGCTCCAGTAGTTCAATGGAGCCATTCCATTTCACTTCAAATTGCCCGGCTTCCAAAAAAGGCGTCGCTGCCTGCCCAACTTCTACGGAGATGGCAGGTAATCGATCCACCCGCGTGTCGGCCTTTTCACCTTGTTGAAACGAGGCAACGATATCTGCCTGTGCTACTCCTAAGAGAAGGAACGAAAAAGCGATTACTCTGAGAAAGTTTTTCACGCGTAAATATTAATCACCATAAACCGTCATGTGAACTTCGCTGTTGAGAACTTCACCGTCTAGATCTTCGAGATCGTATCCGACTTTTAGCGACATCGAAGGCTTCATACCTTCAATCTTTAGCTCAACGGTCATACCATCACTGGAAAGTTTTGCCGACTCAACTTTCGCAGTATCACGATTTCTAAACTTTTTCGACTCCTTTTTAAGAGCAAGCTCCCTGGCCTCCTTATCAACCTTATCCACGGAAAACTCACCTGAGCCATACTGTGGCCCTCGCACATAATCCCAGCGTTGAACAGAGAAGCTCGTAGGGTCTTCTGCAAGTTCCTCATCAAGCTTGACTGGGAAAGAGATTTTTACACCTTGGTCGGTATATTCGAGTTTATTAGGCAATAAAATCGGCCCTGCGTCCTCGTTGTATCGGATGCGTTGGAAGGCACACTTATTCGCCGCATTGGTTTGCCAACCCCTGAAGCCAAGAACATACATCGAGCCATCTCCGTGGAACCTAGCACGCATCGCGGATGACTGGAGCGAAATTGGCATCTTCACGACTCCACCCTGAAGTTTCCCACTTCGTGTCACAGGAAGCACTCGGTAAATACTAGATTTACCGTAGGAAAGATGCAGCAATTCGCCAGTCTTCAATCCAAAGTTCGCATACTTGGGAATCCAAATTTGAGATCCGCCTGAATTATCCACATCCATTGGTAGATAAACCAATGGTTCGCGATATGGAGCATCTTTAAGAGATTGCCTCGTTTGCTCCGTTCCGAAAAATGAAGGGATCTCGTTAGTCGGAAGAAAGTTAATCTTGCAGCACGGCTGCCAGGTCCCCTCGTTCTCACCTGTTGTGATCTGTCCGTCTGGCCCGATTCCTACTCCACCCGGAGCGCGTAATCCCGTCGCCAACACTTCGAATTTTTTTCCGTCCTTGGAGACCTTTGCGACAATTCCGTGATGCGGTAGAATCTTCTCAAAATTTCGTCCTCCACCTCTCACGGGACCGCCTTTGCTGAAATAGAAATTCCCCTCAGCATCAGTTTGCAAATCAAAAGCAAACTCATGAAAGTTAGCTGAGACATAGACATCCCGGTTGAAGACTTTGAAGTAATCGATTTCGCCGTCTTCATTGAGGTCGATCAATTTCGTGATCTGATCTCTGCCATTCACGTAAATCTGGCCATCGACTACTTTCAGCCCAAGAGTCTCAAAGAGTCCCGAGGCAATGCGCTGCCACTTCAGTTCCTTCCAATCCCCTTCTAACCCTCGAACAATCCAAACATCACCATTCCAACTCGAAAGTGCCGCCGAATCTTTATCGATAAAATCAAAGCCGCCGAATCGCAGATTGGACTTCCATGGATTATCTTCAGGCAAGGTTAGAACATCCGTCACATAGGGTTGATCTTTCTTCGTCGAAACCTTGCCTTCTGTGGTAAGAACCTCCTTCCAAATTCCAGCGCCTCCTGCTGTCAGTTTATCAAAGTCTGGTTTCAATACGGTTCCTTTTGCTCCGCCTTTTGAATAGCTTATACTTGCAACGAGATCCCCGTTACCTTTCGCAACTTTCCCCAAAAGTCTGCGTCCATTATCTGAATCCGCCAAAAGGACAAGACCATCAGTTGCTGAAACCTTTAATCCACTTTCCGAAACAGCAGATTTCCCGCCGTCGGTAACCTTGAAGGTTCCGCTTTCATCCGCGACGACGAACAACAACTCAGAAGCACGGTCACCGAATTCAAAAGATCGAGTCACCGCCCCATCTTTTCTTGCAAGATGTTCGAGAACTCCTGTGCCATTCACTTCGTATTCCAGAACAATCTCACGACCATGTCGGTAATGCCCCGTGAACGTCCCATGACCCATATTTCCATGACCAGGAATAGCTCGCTTATCCTCAAAGCTACCCTCGGCATCCGCCCATCCAGAAATACCTGATGTAACAACCAGCGCATCCTTATTTGCCATCGTGATAATTTTACCATGCTGCCCCGTCCATGGAGTTCCGCCCCATTCAATTCCGCCATTGTAGACCGTAACCAATCGGAGAGTCTCCGTATCGTATAACGCTCTCCAATTATCTCCTAGATCGATGGAGAACCCCTTGATCGCATCAACGCGCTTCTTTCCTTCCATATAGTGGCCGAAAGTATTCATCCAAAATGGACCAATTTCCATCTCTTCGAACCATTTGGATTTTGCAGAAACAG
The DNA here is from genome assembly GCA_045106015.1 of Akkermansiaceae bacterium. GTDB lineage: Bacteria > Verrucomicrobiota > Verrucomicrobiia > Verrucomicrobiales > Akkermansiaceae > Luteolibacter. The sequence goes on along the minus strand of JBGCEE010000033.1, from coordinate 99,367 downwards.
GTTGAACAAGCAGCGCAGCTAGGGCGGAAAGCAGGGTGAGATTTTTCATCTAGGAAGACTACGAGCCAGAACCCGCTTTTCTGGCAAGGAAAATAGATAATTCGACGCTTCACCTATCGCCTACGAAGACATCATGATAGCTCCATGATCGACATGCTCGTCCGACTATACGACTTGGGGGAAACGGAGGTAATTTATAGAAAAGTAGTGGATCAGGGAATCACCTTGAGACGAGCACGTGCTTTCGAACGGCATACAGTTTGCGAATTCGCTCGAAAACATTTCTCTGAAAAATGGGCGAGTGAGATTGAGGTTGCGGTCACAAGACAGCCAGTCTCCTGCTGGATCGCGACACGAGACAGTGAAATCCTTGGATTCTCCTGCTATGAAACCACTTGCCGAGGTTATTTCGGCCCCACCGGTGTCATTGAAGAAGCAAGAGGCACAGGACTAGGCAAAGCACTACTGTTCAAAGCTCTCGAATCCCTGAGAGAAATTGGATACGCCTACGCCATCATCGGCGGTGTCGGTCCCAAGGAGTTTTACAAGAAAAACTGCGGAGCGATTGAAATTCCGGGGAGTGACCCAGGAATTTACTCGGATATACTCCCCTGAACCTTCTGCGTGCAATCGAGCAATTACACCGACCTATCGGATCGATTCGGCCCGATGACTGCCAAGGAGCTCCGTCAGAGCTTGAGACGATCTAGCTTCGTCTTTCCCTTTCTCGGTATTCATCTGTTTGCCACAGCTGCAATCATCGCGGAATTTCAGTTCGACCTTGGCGGATCCGGCGACCTCTCCGCCATGCTATTCTGGGACCCTGATCATATCGGACCATTCTGGTGGGTCGCCATGATCATTTGCGGAATCCTCATGCCGTTAGGAGGCTTCCTTTTGCTTCCACAAGAGATTGACGAGGGAAACCATGAAATCCTACTTCTCACCAAACTCAGTCGCTGGCAGATCGTATTTGGTAAATTTATGATGCTCTGGGGTCTAAGTGTCCTCACATTCACCTCTCTGCTCCCCTACATCATCATTCGCTACTTCATTGGCGGGATTGAGTGGTTTCATGAACTCGCAAATGCCGGCACCGTACTCTCCGCTGCTGCTGTTATCTCCGCCGCAGCTCTAGCCGCTTCTGGATTCACCCATCTCGCAGCAAAAATGGGTGTCTTCTTTCTATTTTTATTTTCAGCAATCACTGGAGGCGGCCTCAGCCTCATTGGCGGAGGCATCTGGATGAATGCCGCTGCAACTTCAAAATGGGCCATTCCATCCGTCATCTTTTACCACCTTTGCGCAATCACCGCCGTCGTCTGCTACGCATTCCTTGGGATGATTGTCGCCCGCTCACGACTTCGATTGGCAACCATGAATTTTGAACTCAAGCCCTCAGCAATCATCCTGATCATCGTCGGCCTCGCACCCTTTGTCATCGGCATGGTTGCAGCAGTTACATGTGGATTCGGTAGCATCGCCGGTGTCCTCCTACTAACCTTTCTTGCCTGGAGATCGGATATCACCCCGAAAGCCCCGAAAACGCTCCCTCCACCACCTCCAAACACTCCCCCTCCAATTCCGACACCTTAACGCAGAAGGCGTGAAAATGAGCGCTTTCAGCCAGCAACCGAATCTTTCGATCCAATCAGTTCACGTTTTCTTGCTTTCGATAAAAACGGCTGGCGCAACGAGGTCAACAAATCGAAGGAGCCTTCAAAATCCTCTCGGGTATCAGAATCTTGCCTTCCAAAAACTTGTTCCTCAATCAGGCGGAAAACCATATTCCCGACGTCACTGCATTGAGTGATACCCCACTCCTCCATCAGAGTCGCGGCCATGGGGCCAAATTGCTCCAACGCATAATCGCGGAACCCTTTGAGAAGCTCTTCTCCACTCACGTGCCGATTGCGACCGGACTCCTCCTCCATCAAACGTTTCAACGTGAAATCCAATGCATCTTTGAGGAAAAAATACGCCTGCCCGTCATACTGTGAATCTCGCTTCAGAATCGAAATCACGGACTCTTCAAATTGAATGGGCTGCATCCACGCAACGTCTCAAAACACTTCGTGACTGTCAAATGACGAAATGAAAACTGAGTTCAAAGATCGATTCCAATCAAATCCTTGTCATGTTGCGCAGTCTCTTTGAAATTTTCATCCATTTCCACCGCTCTCGCCAAATGGTTCTTCGCACGCTCCTTTTCACCTAAGGTCCACAGATAACAGGCCATATTGTAATGAAAGACTGGGACATCCGATAGCCGCTCGGGACCACTTTGTAGCCATTTTTTTGCATCTTCAGTTTTACCTATTTCATGAAGACAGAACGCCACATTCACAAAGTGTTCTGGCTCATCAATCGCCATCCTACATAGCGAAATCCCTGTCTCAGAAGCTTCTTTCCAATCTTCTTTCATCATCTGTGCAGCAAGCCTCAGTTCTAGCGCGCCACGCTGACCACGAGTTTCCGCATCCAAGCCCTCAAGTTCCACGAGCGCATCAGATGGCATTCCCAACTCCAACCAACCCGATGCAGCCCGCAAAATTTGTCTTATCTCCATTGCAATTATAACTAGCAGATCAAGTGCCCGATCGCAACTTACGCACACAAAAAAATCTTACCTTGAAAGGCACTTGGGAAACCTCCCAGAATCCCTCATGCCGAACGAATTTTACGGTCACTTCGATTACGAACGATTCTCAGAAGATACGGCATCGGGAGATTACCGTAGTCCATTTCAAATTGATCGAGACCGCGTGCTCCACACACCAACGTTCCGGCGCCTACAAAATAAGACTCAAGTCTTCTGGTCGGGCGAATACGACTTCTATCGCACCCGCTTAACCCATTCACTTGAAGTCGCACAGATCGGAAAATCCATTTCGACATGGCTTCTCCGACAACCTACCTCACTACTTTCGGAGAATTTTTTCATCGATACCGATCTCATCGAAGCCATTTGCCTATCCCATGATCTTGGCCATCCCCCTTTCGGGCACGCCGGCGAGCGCACCTTAAATCACCTCACCCGAGAACACGGTGGATTTGAAGGAAATGCTCAAACCCTGCGGCTACTCACTGAGCGGATTTTTTCAGCAAAACGTACGGGTATGAACCCTTCGCGTGCCTTTCTTGACGGCATTCTTAAATACAAAACCCTTTGGTCTGAACTTGCCAGTTCGGGAAAACCTCCGAAAAACCATTTTATCTACGACTCTCAAAATAAATACCTCGATTGGGCTCTCGGTGGTAACGACTTCCCCGCCGAATACAACCCAGGCAAAAGCCGTGATGCATTCAAATCTATCGAATGCCAAATCATGGACTGGGCAGATGATACTGCCTACTCGCTCAACGATCTCTCGGATAGTGTCCGCGCTGGTTTTCTGAATGTGGAAAAAATTGAGGCATGGGCTGAAGCAAACGAAGTCGATTGTTCCGATACAACCGCACTCGGAGATCTCATTCGGGCCATTCGTAAAGGCCGAGTTGACCCCTTCGTTGGAGCGAAGATTGGCAGCTACATCCGTGCAACCGATCTGGAGGAAGATTGCAATTTTCTCTCCGCCACTAGCAACCGCTACCGCTACCGCCTCTCCATCGATCCTCTTGTCCGTGAAGAATCCGAGCTATTCAAAAAACTCGCCTTCGAGGTAGTCTTCCTCTCTCCACAACTCAAACAACTCGAGCATAAAGGCTCACGCATGCTCCGCCAACTTTGGGAAGTCCTCGAAACTCGCTACGTCAAAGGCGAATTCATCGACGGACAAGACTTCCAACTTCTCCCCCGCGATACAGTTGCAGAAATTGAAGACACCCCAGAAAAAACCCACCGCGCTCGCCTCATCTGCGACTACCTAGCAGGAATGACAGATGGCTACGCCGCAAGAACCTACAAACGACTGTTTTCTCCAGACTTTGGTTCGATCAACGATATTTAGACCCTAAGAAAATGTGATGGCGTAATTTTAATGCGAACAATCTGCAAAAACGGGTTCAAAATGCAGAAATACCAAGAAAATTTCGTCATTCGTATCAATGCGGTTTCCAAAGAAAATCTGGTAAATCCAGATCTTGGGCGTATCCCTCAAACTTTGACGTAAACCTAAGAAAGAGTAGCCTCACTAGGGCTCGAACCTAGAATGACGGAATCAAAATCCGTAGTGTTACCATTACACCATGAGGCTATTTGCATGACAGGTTTCTGGCCCGCGGCGCGGCAAGCTACATGAGCGCTACGCGGGTTGGCAACTCGGAAATTCGCTCAATTTCCGAAAAAATCTAGACCTCCAAATCAGCCACCATCGCGTGGAAGGCCGCGGAAACCTTGTTTTCCTCAGGTTTCATAAGCGCAACTGGCTCTCCTTGGTCGCCTCCTCTGCGGGTGGGAACATCGATAGGAATTTGCGCAAGCAAGGGCACATTCATGTATTCTGCTTCGCGAACGCCACCCTCTTCTCCAAAGAGGTAATAGCGCTTGCCGTCGTCTCCTTCGAACCAAGACATGTTCTCGATGAGTCCCAGAACAGGAACGTTCACCTTGGCAAACATCGCCACTGCCTTACGAGCATCGATCAGTGCGACTTCCTGCGGGGTTGTCACGATGACTGCCCCATCAACAGCAACGGTTTGAGCAATGGTCAGCTGGATATCTCCGGTCCCTGGGGGCAAATCAAGCACAAGCACGTCCAATTCACCCCATGCGACCTGCCTGAGAAATTGTTGCGTGTAACGAGTCGCCATTGGACCTCGGACAATTACTGGAGATTTATCCTCCAACAAAAATCCCATCGACATGAGTTTTAGACCGTGTGCCTCAATCGGGATGATTTCATCTTGCTCATTAGCGTTGGGTCGTTCTGTCGTGCCGAACATCTGTGCAACAGATGGCCCATAAAGGTCGCAGTCACAGAGACCAACCTTGAGTCCCTTTGCCGCCAGCGCAACTGCTAGGTTCGCCGAAACGGTTGACTTACCGACTCCGCCTTTGCCAGATGCCACAGCGATGATGCGTTTCACGCCAGGGATAGAGCTTTTTCCTACCGATCCAGAGGCGGCTTCTGGGGCATCCTTCACCGCTACATCCACTTTGATATTTCCAATGCCTTCAACCGCTCCAAGCACTTGATGGATGTCCTTGAAAATCTGTTCTGGTATCTTCGGGTCCTTCGTCGCGATCTCTACCTTGACGCTCGTATCAGACCCATCCATCTCAACCTCTTTGACTAAGCCAAAAGAAACAATGTCCCGAGAAAAACCGGGATACTTTACTTGTTTCAGCTCTTCTTTGATTTGCTCGATACTTATCATATTCCGCGCTCAATGTTCCTGTTTTCGAGCGCAACGCAACCCCCAAGGTGCGGAAATCTCATGAAGTCTTCCTTGGAGTTCCAGATCACTGCGATCATGCTCACGACCCTTGATCACGCCTTCCGCCATCGTTCTTTCGGTTCTACCGGTTTATATCCTCATCATCGGTGGGGCGGTGCTGCGTAAACTTGGAGTGCTACGGCGCGAGGATGACCACGGAATCATGCACATGGTGTTCTCCGTGATGTTCCCCTGTTTCATCCTCGACCGCATGCTTGGTGCCGAAGCCCTACAGAATCCGCGCACTCTCGTGACTGGGGTGGGATTGGGATTCGGGCTAATCGTGGTAGGTATGGTATTTGGTTATCTGATTGGAAAAATCATTGGCTTAAAAAAAGGCCACGGCATCCGGACATTCGCCTTGGCTTCCGGTTGTCAAAACTATGGCTTCGCGGCAATCCCCGTTGTTGAAGTCCTCTGGGGTACCTCTGCAGTCGCAGTGCTTTTCGTGCACAACATTGGCGTCGAAATGGCCATTTGGTCTGTAGGAGTCATGCTACTAACCGGTGAAAGAGGCATCCCTTGGCGTCGATTAGTAAACGGCCCAATCATTGCCGTCGTGATCGGCCTGACGCTTGTTCTTATCGGAATCGATGATCGGGTCACCGGACCAACTCGCACCGCTATGGCGATGATCGGGATCGGTGCCTTTCCCCTCGCCATCATGATGACAGGGGCCTCGATTATGGATCTTGTAGGCACTGAACGCCCCTCTTGGAAAATCATTTCAGGAGCCATGCTAGTCCGAATCATACTTGCTCCACTCATCATCATCCTGTCGGCAAAATTTATTCCCATGGCTGAGGAACTCCGCCAAGTCCTTTTGGTCCAAGCCTCAATGCCCGCTGCAATGGGCTCAATTCTTTTAGCAAAACTCTATGGAGGTCGACCAGCCGTGGCTGTTCAAATCGTGGTCGCAACCACCCTCATTTCCATTTTCACCCTTCCATACATCATTACCTTTGGAATCAGATTCTTGAACCTAACCCCTCTATCTCCATGAAAGCCTTCGGCGCACTCAACTCATCGATCCAATCCATCTGCGAATTTAAATCCATCGACCCTTCACCTGCTCCTGACGAAATTCTCGTGCGAGTGAAAGCCGTATCGGTCAATCCAGTGGACACCAAAGTGCGCAAATTGATCGGACCCGACGATCTCCCGACTCCTCGTATCTTGGGCTTTGATGCCGCAGGAATCGTCGAGCACGTGGGTGCGGATGTCTCGACTTTTGAAACTGGTGACGAAGTCTTCTACTCGGGAGACGTGACAAAAGCAGGATCGAATGCCGAATTGCAGGTCGTTCAAGCAGCGGTTGTCGCTAAGAAGCCCAAGACCTTTTCATGGGCCGAGGCTGCGGCGTTGCCTCTTGTTGCACTGACTGGGTGGGAATTACTTTTTGAGAGAATGGTAGCCAAAGACCTCCCTCAAGGTTCCTCCATTCTGATCATCAACGGGTCTGGTGGCGTTGGCTCGGCGATAATTCCATTGGCAAAATCTATCGGTCTCACGGTTGTGACTACTGCATCACGTGAGGCGAGTATTCAATGGTGCCTCGATCTTGGGGCCGACCATGTCATCAATCACCGCAAGAATCTGAAGGACCAATCTGTTTCGCTCGGTTTCCCAGAATTTCCACTTATCGCAAACCTTTACGATACGGAACTCTACTGGGATGCAACTTCAGAGCTACTCGCCCCGTTGGGAACCTTGGGCTTGATCGTAGAGACACAAAATCCCGTAGACATAGGCAATCCGCTTCGATTGAAATCGCCTCGTATCGTTTGGGAATACATGCCAGCTAGGACTCGCTTTCAAACAGATGACCTCCACCACCAAGGCGAAATACTCACAACAATTGCGAATTGGTGCGACGAAGGTAATTTCCCAAAAATCAACCAAGTTGAACCAAGAGAGCTTTCTGTAGAAAACCTCAAAGCCGTGCACCATGAAATGGAATCAGCGACTTCAATTGGCAAAGCCACGCTGGAACTTCATTGATCCGTTTCCCCCTTACAAATACTCAATCAAATCATGCCTGAACTAAGTGAAAATAGAACCGTTTCGTTGCAACCAGCGATCGACGGACAACTCTCAGAATCGGAACGTATCTCGCTCTACAAGCGATACATCGAGTGCGAGCAGCAGAAAATCATGGAGCGACATCGTGCCGGTGCTGGAGGCGTCGCAGTTTCTGAAGCCCTAGCGGAGATGATTGACCGGCTCTTAACCGCCGTACTCAGCGCCGTCATGAAATCGCAAAAAATTGATGAGTCGCCTTTAGCACTTGTCGCGATCGGTGGATACGGACGCGGAATTCTCAACCCAGGTTCAGATATCGATATCCTCTTTCTCCTGCCGCGCGCTTCAACGAAACTCCCGAAAAACGTTCAAGATCTCGTTCAACAAGTCCTTTATCCACTCTGGGATCTAGGCTTCAAGATTGGCCACTCATGCCGCTCCATCAACGAGTGTATTCAGGAGGCTAGAACTGATCAGCAGAACTTCACCGCTCTCCTAGATACACGGAAAATTGCGGGAAATTCAGAACTCTACAAAAACTTTTTGGACAGCTTTGAGAAAAATTGTGTGAGCAAAAATCAGGATGCGTTTCTTGAAACCAGACGCCATGATCTTAGCTCACGATATAAGAAGAGCTCGCATACCGTTTTCCTTCAGGAGCCAAATGTGAAGGAATCATGTGGTGGACTACGCGATTACCAAAACATCCTCTGGGTCGCACGAGTCAAGACTGGCCAAATGAGCCTTCAGAAGATGTTAGAAAGCCGCATGATCACAAAAAATACCATGCGTGAAATCGAAGATGCGCATGACTTTCTGCTACGCGTTCGCAATGAACTTCATTACCATACTGGGAAATCGACTGATATCCTCACGCTGCGTTTCCAAGGAATCGTCGCCACAGAATTTGATTATCCCGAAACAAGTATTTTACGAAGAACGGAATCGTTCATGCGCGACTACTATCGCCACACTCGCGACCTCTACCGCCATACAAATTCCATCATGGAATTTTTCCAAATCCAACAGGATCAAAATGCGGAAAGCGGCCTAGTCTCTTTCCTAACACTGCGTCGAAAAAAGCGAGAAGAGTTTGACGGTTTCATCGCAAGAAATGGACGGATCTACCCAAGCAACCAAGAAATCTTTAGCGATGACCCGCATCGCCTAATGCGACTATTTCAACACACCCAGGTTCGGCAGTTGCGACTCTCACCTCAGATGAGAAGACTTGTCGCAAGCCATTGGGAAATCATTGATCGACCCTTCCGTTACCTCAAGGCGAACCGTGAAACGTTCCAAGCGATCCTAGAGCGCAAAGGGCAAGTCTCAAAGACTCTACGACAAATGCACCGGATCGGCTTCCTAGGTAGATACCTACCAGAATTTGGAGCACTGGATTGTTTGGTTCAGCATGAATTTTTTCATCGCTACACGGCAGATGAACATACATTGAGATGCATTGATGAGCTTGATCACCTCATTGAAAATACCGATCCGAGCCGTAAAATTTTCCGGCGCCTCTTCCATGAAATTGTCGATCCATACGCCTTGTATCTAGCCCTTATTCTTCACGACACCGGACGTTCCGAGGATGTGAGAGAGCATATTGATGGTTCGGCCATGCTCGCGACAGAACTCTGCAACCGATTACAAATCAAAGGAAAGCGTCGGGCACTGATCATGTTCCTCGTGGACAATCACCTTTCATTCTGGCGCTTCGCGACCACCAAAAACCTAGAGGACCCAGAAGTCATAGCGGAGTTTGCAGCAATCATGAAAACAACTGAGAACTTGGACGCCCTCCTTCTTTTCACTTACTGCGATACAAGCGGCACTGCTCCAGACGCTTGGAATGGCTGGAAATCTTCGCTCATGCTTCAACTTCATACCGCAACGCATCGCTTCCTAAACACAGGAAAAGAGAACTACGAAAAAAGCCTAGATACTGATCGTGAAGAATTAAAATCAGAGATCGTCGTAGCCATGAGTGATAACTCGGCAGTCGAGATTGATGAGCACTTTGATCGGATGCCAGACGCAGCGTTCCCCTACCGCTCAGCCTCCGATATTGAAACACAGATCAAGACCGTCCGCCAATTCCTCAAAGCTGAGAAAGAAGCAAAAACTGGATTTCCATTCTCGTTCAAATGGATTGATTTTCCAGACAAAGGCTACTCAAATCTTCTTCTAGCAAGTCGAGATCAACCACTGCTATTAGAAAAGCTTTGCTGCGCTTTGGCATCCGAAGAGGTGAATATTCTTTCTGCAGATCTATTCACTCGAACTGATGATATCGTCTTGAATATTTTTCGTGTCTGCAACACGAACTTCGAACCAATCTCGGATCCCAACATTCGAAAGCGCCTTACCAAAACCTTTACGACCATTATGAACTCTGAGGAATATTCCCCAGAGACGTTTTTGAAGCGAAAGACCAACTTCCTTAAACCAAGAGAAGACACCGGCCTACACGTCCCAGTAAGAGCACGGATCTCGAACACACTACATCCAACATGCACAACCGTAGAAATTCAGGCACTCGACAGAATCGGACTACTGCACGATCTTTTCCACACCGTCAACAAAGCTGGCCTCGATACGACTCACGCTCGAATTTGCACCGAAAAGGGAGTAGCGATGGACACACTCTACATCACGACATCTGATGACAAACAGGTCACTGATCCTCAAGTCATTCAGAATTTAGAAGAGACCTTCAATCAATTAGTTGCACAACCCGAAACCTGATTCCTGTAAACTCTCGCAATGAAACAGAGACTTGATTAGAACGCGCGGACCAAACCAGACTTCCGCCACGTTCATCCCAGATTTCCCCTATGCCCAACAACCAAGAAATAAAAGTCTTCGCACCCGCTACCGTTGCAAACGTCGCATGCGGTTACGATGTGCTAGGATTTGCCATCGATTCACCTGGAGACGAAATCATCGTCCGAAACTCCTCGAAGCCGGGACTAAGGATCACAAAGATCACAGGTGATGGAGGGAAACTCCCAAAAGACCCCACACTCAATACCGCTGGGGTTGCCGCACTCGACCTGTTAAAACATTTGGGGATGTTGGATAGGGGCATCGAAATGGAGATCCACAAGAAGATGCCTTTTGGATCCGGCTTAGGCTCTTCCTCCGCTTCGGCAGTCGCAGGTGCCTATGCCGTAAATAAATTGATTGGCGAACCACTCTCAAAGAAGCAGTTGCTTCCCTTCGCCATGACCGGCGAAGCATCGGCCGATGGGGCATGGCATGCTGACAATGTCGGCCCTTGTCTTCTGGGTGGCATCGTCTTCATCAGATCAAACGAAGAACTCGATCTTGCTCAAATCCCATGCCCTAAAAACCTTTGGGCAGCCGTTGTCCATCCAGACATCGAGATCCTGACGAAAGTCGCACGAGAAATCCTCCCAACCGATATTCCGCTTGCCAATGCGACGCAGCAAATCGGTAACCTCGGCGGACTAATCTGCGGTCTGATTCAAGAAGACTACGGGCTCATTTCACGCTCCATACACGATGTCATCGCTGAGCCTCGCCGTCAGAAACTCATTCCTGATTTTTATAAGGCGAAACGTGCGGCTCTTTCTGCTGGAGCTCTAGGCTTTTCGATTTCAGGCGCAGGCCCTTCCGTCTTCGCTCTTTGTGAAGGAGAAGAAAGCGCTAGAAAAGCTGGAGCCGCGGTCGAAGCTGTCTTTTCGGCAATTCCAATCAATTGCCAAGTTCATATTTCCAAGGTCAATCCAAGGGGTGTCCATCTAGTCGAATGAGCCGCCCTGTTTCGACTCACAACTCTTGAAGCGCAGCCCTACGTCGATCCGTGAAATACCATTCCACCAACAACCCTTCTCATCAGGTCGACCTGAAAGAAGCCATCCTCCGGTCTCTTCCACCAGACAACGGGCTCTACATGCCGAATGAGCTCCCAGTATTGGGAAAGAATTTCTGGAACTCATGGAGAGATCTCAGTTTTGAAGAGATCGGCCTAGCTATCACGAATGCCTTTTTTGGTGAAGACGTTTCAACCGAAGACCTTCAAGAAATCGTCGGGGGCACTCTCACCTTTGACGCCCCTTTGGCAACTCTAACGCAACAAGATCAAATCTTAGAACTATTCCATGGGCCAACTCTTGCCTTCAAGGACTTTGGCGCGCGATTCATGGCACGCTTGATGGCCCATCTAACTAAAGATGAAAATCAAATGCTCACCGTCTTGGTCGCCACCTCTGGTGATACAGGCGGAGCCGTTGCCTCGGCATTCCACAACGTTTCAGGAACTCGCGTTGTAATCCTATACCCGAAAGGCAAAGTCTCCGGTCTTCAGGAAAAACAACTCACTGCACTCGGTGGAAACATCACAGCGCTCGAAATCGATGGAACATTCGACGACTGCCAGAAGTTGGTTAAAACTGCCTTCTTGAACCGCGAGCTCTCCGAAACAATGAATCTGACCTCCGCAAACTCGATCAATCTATCGAGGCTAGTTCCCCAGTCTTTTTACTACATCCACAGCGCGCGCCAGCTCCCCGAAGGGACCAAGCCAGTATTCGTCATTCCATCTGGGAATTTTGGTAATCTAACCGCCGGCCTACTTGCTAGACAGTTAGGTCTGCCCGTTGCTCACTTCATCGCAGCCACGAACCAAAACGATGTAGTTCCACGGTATCTTGAGAATGGCGAATATCTCCCCCATCCAAGTGTCGCGACCATCTCTAACGCGATGGATGTCGGTGCACCTTCAAATTTTGTTCGCATGAAATCTCTATTCGAAGACTCATGGGAAGATATGCGAGAATGCATCTCTGGCATGAGTTTTTCGGACGAAGAAACCCGTTCTGCTGTGCGAGAGGTCTCATCGACTTACGGCTACCAAATCGATCCCCACGGAGCCGTTGGCTGGCTTGCAGCGCAGAAATATCGCTTGGCGAATCCGGAAGCGGTCACCATCACCCTTGAAACCGCTCACCCAGCAAAATTCCAAGATATCATGGAACAAGAACTTGGCGTGAGCAGCGTGGAAATCCCTGATCGGCTCTCGATTCTAGCTGATAGAGAGAAAACTGCGACAGCTCTGGGCAAGGATTGGGATCCCTTTTACCAATGGCTCAAAGAACACATCCGATAGACTGCTACTGAAGCATCTGCAGAATCGGGTAGGGATAGATCCCGAACAGCAAGGTCAGTGCCGTCAACACACCGATGGAAACTTTCGAGATCATCTGCAGGGAAATCACCGAGCTATCGGCTGGCTCAATCCACCACATGGCTCGGATCGTCTTGAAGTAGTAGTAAAAGCCAGCAGCAGCAGCCACCACCGCAATTCCCAGTCCAACCCATAGTCCAGCTTCTGCCGCAAGGGAGAAGACAAAGAACTTCCCTAAAAAGCCAGCCGTCAAAGGAACTCCCGCAAGAGAGGCTAATAAGACAGTGAGAGCGAGGGCCAATACAGGGTTCCTCTTTCCAAGACCATTGAAGTCATTGATCGTCTCTCCTTCACGATTGATTCGTACCTGCGCAGTCACGAAGAACACGCCCAGTGTCATCATGAGATACGTCGCTAAGTAAAAGGAGACCGCTTCACTTGAGGAAATCGCGGATTCGCTACCCGGATTCCATGCAGCCAATGCAAGGATGAGGAAACCCGCATGGGCGATCGAAGAATAGGCCAGAAGCCTTTTGAAATTCGTTTGGGCAATTGCCGCAAGATTTCCAAACAGCAACGTCGCAGATGCGATGATCAACAAAATGGTGAGAACCTGAGTCTTCACAGGTGAACCTTCGCTCAAAAACGGTGCAAGAAAACGAATTAGAAGAATGAAGCCCGCTGCCTTCGATCCGACTGAAAGAAAAGCTGTCGTAGGTGTGGGCGCGCCTTGGTAGACATCGGGAATCCAGATTTGCATCGGAACCGCTCCCACTTTGAAGCCCAGAGCAACTAGGACCAACGCAACGCCAAACAAAAGTGGCACGGTGTTCTCAACTTCTGAAACGGCTTTTGGCAGTATCTCTAAGCTCATCGTTCCAGTGGTTCCGTAAATCCAAGCAATCCCGTAAACAAGGAAACCCGTGCTGAGCGCACCTAGAATCAGATACTTCACTCCAGCCTCTAGTGAGCCGACGTTGCGCCGCATGAAAGCGACAAGGATATAGAACGTAATCGTCACCAGTTCCAGTGCCACAAAAGCACCTGCCAGGTCTTTCGCGGATGCCATCCACATCATTCCAGCACAGGCAAAGATCGGCAGTGAGTAGAACTCCCCCGTGCCCTCTTCCGTCTCTGCATCTTCAGTGAATCGAGCAAGAATCTTACGGTAGTCTACCGCCATCAACACTACGGCAATGGTGGTCACCAAAGCAAACCCCTTAAAGAATCGAGCCATCGAATCAAACTCGTAGAAATTCCAGAGCGCCCATCCAGCCCAAGCTGAATCTGGGTTCTGATCGGGACCCACGGCAAAGAAGGTGAGAATCAAAATGGCTGTCAGGCCGATTGCGGCTCCGAATCCGGCCCAAGACTTGTTCTTGGCCGGCACAAACGCTTCAGCCAATAGAATAATGAAACCGAGAGTGACGGTGAGAGCTTCCAGATAGTAGGCGGGCATGATTGGGAAAACTGAATTCTGAAACGTTGTTTTAAAAGGGTTCGGAACTTCTCTAAAGCTTTGTCGTTTCTGTAAGGAAATTGATCAGAAGATTCGGGTAAAGACCAACGGCGAGGAGTGCGACAATTAGTAGAATAGCCGGAATACGATCAACCAAGGTCAGGTCGTTGACGTCCTTCGTCGATTTTACCGCAGGCCCTTGGAAAATATTTCGGTAGGCTCGCAACATATACACAGCCGAAATAACCACCCCCCAGATAGCAATAATACAGGCGATTTGCACAGGTCCAAAGCCATCCGCCGGCACGTAGTCACGAAACGCGGATAGAAAGACGAGAACTTCGCCAGAGAAGTTGGCCAGTCCAGGCAAGCCGATGGAAGCCATCGCAGCAATTCCAAACAGCAAGGCCATTCCTGGCGCGGACTTTGCAAGCCCTCCCATATCAGCAAGGTCTAGCGAACCCGTCGTTCGTTCGATACGGTCCGCTAACCCAAACAGTAGTGCGATGGAAATGCCGTGTGCAAACATCAATACAACTGCTGCCGGAACGGCTAGGTCGTTCTCGGGAACCGCAATCAATGCCGCAATGGCTAAGAAAATATAGCCCATGTGCATCACGGAGGATGAACCAAGCATCGAATCCAAACGTTTCTGGGAAATCGTCACGAGTCCGACCCAGATAATATTTCCCAGAAGCAGGACAAGAAGTGGAATCAACCAAGCTTGGAATCCTTCAGGCACAGCTGGCAAGGCGACTCGAAGTAATCCATAGAGGCCAAATTTTTTCAGCACCCCCGCGTGGAGCATGGACGTAGGAGCAGGTGCACTGGCGTAGGCAGGAGCTGCCCATGAATGAAATGGAAACAGCGAAACCAGCGTTCCAAACCCAATGATCAACAGGGCTGCAATACCCTTTTGCGCGGCCGGATCGATTCCGCTAGAGGCATTGGCAATTTCTCTCAGGTCAAATGTCCCCGCAAGAGCCGCCAGCCACACCAAACCAGCTAGCAGGACAAGAGAACCCAAACCAAGGTAGATGGTAATCTTCCAAGCCACAGTTCGGCGGTCGCCACGCCCGAGGATACCAATCATCAAAAAGGTTGGAACCAGAGCCAGCTCATGGAAGGCATAGAAAAAGAATAAATCCGTTGAAGCAAACGCTCCGATGGCTCCAGCAGCAATCAACAAGGAAGAGCCAAAGTAGAGCTTTTCACTACCTTTCGGTGCCTCTCCAGAAAGCACTGCTGCAAACGCCACAATGACGGAGAGAAGCACCATGATGAGGCTCATTCCATCGATGTATCCGAAACCGAGATGAATTTCCGGTTTCGCGAGAACAAGGAAAGAAAACTCCCAGATTTGATGGTCGTAAGAAAACGCACTGCCAAGTCCCAGGATTAGATTGATCAGAGAGGCACCAACCGCTGTTTTTCGGGCGGGCGCTCCCAACAGGATCGCGAAAAATGCTAGGATCGGGAGTGCGACGAGAAGGATCAACATATGAGAAAGGGGCAGTATGGCGGAATACTCATATCCGCAGGGCGAATACAGCGAACTTGAGACCAACCGAAAAGGGCAAAATCGCTAATTTTCGCAGAACATGGCAGAAATCCTCACCAATTCGGCCGATTTAGCCCCAATCTTCAACCTTCAGGCCTTGAGTGCCTTAATTGAATTTCATCAATCGCCCACTGCGCATGCTCCGCCACCAATGCAGCTTCTTGCTCCACTGCCTTTTGCAGGGCGGGTAAATCCGCTTTCGCCCCAGTGTTCCCCAGAGCAACACATACATTTCTTAAAAAACGATCTCGTTTGATGCGTTTGATTGGCGACTTCGCAAACGTCACCCGAAACTCTTCGACATCCATCTCAAGAAAATCTCTCAGCTGATTCGTGAAAATTTTCTCTCTAGCATGAAAACGCAACTCCTGTGACTTCTTCGCGAATCGATTCCACGGGCAAACCTCCAAGCACTCATCGCAGCCATAAATTCGGTCACCAATTGCGCGACGAAACTCAACTGGGATTGCTCCGCGATTTTCGATCGTGAGATAGGAAATACATCTCCTTGCGTCGAGCTTGTGGGGTGCCGTGATTGCCTGAGTCGGGCAAGCATCAATACATCGCGTGCATTTCCCACAATGATCTCCGAACTCGGAATCCTCTTCCAATTCGAGCGTCGTCAAAATGTCCGCAAGAAAATACCAAGTTCCAAGTTTTCGATGAATTTGCACCGTAGACTTGCCGTTCCAACCCAAGCCTGAGTCCGTGGCAAAATCCCTCTCCAAAACCGGGCCGGTATCAACATAGTAGCGTTGCCTCCCCCCAATCTCGACGAGCTTCTGATTGAACTCTGCCAACCTCTTTTCGATAATATCGTGGTAGTCAAAATTCCAAGCATACTTGGCAATTCGATAGTTCTTCGGATGTTCAGAGGAAAACGGGTCATTTCCCGGAAAATAATTGATCGCTAAGCAAATGACCGACCTACAGCCCTCTAGGACTTCGCGCGGATCGCATCTCCTCGCCGGATTTTTCTCCAACCATGCCATGCTACCATTTTGTCCATCTGCCAACCACTCATCAAAACGGTCCGCATGAGTAGCGCGCTTCGCAGTGGCAATCCGGCAATCGTCGAAACCGAGATCGGCCGCTATTGATTTCACTTTCTCGGAATTCGAAGTCATACTCCACTTGTAAAATAGTACCGAGCGCTCTCAAGAATTCCCGTAGCAATTTCAGCCGAATCCAGACCTGCGGTATCAATTTTCAAGTGCGCCGTTTCACGATACCAAGGCTCCCTTTCAGCCAACAGTTTCGAAATTTTTGTCTTTGCATCTTGGTTGTTCAGCAGTGGCCGGTCTCGATTTCTTGAAGTCCTTTCGAAAATCACATCTTCAGGAGCATCCAGCCAAACCACATAGCCGAGATTTTTCAGTAGACTACGGTTCTGAGGGCCTACGACGATCCCTCCACCAGTCGAAATAATATGGCGTTCATCAGAGTTTTTTGAAATCTCAATCAACTGCAACGTCTCAAAATCTCTAAACGCTGATTCACCTTCTTCCTTGAAAATTTCGGTGATCTTTTTCCCAATAGACTTCTCGATCATCTCGTCAGTATCCGCCAGTGCGTATCCAAGTCTTCGATGCAATTCTCTGCCAACCGTCGACTTTCCACTACCCATGAAACCAATCAGCACGATATTCTTCGGGGTTAGTTCCGTTTCATCCATATCCAACCCTATATCTAAGGATCGTTTTGGAGAAACCGCAAATTTTCAACGAGACCGTTTTCCTAAAGTTTGTTCGTCGATCGAGTGATCTGATATTTCTGATAAAAGTCGCAAACGGGGCGAAAATATGAGGCGAGAGGAGCTCCAATAGCTGCGCTACATCCTTGATTTTTGACACAATAACGGTCCAGATTCCGACGGCTTGTTTCATCAGGAAAAAAAGACCAGTCTCCTACCATGCTCGGTATTGAAATAGAAACTTCCACTTGGTGGGGAATACTCAGTATCTCCGCATTCTACGTCTTTGGTATCCTTCATATTCTCCATGCGCTGATGCACACCCGCACCTCGCAGGGCACCATCGCATGGGTCGTTTCATTGATGTTCATACCATTTCTCTCCATTCCGCTCTATTGGCTGTTAGGCCGAAATAAATTTGCAGGTTATGTGAGAGCCCGCAGAGGCAACGATGCCGAACTCCGCAAAATCGCTAGAGATATGCATCAAAGCTTGCATCGATTTTCTATCGACCTCCCAGAAAACGATATTTTTGAGAGAGCCGCCGAGGAACTAGGAGGACTCCCCTTCACCACAGGCAACAAACTCAAACTCTTGATCAACGGAGAGGAGACCTTTGACGAACTTTTCACCGCCATGCAAAAGGCATCCTCGTATATCTGTATCAATTTTTTCATCGTAAAAAATGACAAGGTTGGAAAAAAATTCCAACAACTCATGATCGAGAGAGCGAAAGCTGGAGTCCGAGTTCTGTTTCTTTTCGATGAAATTGGCTCTCACAAGCTCTCATCAACCTACTTGGGTGAGCTTCAAGACGCGGGGGTCGAATGCGAATCATTCGGTGCCAACAGACACTGGTGGTCAAGACTTCAGCTGAATTTTCGAAATCACCGAAAAATTGTCATTATCGATGGTAACGAAGCTTTCGTAGGCGGTTTGAACGTTGGCGATGAATATCTAGGACGGTCCCAGCGATTTGGCGATTGGAGGGATACGCATCTTAAAATTTCAGGCCCTTCCGTCCAAGCCATCCAGTTAGTTTTTCTCGAAGACTGGTATTGGGCTTCGGACCGAGTCGCTAATCTTGCATGGGAAACATCCGATGAACCCAGCAATCAAGTCGCGGCAATCATTCCCACTGGCCCCGCTGACCCACTGGACTCTTGGCAAATGCTGGTGATCGAGGCAGCAAACTCTTCGCGAGAACAACTGTGGATCACTAGCCCCTATTTTGTTCCTGATGATGCAGTCCTGAAGTCTTTGCAACTAGCCGCACTCCGAGGCGTGGACGTTCGGATTATGATTCCCAAAGTTCCCGACCACAAACTCGTCTGGCTCTCATCATTCACCTATTATGAAGATTCCATTCCCTACGGCGTGAAGCTCTTCCAATATGACGCCGGCTTCTTACACCAGAAAGTCATGCTCATTGACGATCGAATGGCAACCGTTGGAACTGCCAACATGGATAATCGATCTTTCAGACTCAACTTCGAGATCACCGCATTCAGCCCAGATCAGAAATTTGTCCGCGAAATAAGAAAGATGCTCGAAAATGACTTCAAGACAGCCAACGAAGCTTGTGTTGAGGAATTTCGAGGAAAACCGTTCCTCTTCCGAGCAGCCTGCCGTGCTGCCCGCCTGATGGCACCGATTCAGTAATTTAAATATGGTCTAGCGCTTCGCGATGTAAGCGAGATCTGGTCGCTGACGGGTAATATTTGCCAACATTTTCCGGCAATGGCTATGCTTGGTGCGTCCACTGAGGATCTCAGCACTTCGCTTAAACGACCCCCATTGCACCACACTAATTTCAACATTACGACGCCCCCACAAACCCATGGTGTGCTTGCAAGGATGATACAGATCGATAGTTCCCGTCCCAGTCAACGCTGATCCATAGTCATCGACGACATAGAGGTGAGGAACTCCTTTGATACGAAAAACCGTTCCAACGGGATAGAAGGACCAATCAGCCGCCGTGCTACGCACTTTATTCGAATACTGGAGCTTCGTTCCGGTAGCATTCTTGTTGCCATAAATTAGGTGATCGTCTTCCGAACATGTATAAGCGGTCGTGCGGACAATTCGATTACGCTCACCAAAGGTATAAATTGGCATGGAATGTTTATCCTTTGGTTTATTTGCTGCAGCTGAAATGAGTGCAGCGGACGGGGGAGATACAGAAACGAGCTCCTTTGTCTTCCCTTCTTTTATTTCGCTTTGAGAGAGCGTTTTGATCGATGGACCACAGCTGGCAATGAGAGGTATCGCGATATATGCGAAAACGGGTTTTAAATTGAACAAACGCATAATTCGGGGTTAGGAGGCTTTTACTCGGATTACTCATTCAGAGCAATTGAAAAGATAAGCGTTTAACTTAATCGGTTTTGTCTAAAAAACCGAATTCCTACACATTCAGACTAAGCCGAGCGAAGAATTTCAGAAAGATCGGATTGAATCTTATCAAATTCAGTTGGCTCTAGCACGGGACGGCAACCGGTCAACCGTTCAGGAGGCGGTTCAGGTAGTTCGAGCCATGAGCGGCAACCACCATAACGTTTTTCATAAGGCAAATCCCAAGGTTTCTTAAGCTCCGTAACCTTTACAAATGCGACATGCAAGCTACCTGAAGGCATCCCTTTTCCTTCCCAGTAGAAGCGATCTTCGAGGGTTTTTTCAGCATATATATGAAAAGGTAGGAGTGACTGAACTTTATCCCAACTCGTCACCGTAACAGCAAAGATTGCTTCAGCATGATGAGTGATTTCCATCATATCGCCTTCTTGCCACTCTTTTTCCGGTTGGAAAGTTTCCTCTCTCACTTGATCCAATTGAGCATGGAATTTCGTTGGAAAGAGATAGAATGACTCATGTGCGAAGGAAAAACCGCTTCTCCCTTCATGGATTCCTCCCTTGCGAATAAGAATCGTCTGCCTGCCACTGGCTAAGGCATCGCAAATCACCTGCCACTCTTTAAACGCTTGAACCATCAGATCGAAATTAACTTAGATCCTCTGCTGTCACCGATCTTTGCTCACGACTCCCAAGCAATACGGCTTGGCTCACCACGGACTCCGCGTCTATATCGAAGCGGAAACTGTGGCAGTTCGGACAAATCGACGCGCTACGCCCTACAATCGAATCACACCCCTCGCAGACTTTGTAGTTCTGAGGAGATTCAACAATTTTTGAAGCGGTTTCAGCTCGGTTTGAAACGGAATTTTCCATAATAGTCACAAAAAAAGCGGCACCGGAGGTCCGGACCGCTCAAATTAAACGAATTCTTTTCAGAAAATCAACTAATCGCGGCGATCGCCTTAGCAGTCTTGCTCTTGAGATTGGCCGCCTTGTTTGGATGGATGAAGTTTCGCTTGGCTGCTTTATCTAGAACCGATGCAAACTCCGAACTTGCCTTGGATGCTTCATCCTTGTTGCCTGCTTCGATTGCAGCAGCTGTCTTCTTCCGAAGGGTCTTGATACGAACTTTCTCCGCACGATTTCTCTCGGTGCGTGTGATAGTTTGGCGGTTACGCTTGATTGCTGATTTAGTGTTAGCCATTTGATTGGTTGTATGATGGTGGAGGCTCGTAAATGCCTACTTCCGAAAGGGGCAGGCAACTAATAGCTTTTCGGCGAAACTGTCAAGCTCATCTTGAGTAATTTCTCAGAGCTTTCTCCAGATGAGATGTTACCGAGCCACCAGTCTTTTTTGCTTCGTCTTCTGACTCAGTGAGCCGCGAATCACGTAGACGTCGGCACCTGTTCCAATCCGCCGATACAAATCGACAACATCACGTGTTCCCATCCGAATGCACCCATATGAAGCGGGAGTACCGAGAGTTCTCATTTCCGGCGTTCCGTGAATGTAAATATAACGTCGGAAAGCGTTCCTATTGCGGGATTCGGTTCCGGTAAGCCATAGAATACGACTAACAATTGGGTCCCTTCCCGGAGCATTTGGTTTCAAAACTTCACCTGTCGGCCGGCGACTCTTGAAAACCGCACCAGCTGGCTGACCTGCACCAATCTTCTTCGCAACCTTCATTCGCCCTAGAGGGGTCCGGTTGGAATTTGGCACATCCCCCACCCCAAATTTTGAAGTCGATATTTTGTAGGCTTTTACCGGTTTACCATCGCGAACAAGAAGCATTTTCTGCTCGCGAACACTCACGAACATTTTATTCCGAGTATCGACCTTGGGCCCACAACTATTGAGAAACAACAATGCCAGCGACCCTGCGAACAATAGTGACAGGTGGGTAAAACCTCGGTTCATTTCTTATTTTTCGTCGGATAGGTTGGTGGCTGGAGTTTTTGATGTTTTGGGACTTGTCACCGAAGGCATCATACGTGCCAGAGATGATAAGGATGTATAAAAGAATCCAACAGGGAATGGAAGCAAAAGAATCGCAGAGGAAATTCGATCCTGCATTGCTGCTTCAATCACAACAAAGAGGAAGAAGCACCCAAATAGTAGTTCAACGAAAGGCGTGAGGGTCTTCATCGCCTTGTAGCTGCTTTTCTTCCAATCTGAATTTTTCTTCTCGATACCGTATTTCGGGGTCCTTACGAAGGCCGATTGATGATTGAAAATCGCTTCGAGGACTGCCTTGGCATTAGTGATCGACATGCCAATTCCAAGGGCAAGCAGCAATGGAAGATATGGGATTTCCTTCCACCATGACCCTGGGCGTAGTGCCTTCTGAGAAGTCAGGTAGAATAGAATGACCGAAATCGAAGCGAAGAAAAAGATCGGAATATTAACGAGATAAAAAGTCATCTTTCCGAATGGAGCCTGCGCATGCTGGTTCGGGTAGATCAGGAAGCAAAGACAGATGAGGAGCAGATACGCAAAATTCGAAGTGAGGTGCGCCGTAGCCTCCATCTTAACAAAGAGAGGCACGTCGCTCTTCCAGATTTTTGGCAGAACTTTCTTACAAACTTGGATAGAACCTTTTGTCCATCGATGTTGCTGACTTTTAAAGCCGTCCATATCGACAGGTAGCTCAGCAGGAGTCTCCACATCTTTAAGAAAAATAAAGCGCCAGCCCTTCAGTTGGGCACGATAGCTAAGATCCATATCTTCGGTCAGAGTGTCATGCTCCCAACCTCCAGCATCAGCGATACAGGATTTCCTCCAGATGCCGGCAGTTCCGTTGAAGGTGAAAAACCGTCCCGATCTGTTACGAGCGGTTTGTTCCAACTCAAGATGCCCATCGAGAAACATCGCTTGAATCCGAGTAAGAACATTGAACGTCCGATTCAAATGACCCCAACGGGTCTGAATCATTCCAATATTGTCGTCGGTGAAATAATTGATGGTCTTCTGGAGAACGTCGGGATTCGGAACGAAGTCGGCGTCAAGAATGAAGAGGTACTCACCTTTTGCGAAGCGTGTGCCGTTTTCTAGCGCTCCGGCCTTGAAACCCGTACGATCCGTCCGATGAATGTGTTCCGCATCGAATCCATTCTCGATCATTCTCTCAATACCCTTGCGGCAAATTTCAATCGTATCGTCCGTCGAATCATCGAGGAGTTGAATCTGTAGCTTGTCCTTTGGGTAATCGATTTTAGCGACTGCATCCAAGAGCCGATCCACCACATACATTTCATTAAAAACAGGCAGCTGGACGGTCACCAAAGGTAGCTCGGTAAAATTTTCTTTGGGCTCGGGCCGCTCGCGAACGTGTTTCAAATAAAGATAAATGATCGTAAGACGATGAGAACCGTAGCCAGCAAGACCGATCAGCACGGTGACATAGGCGAAATACCAGAGAGGAGAAGTAATATCCATAGAAGAAAAGATGTTGTTTGTTGGGAGAATTGATCAGCCGATAACGATACGGAATTGCAAAATTACCTTTTCACGTTCCAAGGGTGGAAAGGACCTTTACTCGCCTTGCGAGGCGGCGGAGATCACCAAAGCCACCAACAAAAGTCAAGCACAGAACCAAGAACTTAGGCAAATTAAACGATTCATTTCTCTTTGGCTAATCTTGTTCGAATCCACCCCTATTTACTAAATCTGCAGAAATTAATGAATGAACAACTTCCAAACTAGCTGGATCTCTTCGCAAATCGAACTAAAACCAATTCATAAATGGCTATCGAAACCTATGAATCCTACTCTCCTGATATTGAAACCTCCGTATTTGTCGCTAGCAGTGCAGATGTAATCGGCCGCGTCACAATCGGCAAAGAATCGAGCGTTTGGTATCAGGCAACGCTCCGTGGCGACATCAATGAAATCACAATTGGTGAACGCTCAAATATTCAAGATAACGCGGTGATTCATCTTGCCGATGACTATGGCTGTCACGTTGGTGATCTTGTCACCGTTGGGCATTCCGCAATTCTCCACGCATGCACCATCGAAAATGAAGTTCTGATTGGAATGGGAGCGATCATTCTAGACGGAGCAGTGATTGGCGCGAAGTCCATCGTGGGTGCAGGCGCCCTAGTAACGGGGGGGACAAAGATCCCGCCAGGTTCCCTTGTTTTCGGTTCTCCGGCAAAAGTCGTTCGCACGTTAACTGCCGAGGAACAAGAACGGGTTAAAGACTGGGCAATCAAATACGTTGGCCAATCTCGGAAATTTATGAAGAGAAACGAATCCTAGCGGCATGGCTTTATGTTGAACTAAGCTTCAGATCGACTCATTCTACAAACATGCCCGATCTCATCCCAGTCAACATCATGGCACTCATGCCTACTCAAGCCGGATGTGCTGTCTTTTTGGGCAACGACTCAAAAGCGATCCTGTTTTACATTGATCCTGGGGTTGGACTTGCGATCAATGCGGTGATGAGCGGTCATCAAATGCCACGCCCCCTCACCCATGACCTCTACATGCACACACTACAAGCTTTTGGAGGAACGGTTTCCAGAGTCGTCATACACAAAGTTGAAGGGGATGTCTTTTTTGCAAGTCTGATTATTGAGGCTGAAAATGAAATTATGGAGCGAAAGATCGTTGAACTAGACGCTAGACCCTCTGACTGCCTCGCAATCGCATCGAGAGCCCATGCTCCCATCTACATGAAGAAAAGCGTCTGGAACTCTCTTGAAGACCGATTGCCATTACTCGAAAAAATGCAGGCCGATCAGTCGGGTGATGATGGTATTCAGTTTTCAGAATAGATTTTCGAAAATAGGGCCTTGCGATGTAGGCTTTCAGACATACTTTCTATCATATGTCATCAGCAACACTTGACTCACTCCCCGATTACCTTGCTCCTGAAATACTTCTGAATCCAGAGAAACGAAAGTTTCCAAAGTTCAATGTCGTCAACCTGCTCGACACTGTCTTTCAACCCACCCAAGGCTGCAAAGTATGCATCTTGATCGATTTTGATGAGCCCGCAAACCACGTTGAAGACTTTGGATTTCTTCGAGAAGAGGGATTTGAAGTCCAGAAAAACGCTCACAAACATTTCTATCTACCCCTTCAGGATCACGCGATGGAAGATCTAGGAATGTCTGGAGGCGAACTCTTTGCTTATCGGTGCACCAACGGATCTAATCTAGACCTGAGCGATGAGGTCTGGGACACAGATGGGAATCAACTCTCCCTCGAAAAGGACATCTACACAAAATACGATCTTATTCTTTGTATTTCGACATTTTCTGCCACCGCTCCCCTCACGGCCAAAGCAAAAGAGCATGGCTTCCGTGGAGCAACTCTTCACGGCCTCAACGACATCATTCTCAATTCCGGGCTCGCAGTCGATTACCTGGAAGTTTCCCGTGATGCTGAAAAGCTCCGTCTCGCGCTCACAAATGCGGATTCAATTGAAATCGATTTTGCTTTGGAGGATGGCCGCGTGCTCACTGCAAACTTGGAACTAGACAATCAAAACGCGCAAAAATCTCATGGCCTCTGCCACGGGAAGAATCCAGATATTGCCAATTTGCCGGCAGGAGAGGTTTACTTTGTCCCGACGGATGCAAACGGACAATTTCCGATGAAATATGAGGACGGCACACTCGGAGTTCTTGATGTGAAAGACAGAAATATCTACCGCTCAACCCTTATCGAAGGAAATCAGCAAACCATTGATGCGCACAACGCGCGCCTCGCTGATGACCCAATGACTGGAACCCTCGGCGAGCTTGGTTTTGGAACCCAAGTCCTTCCCGTTTCCTACGCAGACATCCAAGACGAAAAAGTTCTCGGAACCTGCCATCTCGCTACAGGAAGAGACGACCATCTCGGCGGCGATATCCTTCCAGACATGTTCAAAAAACATGAGAATGCCACCCATGACGACATTCTTTT
Organism: Akkermansiaceae bacterium; assembly: GCA_045106015.1. GTDB lineage: Bacteria > Verrucomicrobiota > Verrucomicrobiia > Verrucomicrobiales > Akkermansiaceae > Luteolibacter. The sequence goes on along the minus strand of JBGCEE010000033.1, from coordinate 73,817 downwards.
CGCACCTCACAAAACACCCAACTTCAATGTGAGCCAAGTTCGCATGAACCGCAACGGAGACCAGCACGTTCTAATTGAAGATTTTCGCCCTTCCGCCTTCTTGATGGAAGCTCTGGCAAAATAGGTATTCGCGAGCGAAGCGATGTCAGAACATACGAAATCAAGATCTATACTATGCGGGAAACACTCATCGTCGTTGGCTTATTCTTGGTCGCGATGGGTCTGCGTTCATCTCGCCAGAACATCATTCGAAAGGCAGGAGCTTTCTCTTTCCTCATCGCAACCTTCTGGCTCTTCTACTTCGTAACTGGTAGCATCTCTGGTGGAGTCGTCGGTGCGAGTCTTTGGTTCTTTTTACCTTGGATTGAGCTGTTGACCCACATCCGAAAACTTCGGATGCCGATCAATAACAGGCTTCGCCACCGAGAGCCTCCCAACCCTTCATTCTTTCCAAACGCAATCGAAGCTGCGGCTGGAATGGAGGAAGCGGAGTTCGAACACATTTCGGACTGCGGTTGGCAATGGTCAGGCATGCAACAGTATTTCAAGCTGTTTTGGAATCCCGAGGAACGAGCTGTTGCAAGTGTCTGCCTATGCGAACAAAACGATGTCGCCTTTGCCTTTATTTCCATCACCTCAACGGATTCGAACGGCAAAACATGGAGAACAACGAACTTCCCCTTCGCCCCAACCTTGCGCTGTGCTCCCGAACTGACTTGGAACCACGTACCATGTGAAAAATCCTGTTTCCATCAGATCCTTGACGACCACAGAAAATTTTTAAAGAAGAAGAAAATCTGTCAGGAAGACCTTCGCATTCCCGACCCCGAAGTCCTCGAGGAAAACTTGGAGACTGAAATGCGCGAGCAAATCGAGCACAACCTCAATACCGGAATCATCGAAATGTCTGATGACCGGCATTTCCAGTATTCAAAGCGTGGCCTGATATTTCTTTGGTGTCAGTTCATCAAAGACATGATTCGTCTTTGCTGAGAAATCCATTTCCTAGGCGTTGCCAAATTTTCGTTCGGCAATCTTCCGCGAAACGATGCCGTATTTCGGAGCAACCAGTAGCGAAATCAAGAAGAGAAGCGCTTGGACAAGAACGATGCACCCCCCAGGTGAAGCATCCACGTGATAACTGATCAGTATCCCCAAAATGGTCGCTGCTACCGCCGATCCCATCGCAATCCAAAGCATTTTCCCAAATCGGTCCGTCCATAAGTGAGCGACGCACCCGGGAGTGACCAGCATCGCGATCACAAGAATAATCCCTACCGCTTGAAGCGACACCACAATAGCCAATGAGAGAAGTCCTAGTAAAAGATAGTGAAGAAAGCGGTGAGGCAGTGCCATCACTCGCGCTTGACTCGGATCGAAACAAATCAAAAGCAGGTCTCTTCTGAGAATCAAAGTAACCAATAAAACGACTCCACCCAAGCCCACCGTTTGCCAGACTTGGGAACGAGAAATACCAAGAATATTTCCAATAAGAATATGGTCCAAGTGGAGGTCCGATGGAGTCTTGCTAAACAGCACAACACCAAAAGCAAAGAGCCCAGTAAAGACAACGCCCATCGCAGTGTCTTCTTTGATGCGGCTATTACGTTTTACAAATCCCGCACTAGTCGCACAAAAAAGTCCGGCAACAAACGCACCCAGTGCTAGCGGCAACCCGATAATATATGCCAGTACAATACCAGGAAGCACTGCATGTGAAACCGCATCTCCCATCAGCGACCAACCTTTCAAAATCAAGAAACACGAAAGCGCCGCACACATCGCTCCAACAAGGCTACCAACCAACAAGGCGTCCTGCATGAATCCGTATTGAAACGGCTCGAAAACTTGATTCATACACCTCCCCCTTTCTCCACCAATACTTTCTCTGATGAACTGCGGCGAGATGATAAGATACCCTGCTTTGGAGCGAATATGAAAACTGCTACAAAAACGAGAGCCTGCAAAGTCACGATACAGCCGCCAGTGGCACCATTGAGGAAGTAGCTCGCATACGCGCCGCAAAGCGAGGTCGCAACACCAATTCCTGAAGACAACCAAAGCATCCGCCCGAACCGATCGGTCAGCAAATAAGCCGTTGCACCAGGAGTGACCAACATAGCTAGAACAAGAATCGCACCCACCGCCTGAAGAGCCGCCACAGATGTGGCAGCCAATAACGACAAAAGCGTTAGATGAAGAATCCCAGTCTTCAACCCCAACGTCTTTGCTTGGTTTGGATCGAAGCAATACAGCATCAAATCACGCCACTTGAATAGTAGTACCCCGAGAGTCACCAAACTGATCACGACAACTTGGACAATGTCTTCACCGGCAATCCCAAGAATATTTCCATAGAGTATAGTCTTCAAATCCACACCAGCTGGAAAAAGCGAAATCAGAACCAACCCGAAGGCAAAAAACGCAGTGAAAACGATCCCAATCGTAGCGTCTTCACGGATGCGACTTTGTGCACGAATAAAGGCCATCGCTCCAGTCGCCAAAATTGCAGCTACGAATGCGCCAACAGCAAAGGGAAGACCTAGAATATAGGCAATCGCAACTCCTGGAACGACAGCATGAGACAACGCATCACCCATCAATGACCACCCTTTCAAAGTCACAAAAGAGGAAAGAAAACCACACACACCACCTACCAAAGAGCTCACCAAAATGGCCCGTAGCATGTAGTCGTATTGAAAAGGAACGAGAAGATCCCCGAACATCTCATTCATCGTCGTGTTCCTCAGATCGTTGCTTCAGAAGCTTCTCGTGCTTCTCCTTGTCCATATATTCCAAGTGACCTCCCTTACCAAAAACAAGTGGACGTTCGTCATCAGAAAGCACTCGAACCTTACGGCCGTCGTGATCCTGAATCGTGGATTGCTCGAACTCGAACTCACGCAGCACACCGCCAAAAGCAGCAGTCAGGTTCTGTTCAGTAAAAACATCTTCAGTTGCACCGTAGGCAAGAACCGTTCGATTGATCAGAACAACCTGGTCACAGAACTCTGGAACACTTCCCAGGTTGTGAGTGGAAACAAAAATAATACAACCCGCTTTACGTAGCTCTTGGAGCAAGGAGATAATCGATCTTTCAGTTCTCACGTCCACCCCGGTAAATGGCTCATCTAAAAGGATAACACGACCGCCCTGAGCCAGAGCTCTGGCTAAGAACACTCGCTTCTTTTGCCCCCCACTGAGCTCTCCTATTTGACGGTCTCGATACTTCCACATCGAAACTCTTTTGAGACTTTCTTCTACCCTCTGCTTATCGATCGCCCGTGGAATCCGCATGAAATTCATGGTTCCGTAGCGCCCCATCATCACGACATCCCAAACACTCACTGGAAACTGCCAATCCACATCCTCAGACTGCGGCACATAGGCAATCAAATTGCGTTTCAAAACATCACGCACCGGCATACCAAATACTCGGACCTGGCCCGCAGTCGGATTTAGAAAACCCATGATACTCTTGAACAGAGTCGATTTCCCACTTCCATTGACACCCACCAACGCGCAAATCGTTCCCGGTCCCAGATGAAAACTCGCATCTCTAAGAGCTTGATGACCATTAGGGTAGATCACCGAAACCCCTTCTACATCTAAGCTAGCTTCCTTAGAAATTTCTTTCAATTCTGTCTTCATTCGGCTTCGAGAAATCCACGAACAATTGTTTCGGCATTGGCTTCAAGTAGCTTTAGAAAACTTGGTGCTGGGCCCTTCGAATCTGTCAAAGAATCCACATAGAGCTCTCCACCATAACGCGCACCTGTCTCTTTTGCTACTTGTTGAGCCGGTTTCGCACTCACCGTACTCTCTGAAAAAATGACAGGAATCTGATTTTCTCTAACCTGATCAATCACTTTTTTAACCTGCTGTGGTGTGCCCTGAGCATCTGCATTGATTGGCCATAGATAGAGTTGCTTCAAACCGTAGTTTTCGCACAGGTAAGAAAACGCACCTTCAGAAGTGACCAACCATCTTCTATCATCTGGAATTTCGGAAAGCTTTTCCCTTACCGGTTTATCCAAGGCTTCGATCTTCTGAGAATATTTAGCTGCGTTCCGATTGTAAATTTCGGCATTTTCTGGATCAACTTCCACAAGAGCTTTCCGAATATTCTCAACATAGATCAACGCATTCAAAGGCGACATCCAAGCATGAGGATTCGGCTTACCCGAGTAAGGACCTTCAACAATGCTAAGCGGCTCAACTCCTTCCGTTAAAGTTGCACTAGGAACTCCATCCATCTTCTCAAAAAACTTCTCGAACCACAGTTCAAGATTCATCCCATTCCATAAAATCAAATCGGCTTTCTGAGCCTTCACAATATCCTTAGGGGTTGGATCATAACCGTGAATTTCAGCCCCAGGTTTGGTGATCGATTCAACGATTGCCGCATCACCAGCCACTTCACGAGCCATATCAGCAATAATCGTAAAGGTTGTGACAACTCTCATCTTTCCCTCATCTTTCACGATTTTGCCACCATCACACCCGAACAAGGCGAGGAACCCTCCCACAAAACCCATCTTTCCTATGACAGCTCTAATCTTTTTCATGATCAATTTTTCGTGCGCGATACTTAGTGATAACTTAAATTCTTAGTCTAGGCTAATTTTAAACGCGCACGGGAGTTTGGTCAATGGAAGTTCATCCCCACGTGAACGATTTGGAACATTTTCAAAACCCTGTACGTTCACCGGCGGGGAAGATTCTTCAAGTTCAAGACGTTGCGAAAAAGTGAAACCGGCATCTTGACTGAGAAACCACCTCGCCATACGAGAAACTCCTCTCGCTTAAGATATTCTCCGCTCTCGTGGCTATCCTAAAAATTCGGCAAGACCCAACCATCAGCTAGTTGGTCAGCGATTCGCACTTGGTTCCGTGCCTTTTCTTGCTCAAGAAATCGAACACGTAACGTCACTGCTACTCCGGTATTCCGTTCACTTGGTCGAAGCCGCTTATCCAAAGTGGAGTTCCTCGGAACGTAACCGTAAATCAATGGCTCACCCTCCGGTGGAGTTAATCGAAACGATCTCCATTCGCTCTCATCAGAATATTCAAAATTGTAATAGTCCACCCAAGTTAGAATCGCCCGCACGACGACCGGTTGACTCGGGCGTTTTTCAATTAACTGATCCCAAGACATTTCCGACCACCCCACCCAACTCTCCCAATCAACTTTCAACTCATCTCTCGAGTAGAAAAAAGCCATCTGTCTTGTCTCGAAATCGGAAGTCAAAACATCGACTGCAAAAAAGTCATCTTTCAAGGTCGCGTCACCAGAAATATTGAACTTTGAAATCTCAATTTTTCTCAAGGCGTTTTCCCTATAGAATGTCCGTATCTTTTCCTCCATACCCTCGCTTTGACGCACCAGCGGTAGTATTTCCTCCACAGATTCGGCGGCCAAAAAATCAATCGCCAATTTCTCTGCAAGCGTAAATAACTTCGTTTCTCCAACCTCAAGAGCTCTCGGTAATTCGACTTCTTCATCTTCGAGCCCAAAGGAAAGAAGACCTACCTCCTCCGAATTCGTGTTTTCATCGTTGTTAGATGACTTGTCTACGACTGACTGGTTTGACCAAAGACTGCCTGGATTCAGAATGAGAAAGATTGAAGCCGCGATAATCACGAACAACGCAGAAAAAGCACCAAACGTTGATTTACTCTTCTTTTTTGTAGATCTTGAAGTCTTCCAATGTCCCGAGCTTGCGTCCCAATCTGGTGTTTTTGCCTCCTTCGCCTTCTTCTTTCGTTTGCTTCGAGTCTTCTTATTTCCCTTGCCGCTATCTGATTCTTCCGATTCATCGAAATCTTGCACTTGGGTCAGCAGCGATTCAATCTGTTCACCCTCCCTTGGGATACGTAGCATCCTTCGGCACGAAGGACAGACGATGCCTTCCCCATCGTGATCCTTTGCAATTCGAAACACGACCCGGCAGTCTGGACAAACAAATGGGCTCCAGCGCCTTGCTTTTTCTTTATGTTGTTGGACCTCAGCCACAGGACCCAAATGTCTCAAATCGCCCGTTGAAAGCAAGCCCTCCTATACATCTAGAAAAATACGTCCTGCTTTTCGCCTAAGCCAAGCACCCCCTGGGAGATTCATTTTCGCCGCATGGCTGACATCAAGGAGTTCGAGGCAACGCTCCAGCAACTTCTGATCAACTCCCCCTACTCCGGCTTCCTCCAAATACCGAGCAATTACCGCTCGCTTCAACATATCAGGCAATTCATTCAGTTGGCCGGTATGCAATCTCCCTTGAGGGTCGAGAACCTCTAAATTCTCTACCGACCAATCGAGCACCTCACGCCACTCGTCATCGAACTCAGCAGATCTGACTAAAAATGGAGTCACATCTCTTTTGGAAACATCATTCAAAAGTGGTAGCACTTCATTTCTCAATCGATTGCGAGCTACGTGGTTCACCGAGTTACTCGCGTCTTCGCGCCATTTCAGGCCATTCTTCACCATCCACGATCTGATATCTGACTTTCGCAATTTGAGTAAAGGCCTGAGGACTGACATCCCCCTCCCGGCCATTTCGATTTCTGATACCTCTTGAATCCCACGAAACCCCAAAGCTCCGCGCATCAAATTCCAAAGAACCGTTTCAGCTTGATCGTCGGCATGGTGCGCTAGCAGAAGCCGAGAGCATCGGTGCTTTTTACCACAAGTTCCGAAAAAACTGTGTCGTGCCTTCCTACCACTTGTCTCCATAGATTCGCCCGACTCATCCATGATCTTCGCTAGATCGACTCGATCCGCCTCAATCGGGTATCCCATTTTCCCTGCAATTCTGCACACAAAGTTTCGGTCCTTTGTCGATTCCATACCTCGAAGCCCGTGATTGAGATGGCACACCACTAGATGCTTAAACCCCTCCTGATAGAGCAGGTGAAGCAGAGCCATTGAATCAAGACCGCCAGAAACACCAACGAGATATTTCTTCCGTTTCGAGGCGGAATCCAACCAAGGAATGTTCACCTTACCAACCCAGTTCCGTTCTCAAAAGTTAGTCTCTTGCCCGCTACAGGATGTTCGAACGAAAGTCGCCAGGCTTCCAATTCCATTGGGTCGTCTTGCACGTCCAGCGTCTGTTTGTCTCCCATTTGTCTATCCATCAAATAACAAGGATCCCCCATCACCGGAAAGCCAAGCTCCCATAGGTGCACGCGAATTTGATTGGTGCGCCCGCTTCCTAACCTTGCCTCAACCAAAGCCGTTCCGTCATCCATTCTTTCGATAACGGTAAACTCTGTTTTCGCAGAAAGTCCATCGACCTCATCCACTCTTCTTCCTCCAGGGCCTTCTGCCTCTCGTGAAATTGAAGACATACAGACTTTTTGATCCCACTCGGGATGTCCTTGAATACGAGCTCGATAGATTTTTTCAACCACTCCATCCAAAAACTGCCGTTGCATCACTTTACAGAAATGTCGAGTTCGTGCGAAGAGCACCAATCCTTTTGTATTCGCGTCCAACCGATGCACAGGTCGCAAATACTTTGGCTCGTAAACCTGATTGAGAAGATATTGTAAGGTGTTCCGATGATATCGACCACTCGCGTGCATAGGCAGTGGCGCTGGCTTTTCAACAAGCACCAATGCCTCATCATCCCAGATCACACGAATACCCGCAGCTACAGCAGGTTCCACTGCGGGAGGAAAAATCTGCAAAATTCTCTCCCCAGCACGAACCACATGGTCGCCACTTCTTACCTGACCACCATAGCTAACAAATCGGTCGTCACTACATCGCCTTTCCCACTCTTCACGGTCCACTTGCGGGAATTCCTCCACAAGCATTTCTAGTAAAGTCATCTTATCATACTTTGCAGAAACATTAACTGGCCTTCGATTTTCCAGTGGTATGGATCCGGGCAAAATCGAGGACACTTCATCCAATTTTACCTGCACCTCAGCGATTCGCTGGGCCATTTTTTCTGGTTCGGGCTCAAAACAATATGGGCACGTTTCACCCTCCACATACCGGACATCCTCCTGATCACTCGCATCAAGAGGAGCTTGGCAGGCATAGCAAACTGTTGTGTCAGTCTCCCGAAGGGCTGGGTCAACCCCTACTCTGTGATCGAATACGAAGCACTCACCCTCATAGTGATCTCCACCGCATTCCTCAAAATATTTGAGAATGCCTCCATCAAGTTGATAAACATTTTTAAACCCTTCGTTCTCCATAAAAGGCCCAGCCTTTTCGCACCGGATGCCTCCTGTGCAGAACATCACGACCGTCTCCTCCTTCATCTCCTCCGGTAGTTCTCTAACCGCTTTGGGAAATTCACGAAACGTATTGATCTCCGGAATGACCGCATTTTTAAATGTCCCGAGTTTTACCTCGTAGTCATTGCGCGTATCTAACAGCGTTATATTTCTACCTTCATCGAGCCATTTTTTCAGTTCTTTAGCTTGGAGTTTTGGTGATGTGCGTTTCTCAGGCTGAATGCCTTCCTGTCCAAAAGAAATAATCTCCTTCTTGATCCGAACCAACATCCTCCGAAACGGCTGATTCTCACTCTCGCTCACTTTTCCCTCAAGATCTTCAAGCCCCGGAATTTCTCTCAATCGATCCAACAGCCGGTCAATCCCCTTGGACTTTCCAGCAACAAAGAGATTCACACCCTCGGTGCTCAGCAAAATCGTTCCTTTCAGACCCGCATTTTTACAAAGCCTAAGAAGCTCTTCACGCAACTCCTTGAGTCCGCTGAGTTCAACAAACCGATAAGCCGCTAGATTGGTAACCATACTCATTCCCTCCGGAAAAATGCCAATCGATGAAGCAATTGGCAACCGCTCAGCAAAAAAATCTACCTCGGGCCTTGAGCACGATCACACACCAAATCGAGGTCTTTCTTGATAGTTCAATTCTCACAACCGAAGCTCCACTCATGTTACTTCAAGAACTCATTCGAATTCCCTCGGTAAATCCTGACAATATCGCGACCGATCAGATTGAAGTCTCGGGAGAAAAACGCATGGCAGATTTCCTTAGTAACTGGCTGCAAGAACTTGGAGCCGAAGTCACTCTCGAGGAAGTTCTACCGGACCGTCCGAACTTGATCGCTCGTTTCAGCCCTCTGGATGGCAGGCCGCGTATTCTACTCGGCCCTCACCTCGATACGGTCGGGGTAGAAAACATGACCATCGATCCGTTCTCAGCTGAAATTCGAGATGGCAAGATTTGGGGCCGTGGATCCTGTGATACTAAAGGACCGATGGCTGCCATGCTTGCAGGCTTGGAAGCGAATCGAAATATTCTCAAAGACTTACCCATTGCCGTCGATTTTGTCGGTTTTATGGGTGAAGAGGCTTCTCAACACGGTTCCAAGCACTTCGCTCAACACCATGCCTCCAATTATCAATTTGCCCTCGTCGGCGAACCTACTTCATTACAAATCGTTCACACTACGAAAGGTTCACTTTGGGCCAAACTTTCCACAACAGGTGCAGCAGCCCACGCCTCACAACCTGAACATGGTGAAAACGCTATCCTCAAGCTCTCCTCAGCACTCATCCAACTGCAGGAAAATTTGGAACCAGCCCTCGCAGTCTATTCAAATGAGACCCTCGGCCGTTCGACCATCAACATCGGAACAATCGCAGGCGGCACGCGTCCCAATATCGTCCCTGATGAAGCCAGCGCAGTCATCGATATTCGCCAAACTCCAGAACTCTATAGCTCTGGTGGAGCACTCCAGCTCTTACGTGAAACTATTGCCCAACTTCGTCTTCCCCTCGAAATTGAGTACGCTCATGAAAACCCACCTATGGAAACGGATACTGAAGACCCCTTCATCCAGAGACTGCTGAATACCGATTCAAGCACTCAGCTAACAGGTGCTCCGTGGTTTTCCGATGCTGCCCATCTAGGCGCAGCTGGTTTGCCTTCCATTTGCATCGGACCCGGATCTATAGACCAAGCTCACACAAAAGATGAGTTTATTGATCTTGAAAGCTACCAACAAGGTGAAGCCTTTTTCTCAAAGTTTATCCGGTCACTTGCTGAATAAATTACCGATACGATGACCGAATTGATTCTGAATGAAGAGATCCATAATCGGATTATCGAAGAGGAGATTTCTTCGGCTCAGAAATTTGTTTGGATCATCACAGCGGACATCAAGGACATGCATGTCATTCGTGGTCGACGTTCCATACCCTTTCTCGCCGTCTTATCTGAACTCGTCGAAGAAGGGATTGCCGTTCGCTTAATTCACGCAAAGGAACCTGGACCGCAATTTCGAAAAGACTTTGATCGCTATCCCACCCTCTTAAAAAGTGACCTTTTTGAACGCGCCCTCTGCCCCCGTGTCCACACAAAGGCAATCATCGTGGATGGCAAACGCGCCTTCATCTCGTCTGCCAACCTGACTGGCGCCGGACTTGGCGCGAAACATCCTGACAAGCGAAATTTCGAAGCAGGAATTCTCACCAATGAGAAACCACACATCGAACCGCTAATGAACTGGGCGGACGAACTCTTCCTAGGTGAATTCTGCGGAAGATGTCGGCTAAGATCCGTATGCGCCGACCCCTTGGATGAGCAATGATTGATAGATCGCTAGCTCAAGAAAATCCATCGACCAAGCGTTGGATAGAAATTTGCAGGTCTTATAAGCATACTACAGGCTGCGTGCGAGTTCGTGGAAGTACCGCTCCCAACAGGATCATCGAGCTAAGGAAAAGATTCCTCGTAGAACCCAAAGCTCTGACACATCTGGTAGGGTCGTTTTGATAAAACGACCGCCACCCTGCGTATCCATTCCATCTTCGATGCTTTTCAGTCCATAAGGCTGCAATTCAATCCAGAACTTTTTTGACCCCCGAAAAGTATTCAGAATCAGATGGATTACCGGAAAGGCTGTTCGATATTTACAAGCGGGATCTGACCGAGATATTGAGTCGGCGGTCGTTTTTTCAAAACGACCCTACCTAAAATTTCCCTAGCTGGATGACCCTGTGTGTGTGCGTCAATCTGAAGCGCAATACTTGCCGCGCCACAGCCCCGACTTCAATCCGATAGTAAGATACACTCCAATCATCACCAAAAAAGCCGACCACCTTTCGGGGGCCGGCTTTTTTGAACAATTGAAGTCCGATTAAGCTGAGACCACGTCCTCTTCGTCTTCGAGTTCTTCTGGCTCTTCGACGACGGGTTCTGGCTCCTCAACGGTGAATTCGTATTCCGAATCACGATGATGATGGAATCCAGTTCCTGCTGGGATGAGGTGACCCATGATGACGTTTTCTTTAAATCCAGATAGGTAGTCAATCCGGCCAAGAGTCGCGGCTTCGGTAAGAACACGAGTGGTGTCTTGGAAGGAAGCTGCCGAGATGAACGAGTCCGTCTCAAGCGAAGCTTTGGTAATTCCGAGAAGGACTGGCTCACCTTCAGCTGGTTGACCCCCGTTGGCTAGAATCTCTGCATTCGCCTTCTTAAAGGTCGTACGGTCAACTTGATCGCCCCAGAGGAACTGATCGGCATCTCCAGGCTCGGTGATTTTTACCTTGCGAAGCATCTGACGAACAATCACTTCGATGTGCTTGTCATTGATTTCCACGCCTTGGACACGATAGACGGACTGAACTTCATTGACCAAGTGCTCTTGAAGTTCGGTCGCGCCACATGCCTCAAGGAGATCTTCAGGCGAGACTGGACCTTCGGTAATTTGATCACCGTGTTTTACGTGGTCACCTTCGGTAACAATCACGTGTTTGCCCATGGGCACAAGGTGGTCGACTCCTTCTCCGGTCTCCGGATCGGTAACGATCACTTTCTTCTTACCGCGAACATTGCCACCAAAGGAAATCTCACCCGCGATCTTGGCGATCACACAAGCTTCTTTCGGTTTACGTGCTTCGAAGAGTTCGGCTACCCGTGGAAGACCACCGGTAATATCCTTGGTCCTCGCTACTTTCCGTGGCGTCTTCGCAAGTTGCGTGCCTCCTGTCACTTTTTGACCTTCCTTGACGGAAAGGTGAGCACCGACGGGAATCGAGTAGCTGATCAGAACTTCGCCGGACTTTGGATCGGTGATGCAAACCTGAGGATGGAGGTCCTCTTTGTGCTCGGTGACCATAGTCCCCTTCTTACCGGTTTCCTTATCGACTTCGGATGCGACCGTGATTCCAAGAATCATATCACGGAATTCGATCTTACCAGGCTTCTCCGTAAGAATCGGCACATTGTAAGGATCCCATGTCACGATGGTCTCGTTCTTCTTCACAGTTTCGCCGTCTTTTGTCGAAATGATCGAACCGATGACAATATTGTGGCTTTCAAGTTCCAGACCACCTTTGTCGCGAATCGAAATGGAACCATTCTTGTTCAGAACGACCCAGTTACCCTCAGAGTCTTGAACAACGCGCAGGTCTTTGTAGACCATGCGACCGCCGTTTTTCGCCTTAATGAGAGGTTGTTTGAAGGTTGACGCAGCAACACCACCAACGTGGAACGTACGCATGGTCAACTGCGTTCCAGGCTCACCAATGGACTGCGCAGCGATAATGCCGACAGCCTCACCGATTTTCACAGGAAGTCCGGTTGCGAGATTCAAGCCGTAGCAGTTTGCACAACAACCGCGTTCTGCTTCACAAGTGAGAACGGAACGAATTTTGATTTTCTCATGACCGATTTTCTCAAGTAGGTTGGCTTGGTTTTCACTGATAACATCATCCGTCTTAACGATGGTTTCACCAGAAACTGGATCTTTAACGGTCTCACATGAAACGCGTCCGTAGATGCGAGTTGAAAGTGAGGCAACTTCCTCGTCACCGTCGTAGATGGCTTCAACGCTGATACCGTTGGCGGTATTGCAGTCCTGTTGGAAAACAATTACGTCCTGAGCAACATCGACCAACTTACGAGTCATGTAGCCCGAGTCAGCTGTTTTCAATGCGGTATCGGAAAGCCCCTTACGTGCGCCGTGGGTAGAGATGAAATACTCAAGCACAGAGAGCCCTTCACGGAAGTTCGAAATAATCGGGCGTTCGATGATCTCACCAGATGGCTTGGCCATCAGACCACGCATACCACCAAGTTGTTTAATCTGCGATTTATTACCCCGAGCACCGGAGTCGACCATCATGAATAGAGGCGAAGCCTTCTTCTTCCCTTCGTTGTGCTCAATCTTACGATAAAGCGCATTGGCGATGGTATCGGTAGCCTGTGTCCAAATATCGACAACTTTTTGATAACGCTCACCATTAGTGATCACGCCGTTGCGATACTGTTTGGAGACCTTTTCAACCTCTGCATACGCATTGGCAATAACCTCAGGTTTTTCCTCAGGGATCAGCATATCGACAATACCGATGGAAATACCGGAGCGCATTGCTTCCATGAAGCCAAGAGCCTTGAGATTATCGAGAACCTCGACGGTCTTTTTCTTACCGGAAGCTTGGGTACAGCGCCAGATGATATCACCAATTTGCTTCTTCCCGACGGTCTTGTTGTAAAAGCCAAGTTCTTCAGGCCAGATCTCGTTGAATCGAACACGTCCTGGTGTGGTTTCGATGATTTTCAGATCATTTTCACCGTAAACGGTTTCTCTATCGAAATCTGGATTCCGAAGACGGATCCAAGAATGGTAATCAATTTTCCGTGATGCGATTGCAAACTCAACTTCAGAAGAGCTTTCGAACAGAGGAAGGTGTTCCTTTTTCTCGCGATCCGCTTGGGTCCTAATGCCAGCCCATGTCAGGTAGTAAGTTCCGAGAATGATATCCTGCGAAGGAACCGTAATCGGACGACCGGATGCCGGTGAGAAAATATTATTCGGAGCAAGCATCAACTGACGTGCTTCCATCTGAGCCTCTATTGATAGTGGTACGTGAACCGCCATCTGGTCACCATCAAAGTCCGCGTTGTAAGCAGTACAAACAAGCGGATGAACGCGAATTGCTGATCCCTCGATCAGTTTTGGTTCGAAGGCTTGGATAGAAAGTCTGTGAAGAGTTGGCGCGCGGTTGAGAAGGATCGGATGACCTTTTGTAACCTCAGCAAGAATATCCCAGACTTCTGTCGTCTTACGATCAATCATCTTCTTGGCCGAACGAACCGTGTGGCAGTAGCCAAGTTCCTTCAGGCGGCGAATAATGAATGGCTCAAACAAGGTGAGCGCCATTTTCTTAGGAAGACCGCATTGGCCGAGCTTGAGATCCGGACCGATAACGATCACGGAACGTCCTGAGTAATCGACCCGTTTCCCGAGAAGGTTCTGGCGGAAACGCCCACCTTTACCCTTGAGCATGTCACTGAGTGACTTCAGCGGACGGTTACCAGCTCCGGTTACGGCACGACCATGGCGACCATTGTCGAACAAAGCATCAACCGCTTCCTGAAGCATACGCTTCTCGTTTCGAATAATAACTTCCGGAGACTTAAGAAGAAGTAGGTTCTTCAATCGGTTGTTCCGGTTGATCACGCGACGATAAAGATCGTTCAGATCGGACGTTGCAAAACGTCCACCTTCAAGAGGAACGAGAGGACGCAGATCCGGAGGAATCACTGGAAGCACCAATTGAATCATCCATTCTGGACGAGTTTTTGAAGCTGCGAATCCTTGGGTGATTTTGAGACGCTTCGAAAGCTTCTTCTTATTCTGCTTGGACTTGGTTGTTCCAAGTTCCTCCTCAAGTTCGACAGCGAGTTTCGCAAGATCAATTTGCTTCAGCAGCTCCATGATTGCTTCAGCACCCATCATGGCTTTGAAAGAACCGTCACCGTAGGTGTCTTCAGCCTCACGAAGTTCGACTTCGGTCAAGAGCTGCCCAAGTTCCAAAGCGGTATTGCCTTGATCGGTAACAACGTAGTCTTCGTAGTAGATGACACGCTCAAGTTGGCGGGCACTCATGTCGAGCATCAGGCCGATGCGTGAAGGCATGCACTTGTAGAACCAGATGTGGGACACTGGAACGGCGAGTTCAATGTGACCCATACGTTCACGACGAACGCGACTGAGGGTTACCTCAACACCGCATCGGTCACAGACGACGCCCTTGTGTTTGATACGCTTGTATTTTCCACAGGCACATTCCCAGTCGCGAGTCGGACCGAAAATCCGCTCACAAAAGAGACCACCCTTTTCGGGTTTGAATGTGCGGTAGTTAATGGTTTCAGGATTCTTCACCTCACCCTTGGACCACGACCGGATGACATCCGGTGCAGCCACGGTGATGGAAACTTGGTCAAAGGCTTCTGGACGATCGTCCACGCCAAAGATTTCGCGAAGGTTGTTATCGATACTCATAATAGACAGTAATTCGGGATTGTTAGTTGGTTTCGCGTTAAAGGTTTAGAGGGTTAGATCGTCGAGTGAGAAGTCGTCAGCTTCCGAACCAATCAGCGGCGAACCGTGATTCGTTTGACCTTGGCGTCCTGGTCGGACATCCAGTCCGAGGGACTGCATTTCCTTAATGAGAACGTTGAAGGATTCTGGAGTGCCAGCTTCAAGGTTATTATCCCCTTTGACGATCGCTTCGTAAATCCGAGTCCGTCCTTGGACATCATCAGATTTGACAGTGAGGATTTCCTGAAGGGTGTAAGCGGCTCCGTATGCTTCGAGCGCCCATACCTCCATCTCTCCGAAACGTTGACCACCATATTGTGCTTTACCACCAAGCGGCTGCTGGGTGACGAGCGAGTATGGACCAACGGCACGAGCGTGAATTTTATCGGCGACAAGGTGACCTAGTTTCAGCATGTAGATGTAGCCAACCACAATTGGGTTATGGAAAGGCTCACCGGTGCGGCCGTCATACAATGTCGACTTACCAGCAGTGCTTCCGTCGAGTCCGTCACCGATCCAGGTGTAACCAGGAGTTTCGGCCTCTTGCGGCTTGCGCTCTCTGGCTTTTTCACCACCACCGATCATCTTCACACCATCCACCTTCTTGGCTTCGGTCATGAAATTCCAGATGATATCTTCTTTGATACCGTCGAAAATCGGAGTTGCGACTTTGAAGCCGAGTGCCTTTGCAGCCACACCAAGGTGCGTTTCAAGGACCTGACCAACGTTCATCCGAGAAGGAACACCGAGTGGGTTCAAGCAGATATCAACAGGCGTTCCGTCGTGAAGATATGGCATATCTTCTTCAGGCACGATCGTTGCCACCACACCTTTATTTCCGTGACGTCCGGCCATCTTGTCACCCACCGAAAGCTTACGCTTCGCGGCAATGAAGACTTTGACTTCTTTAATGACACCTGGATCGACGTCATCGCCGGATTCAAGTTGGTCAAGTTTACGTTCGCGGTCTGTATCAAGCTCTTGGAAACGGCTTTCAAACGAGTTGATGATTTCAACGATCTTGTTACGGATCGGAGATGGATCGATCTCGATATGGTCGTGAACCGAAGCAAGCTTACGAAGCAGCGTTTTGGTGATCTTACGATTCGCAGGAATAATGATTTCCCCGGTTTGCGCATTGACGACATCCAAAGGAATCTTCTCACCGAGCAAGATGTCGGAGAGTTTTTCCGTGAGGTCATCGGTCAGCTTGTCGGCCTTCTTTTTGTGCTCGTCGTTGATCTTCTTGAGATGTTTTTTGAGCTCTGCTGGATCAACTTTCTCAGCCCGTTTCTTGGCAAGGCCATGAGAAGCGACACGGACGTCTTGAACGATACCGGTGCAGCCAGAAGGAACTCTGAGTGAAGTATCTTTAACATCCGCAGCCTTTTCACCGAAGATCGCACGAAGGAGGCGTTCTTCAGGAGCAAGTTCTGTCTCAGATTTCGGAGTGATTTTTCCGATAAGGATATCACCGGGCTTCACCTCTGCACCAATGCGGATGATCCCGTCATGGTCGAGATTGCGAAGGGCCTCTTCGCCAACGTTCGGAATGTCGCGTGTGATCTCTTCAGGTCCGAGCTTCGTATCGCGAGCTGCGACATCAAATTCGGAGATATGAATCGAAGTGTAGACGTCGTCTTTTACCACGCGCTCGGAGATTACGATCGCATCCTCGAAGTTGTAGCCATTCCAAGGCATGAATGCGACGAGAACGTTACGTCCGATCGCGAGCTCGCCAGCTTCGGTATTCGGTCCGTCTGCAAGCACGGTTCCTTTTTTGATCTTCTGTCCGACCTTTACAATGGGCTTCTGGTTGATACAGGTGCCCGCATTGGAGCGCATGAACTTACGCAGAGGATAGGTGAAGGTTCCCTTGGTAACATTCGTCTTAACCGACTCAGGCTCACTGAGGAACTTTTCATCGGAAACAGGAAGTTTTCCATCGGCTGTCGTAATGATCACCTCGGCAGTAGCCGCAGCAACAATACCATCCGCTTCGGAGACCACCACGGCGCGTGAATCGCGTGCGGCTTTTCCTTCAAGTCCAGTTCCCACAAGAGGAGATTCGGAAACAAGAAGCGGTACGCCTTGGCGTTGCATGTTCGAGCCCATGAGTGCGCGGTTCGCATCATCGTGCTCGAGGAATGGGATCAAACCGGCAGCAACGGAGACGAGCTGCTTAGGAGAAACATCCATGTAATGAACGGCATCTGGGGTCGATTCGATGAACTCCCCACGCTCACGAGCGTCGATACGATCGTTGTCGAATTTACCATTCTTATCGATTACATTGGACGCTTGGGCAATGAGGTAGTTTTCCTCTTGGTCGGCGGTAAGGTATTCAATTTCGTTGGTAACCTTCCCTTTCTTGACCTTGCGGTAAGGAGTTTCGATGAAGCCGAACTCGTTGATCCTTGCGTAGGTACACATGGAGTTGATGAGACCGATGTTTGGACCTTCCGGAGTTTCGATCGGGCAAATCCGTCCGTAGTGGGAAGGATGAACGTCACGAACTTCGAAGCCCGCGCGGTCGCGATTGAGACCGCCTGGTCCTAACGCAGAAAGACGACGTTTGTGCGTCAACTCAGCCAACGGATTGGTCTGGTCCATGAACTGTGAAAGTTGCGAACGACCGAAGAAATCACGAACGACAGCAGAGAGTGCTTTCGGGTTGATGAGTTTTTGAGGTGTCATGCCCTCGATGTTCACATCGAAGAGAGTCATGCGCTCTTTGACCAAACGCTCAGTCCGAGCAAGGCCAACACGGCATTGGTTTGCAAGAAGCTCACCAACCGCACGTACGCGGCGTGATCCAAGGTGATCAATATCATCGATGACACCCTCACCTTTTTTCAATTTAAGAATGTAACGAACCGCAGCGAGGAAATCTTCAGAAACCATAATGCGCTGATCCGAATCGACTCCGATTCCAAGCTTCTGGTTAATTTTGTAGCGACCCACACGTGTGAGATCGTATTTCTTCGCATCAAAGAACAAACGCTTGAGAAGCGCTCTAGCGTTCGAAGCGGTTGGTGGATCGCCTGGGCGGAGCTTGCGATAAATGTCTTTGAGAGCAGACTCTTCATCAGTCGCTGGATCTTTACGCAGAGACTTGAGAAGAATTTCGTCTTCGCGACCGTCGATCACCTCAAGCTTCTTCTGACCAAGAGCCACAAGCTGCTTAACAATACCTGCTGTGAGTGGCTCGTATGCCTTGGCAATCACGAGTTCACCATCCAGCACGTCTTCAAACGGCACTTTGTGGCCAAGTTCTGCTTCATCAATCTTACTATTGAGAGAAAGATTCTCGATGGAGTAAAAATGACTGACGATATCGCGATCAGTCGGGAAGCCAAGAACACGGAGGAAGGTCGTCGCAAGGAACTTGCGCCTTCTGCGGCGACGATCAAGGTAGACGTAGAGCAGATCATTGGTATCGAACTGAACTTCAAGCCATGAACCACGGTCAGGAATAATGCGGAAACTGTGCAGCATTTTTCCATTCAGGTGCTGCGAAGTTTCAAAGCAGATTCCTGGTGAGCGGTGCAGTTGGGAAACGATCACACGCTCGGCACCGTTGATGATAAAGGTTCCGCGACGCGTCATCATTGGCAGTTCACCCATGTAAACGCGTTCCTTCTTCGTTCCAGTTTCATCCTTAAGCTTAAAGGTGACGTAGAGCGCAGCGGAGAAGGACTCGCTGTTTCTCAATGAATCCAGAGAAGTGATTTTCGGTTCCTCAATATCATAAGCAACGAAATCCAACTCAATGGCCTCGTCATAGGATTTGATTGGAAAAACTTCACGAAAGACAGCTTGAAGCCCAGTATCAGAGCGATCTCCGGGAGAGACATCCTGTTGCAAGAATTCGTCGTAAGACCTGCTTTGTACTTCAATGAGGTTAGGTGGGTCGATGACCTCTTCAAATTTACCAAAATATAGACGTTCAGCCATGGTTTGCGGTGGTGTTGGTGTTACGAGTTTAAGCCCGAACCAGAGTAGGTTCGAGCAGAGTTAGATCAGGAGATGGACAGTATGTGAGAATATTCGAAAGCGATGCGAAGCGTCATTGAGTGTTTAGATGTCACGCATCGTTGCCGAAGATCCATAAGGGAGAGAGAGTGCTCGGAGCGGGATGAACCGCTCCGAGCGAAAATTCGTAATGAATTACTTGAGTTCGACTTTGGCGCCGGCAGCTTCGAGCTTTCCTTTTGCTTCTTCAGCAGCTTCTTTGGCTACGCCTTCGATAACTGGTGTTGGTGCACTTTCAACCAATTTCTTGGCGTCAGCAAGTCCGAGTCCAGGTGCAACTTCACGAACTGCCTTAATGACAGCGATCTTGTTACCACCAGCTTCAGCAATGATGACGTCGAATTCAGTTTTCTCTTCTGCTGGCGCACCGCCATCACCACCAGCGGCAGGACCTGCTGCGGCTACGGCTGCTGCGGCTGAGACGCCCCAGCTTTCTTCGAGTTGTTTAACGAGGTCGACAGCTTCCAAAACGGTAAGTTTGCCGAGTTCTTCTACGAGGTTTGCAATATTTGACATGTATTTTCTCCTTTGCGGTGTCGTCGCCCCCGGAGCTTCCGGAGATTTCAATTTCCCTGCTGGGAAACCGACGAAGTACCATTGTTAATCAGGTCTTAGCGTGGAGACGCGACAGACCATCCGTTCAAATTGTTTTTATTCAGAAGCTGGTGCTTCTTCAGTTTTCTCTTCAGTGGAATCAGCTGCGTCAGCTGGTTGGTATTGTTCGCGTTCTGGATCGAATTTTTCGAGCAGGATGCGAGCAATACGAGTTGCAGGCTCGTTGATGAGACCAAGCAATTGTGAAAGCACAGCTTCGCGAGAAGGTATGTCTGCGAGCGCCTTGAGCTTATCGGTATCAAGGATGTCTTCACCCAAGATTCCGATCTTCATTTCCGGCTTCTTGAATTCCTTTTCGAAATTCTTGAGAACCTTGGCTGCAGCGAAGATTTCAGCATCACCGGTTACAAAAGCGGTCTGACCGTTGAGTTCAGATCCTACGTCTGGAAGGCCGGCTTCTGCCATCGCCTTACGCATGTAGCTGTTTTTCGCGACGGTGCATTTGACTCCGTTCTCATCGAGACGGTTACGAAGTTCGCTGAATTCAGGAACCGTTAGGCCCGTGAAGTCGATGACGATGACAAATGGGGAAGCATTAACGCGTGAAAGCAGGCCATCGATAATAATTTGTTTATCTGGATTCATTTTCTTAGATTGATGGGATTATGCGGTTGCTTTGGTTGCGTAGGTGGCAGCTTCGAGAGCAAGTCCCGGAAGCATCGACCCAGTAAGAGTGACGGATTGCACAAAGTTTCCCTTGGCAGAAGCTGGTTTGGAGCGAACGACGCTGTCGAGAAATGCTTGGGCATTTTCTTCAAGTTTCTGCTCGTCAAAATCTGCTTTTCCAATTGCTCCGGAAACGTTGCCATTCTTATCGAGCTTGTAATCAATCCGACCAGCTTTGACTTCGTTGACTGCTTTCGCGACATCATCTGTTACCGTTCCAGTCTTCGGGTTCGGCATCAGGCCGCGAGGTCCAAGAACACGTGCGATCTTACGAACTTCTGCCATCGCGTCAGGAGTCGCGATTGCGGAATCAAAATCAACAAATCCACCCTGAACTTTTTTGATCAAATCTTCGTAACCGACTTCTTCGGCGCCGGCAGCGGTTGCTGCCTCGGCGGCTGCACCTTGGGCGAAGACAATGACTCTGACAGTTTTACCCGTTCCGTGTGGCAATGAAACCGACCCACGGACCATTTGCTCACTTTTCCGTGGATCAACTCCAAGACGGAATGAAAGAGTCACAGTCGGGGTGAATTTCGGACCTGGAAGGTTTTTCAAGGTCGAGATCGCTTCTGAGAGCGAATACGTTTTGTCAGTGCCAACCTGTTCGGCGGCTTTTTGATAGCGTTTGCTTCTTTTCTTGGACATTATGTTTGTTTGGTTTGCAGTGATAGCGGATGAGGGTCTTTCGCCCCACCCTCTTGCGAATTGCTCCGTTCAAAGAACGGAACTGAGAATTTACATACCTTCGATTTCAAGTCCCATCTGACGAGCGGTGCCGGCTAGGATGCGAGCTGCTGCTTCGGGGTCGTTGGTATTGAGATCGGGCATTTTCACGTTCACGACTTCCATGAGTTTGGCTTTCGTGATCGTTCCTACCTTTTTCTTATTTGGTTCACCGGAACCGGATGCCAGACCAGCTGCCTTCTTAAGAAGATTGCCCGCAGGTGGACGCTTGGTGACGAATGTGAACGATTTATCCTTGAAAACCGTGATCACGCAAGGAAGCACGTCACCCGATTGAGCTTGGGTCGATGCGTTGAATTCCTTACAGAACGCCATGATGTTTACACCTGCCTGACCGAGTGCGGGACCGACTGGAGGTGATGGATTGGCTGCGCCAGCGGGAATCTGGAGTTTGATGATGTTGGTGACTTCTTTGGCCATGGTATTATTTGATAAAAGTTAAAATGAATGAGTGGTTGAGCGCAGGATCGGGAATCATTCTCTCTCGACTTGCCAGTACTCCAATTCCACTGGAGTGGTCCGACCGAAGATATCGACTGCGACACGAAGCTTGCCTTTGTCTGGATCGATTTCTTCGACGATTCCGTTTTGCGATTGGAAAGGCCCGTCGGCCACTTTGACTGTATCGCCAACTTCAAAAGAAACTGCCGGACGGACGGTTTCTTCGCGCTCTTGAATCTGAGAGAGCATGGCTTCAACCTCGCGCGGGCGCATCGGGGCGGGACGATCTTTTGTTCCAGCAAAGCCGATGACTCCGTCGATTTCCTTAATAAAGAACCAAGTCTTTTCGACGAGTTCGTTATCTTCGGTCGCGAGATACATGTTCACGATAATATAACCGGGAAAAAACTTCTTCTTCGTCTCGGTTTTTTTACCACGCTTGATTTCGGAAACCACTTCGGTCGGAACGAGAACTTCACGAATGTAGTCTTGCATCTCGTCAGCCTCAATCTGTCGATTGATACGCTCGCGGACTTTGCCTTCCATGCCGGACAGGACTTGGACGACATACCACTGGTCTTTGTAATCTTTAGGATTTGGCATTGAGAAAAGTTTTTTCGCTATTGAGAGATTAGCTGAAGATATCGGTAAGGAAACCGACGATCAGAATTTGGATGAAGTCCCAAAACTGCACAAATGCTGCGAGAAGGATGACTGCAATAAGAACAACGATCGTAGAATCGATGAGCTCTTTGTATTTTTTGAAGCCTTTTGCTTTAGGATCAGCATCCCAAGGCCAGCTTGCCTTACGGAGTTCGCCTTTTACTTCGCCGATGAAGCCTGTGATCTTGGATAGCATGGAATGAAAAAGATGAACGGTGAGTTTGAATGGCACGCCAGGAGGGACTTGAACCCGCAACCCTCGGTTTTGGAGACCGATGCTCTACCAATTGAGCTACTGACGCGTTATAATAAAAATGTGAGGTTTTGAGGCGATTCAGGGGCACCCCGTTTAAGGGTGCCCCAGAAGCTTGGCGCATCGAATGATTTGTAACCGAACGATGTGAGCCTTTAGATGGTTTAATCGATGATTTCACCGACACGACCGGCACCAACGGTGCGGCCACCTTCGCGACTCGCGAAGCGCATGGTCGGTTCCATAGCAATCGGAGTGATGAGTTCAACTTCGAGACCAATATTGTCACCAGGCATGACCATCTCAACTCCATCTGGAAGTTTGATGCTGCCGGTTACGTCTGTTGTACGGAAGTAGAACTGTGGACGATAGTTCGAGAAGAACGGAGTGTGACGTCCACCTTCTTCTTTCGAGAGAACGTAGATTTCAGAAGTGAATTTCTTGTGACCTTTAACTGTGCCTGGCTTGGCCATAACTTGACCACGCTCAACGTCGGACTTTTGAAGACCGCGAACAAACAGACCAACGTTATCGCCTGCACGACCTTCGTCGAGAAGCTTACGAAACATTTCGATGTCCGTTACGGTGGTTTTCTGAGTGTCACGAATACCGACGATTTCGACTTCTTCCATTTTGTGGACGATACCGCGCTCGACACGACCGGTGCAGACAGTTCCGCGACCTTCGATTGAGAACACGTCTTCCACAGGCATGAGGAAGTCTTTGTCGATTGGGCGCTCAGGCTCAGGAATGTACGAATCAACCGCATCCATGAGTTTCATAACATTTTCCATCTGCGCTGCGTCACCTTCGAGAGCTTTGACAGCGGAGCCAGCAACGATAGGGATATCGTCACCTGGGAAATCGTAAGAGGAAAGAAGATCGCGGATTTCCATTTCAACGAGTTCAAGAAGTTCTTCATCGTCGACGAGATCAACTTTGTTCATGAAGACAACAAGAGCGGGAACACCAACCTGACGTGCGAGAAGGATATGCTCACGAGTTTGTGGCATTGGACCGTCCGCTGCGGAAACAACGAGAATCGCTCCGTCCATCTGGGCAGCACCAGTGATCATATTTTTCACGTAGTCGGCATGCCCTGGGCAATCGACGTGTGCGTAGTGACGTTTTTCAGTCTCGTATTCAACGTGTGCTGTATTGATCGTAATACCGCGCTCACGCTCTTCGGGAGCTGCGTCAATGTCTGCGTAGTTTTGCTTTTCAGCGAAACCCTTTTCAGCAAGCGTATTTGTGATCGCTGCAGTGAGTGTGGTTTTGCCGTGGTCGACGTGACCGATTGTGCCGATGTTTACATGCGGCTTGTTGCGTTGGAATGTTTCTTTGGCCATTTTCGTTTTGGTTTCGCTGAGATTTTTGCTTGTGTTTCCTGGAGCTCGTGGGCGGAATTGAACCGCCGACCTCATCCTTACCAAGGATGCGCTCTACCCCTGAGCTACACGAGCAATTTGGATTGTTGTGAGCTCGTCCTTAATGCCGACAAAAGAACCGCGACCTGTCACGTTTGACCCTGACCGAGCGCGGCGCCCCTGACTGCTGTGGGGAAGAGCGGGCGGACAGTAACAAAGAGCGGCACTCTGTCAAAAAAAATATGGTTCTTTCTTAACTTTCTTTAAATTCCTTTATTTCTCGGGATCTGCGGGACCTCAAGAAGACTCATTTTAGGCAATATTCGCGACGTATTTCGTAAATCTCTTGATCGAAAGACTCTTCCCTGACTGACACTCGGCTTCTACGATAACTCCGCATAGTTTCACTTCACCTTTTGCTACCGGAAAACGCGTCGGCATTCCGGTCTTAAAGCGCCAAACAACCGAATCGACACAGCGCCCCAAAACCGACTCGGTCGGCCCACACATACCGGCATCAGTCAGATATCCCGTTCCACCGGGAAAGACGGTTTCATCTGCTGTCTGAACGTGTGTATGAGTTCCCACGACAAGAGTTGCCTTGCCATCAAGCATGCGTCCCATCGCAATTTTTTCGGAGGTCGTCTCTGCATGAAAGTCTAGAACAATTAGATACACGCCTTCAGAACGGAGTCGGTCGACTTCCGCTTCAACCGCAAGGAAGGGATTCTCCAATGGCGGCTGAATGAAGCTTCTACCTTGGGCTTGGATCACTCCAACTTTGCCCTTGGCTGTTTCCAAAACCACGCTCCCCTTTCCTACGACACCCTCCGGATAGTTGATTGGTCGTAGGAGTCGTGGTTCACCTTCAAAATAGTCGACGATTTCCTTTTGGTCCCACACATGGTCCCCGGTTGTGATCACAGCGGCTCCTGCGCGCAGCAGATCGATGGAAATCTTTGGTGTAATCCCTCTTCCACCTGCCGAGTTCTCACCATTTACGATGACAAAATCGATCAAGTTTTCTTTTCGTATGGTATCCAATTCGTCGATGACTGCTCGACGGCCCGGCTCACCAACAATATCACCAAGAAATAGAATTCGGATATGATCTCCGCTGGACACCTCGCTCATGTGATCCCAGTTCGCAACCGATTCGCTTCGCAGACAATCAAAATCGAACCAAGTCTGTGAAGACAAAACTCTCAGTTAGGCAACGGGTCGTGCCTAAACCGATAGTTCTGAAGGCGAATCATGTCATCAGACGGAGAAAACTGCACGGCACGGTTGGAGAATTCGACAGCCTTTTTGCGATTTCCTTGCGCAAACTGAAGTTCAGCCATTGTATCGAGATAGGCTGGCTGCTCAGGCGCAAGTTTGAGAGCGACTTCAAGGTAATCTTGAGCCGCCTTGACGTTGATAACCGCGCGTGAAGCAAACCAGGCCGCCGTATTCCGCGAGTTGTGTGAATCGGGATAGGTTTCGATGATATCCCTCATGAAAGCCCATGACTCACCAAACCACTCTTCCAACTCGGAGACCAAACCATACTTCCTGAGCAGAGGGAAAAAATCGTCGGCTAGAATTCCATCTGATAAGAAATTTTGATGAATACCCCTGAGGACTCTAACCGCCCGTTCTCGATCTTCGGGAAGAATATCCATTGCCCTTGCTAGGTCAGCATTCAGACGTGCCTTTGCGTAGGCCGACAAAGCGCCATTGGTGAACCTTTGACTGGCATACAATTGGACCATGGCCTCGTGGCACGATGCAGCGATTTCGAATTTATGTAGCTGCATATGAAGAGTGGCATAACCATCCAACACAGCAATGAACTCTCCCCGCGATATACTTGCTTGAATCCCAGCACGCTGTTGCCATTTCAAAGCTCTTTCATAGTCGCCAGCATAAGAGTAGTAGCCTGCGATTCTTGCGCAGACCATCGCGTCTCCTAAGGCGAGTTTCTCTGCGAGTATATCGTGCTCACGCGCTCGTTCTTCTTGTCCAGCATTTCGATAACTCACCGCTAAATGAGCATGCAACTCTGGCGATGAGCTGACTTCAATCCTACCGTTCTGACTCAAAATCTCTGCGGTTTCTTCCCATCTCCCTGCGGCACTGAAAAATCGATCAATTGATTCCCAGGTCCGTGCAGCTTGTTGATCCTCTTTGAGTATGTCCCACGCCCTCAGCGCGGTGACGACATCCTCCTGCTCAACTGCGAGTTCCAGAATTCTGTCGATATAGACCAGCTTGAGTTCTTCATTTTCCGCCTGCTCAGCGATGCGCCAAGCTTTCTCCAACCACTCTTTACGGACATCTTCAGAGGACGTATTGATTTTAAAAATCGCCAACATCACGTCGAGCACTTCGCGCTCGCTTAGCCCGGGCTCGATATCATGAATCCAGTTCAACCAAACTTGCATCTTATCGTCGTTCCCAAGGGCAACGGCAAAAACCTCATTCCACCTTCCTTCGTCATCACCTGCCCAGTCAGAAATGAGCGTTGTCGCGAAACGCGGCGCCCCGAATGGAGGAGCGAAGAGCATTCCAACAAGTTCGAGAAATCCTCCTTCATCCTCTTTTGCATAATCGGCAAAGGGCACAGACAAGGCAGCTACGATTTCTTTATGCAGCCCTCTCCGCTCCATGAAACCAGCGAGTATGACAATTTCACGTAGGGCTTCATTTTGACCCTCCTCATCCGCATCAACGAGACGGGCGATTCTCTTTTCAACCCAAGTCCGGTAATTTGGCTCTTCCGGATCCAGACCAATACTACTAAGAGCTTTTGGAACATTTTCACGAGAAAGGTAATAAGCGAATGCATCGTTCGGACTTCTTTTCTGTTGTTCAACCTCAACCAGATCAAGCCTTCCAAGCGAGGCCAAGGCCGACATCGAAGTCCCTCGCTCGTTTTCATTTCGCGAATTGAGCAACTTCGCAAGAGGTGCAAAGTCGTCTTTTTCCAAGACCTCACCTTTCCAGCGTTTCAACGCGACATCGACATAAGCATCGGGTGCCTGTCGCCGACGATCACCCATTCCATTTTGCTGAAGCCATAGAGTTGGGTCCCCCGAAAGGACTTTCAATGCAGCTAACAATCGAACCTGTTTTGTCTCCGCAGCGTATTGCATGGCGCCTTCCAGATCACCTTTTGCTCGAAGTAGAGTGAGTTTCCAGAAGTCCGTTGGCACATTTTCCGGTGGATTCAGATTTTCCAATTCCTCATCGAGTTGACCAATATTTCGATAAATACAGGCCAAGCCCATCAGTTCGGAATAACCGCCGCTCGAGATTCGCAATAACTCAATTGCTGCTTCGACGTCATCGCCGGCGATTGCATCTCTCGCTCCCATCATTGCGACCCCACGGACAGAAGATGCGAGGCTCTTCCTCACATTCGGTTCTTCCGCCGAATAGAGTTTGAGCAATTGAAAATAGGCACGTTGCCCCTTTAGCTCACTGAGTAAGTCTGACTTCGAAGTAAGCGGTGCTTTGCGATACCTCTCAATGAGCGCTAAAACTTTTTCGGGAGTATCAGGAGAGATGCGGAGTTCGACCTTTTCCAAGATTTCAGCGGCACGAAAGGCGCGTTCGGGATCATCGGACTGACTTGCGCTTCTGAGCGCTGGCAGCGCCTTAGGTCCAAGTTCCCAAAGTCTATTCGAAGCATCTTCTCGGTCGCGAAATGTCTCAGAAGCAAGTTCAACAACCAATTGGTCGATACTGGTTTCGGCGGCAACGTCCTGAGAGAAAACCGATTGAATCGGCATGAGCCCAACAAGAAAGAAAAGAGGAGAAAAAATGACTTTCATCAGTTCCTTCAAACGTGAACCAATCAGCTAATTAATCAAGTTCACCGCAAAAATAATATAACCGCTGTGCCGTCCTTGGAGTTGTGAGCCACGTTCCGGTCGCTCAAAAGGTGGGACCGCCCGAAGGGTTGTATGTCTTCCTGAGAAGGCATGACAATGGCCAGTCGGGTATTGGTCCCTTAATAATCACATCGGTCCGGGCCAACTACCAATTGGTCGGACACAGCAGTAGGCCGAGAAAATACTCTGGTCCTGAACTTGCGCAAAGACTAATCGGTTTGAATCCAAAAAAATTTTGATTTCTCAGTAAAAACGTGAACCCCCAGCCACCCTACCGAACCAACTTCCGCAAAACATGGCGGTAACGTTGGCTGAAAATCCGTCTATCTTTCAAATTAGGAATCTCAAGCAGTTCCAAACAGTCGATCCCCGGCATCACCTAAACCAGGAAGAATGTATCCTTTTTCATTGAGGCAGCGGTCAAGTGCAGCACTAAAAAGAGGAACATCAGGATGGGAATCACGCATCGCAGCAACACCTTCTGGAGCGGCAACCAAGGAAGCGAAGCGCAGTCGTGACGCACCTTCATCTTTCAACATTCTGACCGCATGGACCGCCGAACCACCCGTTGCGAGCATTGGATCTAAAACGATGACTTCGGCATTCGATAGCTCCTCAGGGCACTTTAAATAATACAACTCTGGCTCCAAGGTTTGCTCGTTTCTTGCGAGTCCGATATGGGCGATTGAGGCAGTTGGAATGAGGTCCAAAAATCCGTCGAGAAATCCTAAACCAGCCCGAAGAATGGGAACAAGAACGATCGGACGCGCCAACGTGACACCCTGTGTATTTTCGAGTGGCGTCTCACACGTGCATTGCTCCGTTTCAAAATCAGCCGTCACGGCCGGAACCATGAGTGATGCAATCCTCCTGACTCTTTGACGAAATTCGTGAGTCGGACAATTTGGCCGGCGCAGCGCAGTGAGTTCTGACTCGATCAATGGATGCTTCAAGGTATGCATTGGCTCAGTCCTTTTTTGGAGAAAGAATTCGTTTTACCTCTGCTTGGTTCACTCCAAGAACAACCGCGGTTTCTTTCAAATCACCGCCAGAGCGATCAAGAACCCTACCAACCACCTGTTTGGCCAGCCATTCCATGATCGGGGTATCTGATGGAGCTGAATTAATGATCTGATCCAAACCTTGCGCCAATGACGATGTCCGCGCAGGCGCCGAAGCAAGTGGAATATCTACGGGCAGCAAAACCTGTGAAGAAGCTAAGGCACAGGCCCTCGCAATCGTATTCTCAAGTTCTCTAACATTACCCGGCCAATAATGCCCAGAGAGCGAAGCCGTCGCCTCGGCGGAAAGCCGTATCCGAGCCATACCGTTTTTCTTAGTAATACGCTGAAGGAAAAACTCAGCAAGCAACGGAATATCCTCTGGACGCTCTCTCAACGGAGGAATCCGCAATTCCACAACATTGAGTCGATAAAAAAGGTCTTCTCTGAAATGTCCCGCCGTGACTTCTGCAGCCAAGTTCTTATGTGTCGCAGCAACAATTCTGACATCTGTTTTGAGAGTCTCATTGGATCCGACCCTCGAAAAGGTTCCATCCTGCAACACTCGCAGCAATTTCACCTGAATCGACAGTGGCATATCCCCAATCTCGTCGAGAAACAGTGTTCCCCCGTCTGCCTGCTCAAATCTTCCTGCTCGCTTTGCAATCGCTCCAGTAAACGAACCCTTCTCGTGCCCAAATAGTTCACTCTCCAGAAGATTTTCAGGAATTGCTCCACAGTTGATCGTAATCATCTCCTGCTTCCGACGCGGGCTGTATTCGTGAACCGCTTTTGCAACCAGTTCCTTGCCTGTCCCACTTTCACCGGAAATCAATACCGGCGCATCCGATCGGGCAACTCTTCCCACTAGCTTAAATACATCCTGTAGCGCTCTGGAAACTCCAATAATTTTCACCCGCCCATCTTGTCCGGGCATTTCAGGGACAGGTTGGAGTTCTCCTCGGCGATCTTCAGCGGTCTGGAGCGCCGACTCAACCACTGGGCGTAACTCGAATGATAGAGACTCCTTCCGCAGAAACTCATGCGCCCCTCTTTGGGTCGCTTCAATGATCTGTCCAGTCGTTGGAAAACCGGTCGTCAAAATAACCAAAGTCTCGGGACTCTGAGCACGGATCTGCTCGAGTAAATCCATTCCATCGAATGGCTGTAACCTCATCGCACTCACCACGACATCGACCCGAGTCTTTTCAATCACTTTGATCGCCTTCCCAGAGTCGTCACAACGCAGAATTCTGAGACCCTTCGCCGATAAGTGCTTCGTTGCCCACTCTAGAAAATCCAAATCAGGATCAACGATCAATAGAGTTTCTTCTGTTTTGGGCTGAGGCATCGGGATGGAAGGAAGAATGAGTCACAAAGACCGACATGCAAGAGCAAGTTCAGCAAGGAGAAATAAGATTCCACCCACAGGCGTTCATCACTCGCCAGCCTTTGTCATCATTTCTTCGACTATCGACCGAAGTTCCTCAACCGGAATGGCAAAGGTTTCTGCACGATTTGCTCGCGCGATGTTCATCCCAATCACTTTCCCATCAAAATTCAAGACAGGGCCACCCATCGTATCGCTGTTTGCTAGGACATCATGTTGAAGAACCCTGGGGAAGCCGCTTCGTCTGAGCGAAAAATCACCACTCATCATATCATTGCGCGATTTTTTGAGAAAAATCCGGTTCCGAGCCGAAAGGGTCACTTCAAATTCAAGCTCTTCCTTTTCTCTCATCACCTTGATCTTAGCAACTGAACCATCCTTCTTGTCTTTAAGAAGTTCAGTCATCTCTTTAATTTTCGAGACCTCTTTGCCATCCACAGAAATGATCACGTCCCCCGCTTTCAGCCCACCCTTTTCAGCCCCGCCGCCCTTACTCACCTCCTCGATATTCAGTTGATCATCTTCTTCCTTCAGCTTCACTCCAATCACTGCTCCACCGGATGGAGGGATCTCTCGTGCATTCGCACTGATCACACCAACTAAAATCCTTCGTTTTGAACGGCTTGATGCCCCGTTCACAATAACCCACGAGCCTTGACCAATATCGCTAGTCTCAGCAAATTCAACTGGCGTCAGACCCTCTGCATCTACCTTAATGAGGGCAACATCCCAAAGCGGATCAGTCGCAACAATCTCAACATCCTTGAATGACTCACGGTCAACCCGTGCAGAAAGCCCTTTAATTCCCTCCACCTCACTCGCTTTCGTAAGAATGTAGCCATTCTTGGAAATCACGACTCCATAGGCAACCTCATCCCGACCATCATAGAGGACCGCACTGTATTTTTGAATCAACGTTCGCTGCGATTCAAAAACCCCTGTAATTGCAGTTCCCGACATACGGAAGGTCGACTCCAAGGACTGCTGGGCCTGCAAGTTGAGCAGAGAACATACGAAAATTAAAATGAGTCTCATCTGTTTACCTTTTTCCAAGTGCCACGGTAATTTTTTTCTCTTCCCCGTCACGAACAATCACGATTTCCAGTTCGTCTTCTGGGGCCAATTCCGCAAGCAACGCTTTCAGATTCTCTCGTGTTTTCATCTCTTTTTCATTTACCGATTTGATGACATCTCCCTCCTTCAAATCCGCTTTTTCAGCAGGGCTCCCCTTGCCAACTTTGGAAATCTTGAGATCCTCTCCGTCAACCTCAGTTCCAATGCCGAGAAAGCCTTTGCCAATTTCTGGAGCTTTCGCAAAAGGCCCCTCTCCAATAAATTCAGAAGCCTTCATTTCTTCCATACTATCGATGAAAACATGGATCGGCACATGCATGTTCACTGGCAGTTGAGGACCGACTCGGGAATGAATCCCAACCAACCGCCCATCCATATCAAATAGCGGCCCGCCAGAATCACCACCAATCAAGGTTCCATCTGTCTGAATCGTATTATTGGCAATCCTCACAAGCCTTGCCAAACGAACCACCGCCCCTCGGTCTTCATCAAAACCACCTGAGTGACCCAACGAAAAAATCCAATCCCCTAGTTCTGTGTCTCCCGTTTCGTTAATTTCAACAAAGGGAAATGGCCCTTCATCCGTGATCTGAACCAACGCCGCATCAACATCCGCTCGAAGTCCAAGTGACTTCGCCTTCAACTTCGTCCCATCTGGCATGACGACCGTGAGTTTTTTTCCAACCCCAGTCGAAACGTGAGCCGCAGTCATGACGAGTCCGTCCTCACTCACAATCACTCCGCTGCCACTTCCCTTGCCAACCTGAAGACATACGGTAGCCGCTTTTGCCTTTGGAAGCGCCTCTTTCAAAGCATCCTGCAATGCCAATAAATCGCCCTGATTCTTTGGAGCGTCTTTCTCGTTCAACGGAAAAGCTCCGTAAACGCAAGGAGTCAGCATCAATCCTGCTCCAACAACTATCTTCAATAACTTATCCATCATCTAACGTTCTAGTATTTCTACTTCATAGCCATCTGGATCTGTCACGAAGGCCATTTTTTTGTCATTTTGGGAAAACTTCTCTCTCCATCCATTGGGCCAAATTTCAATACCAAGTTTCTCAACCTTATCACAGTATTCGATGATATCTGGAACGCCCAAAGCCGTGTGCATCAAATCTTCTGGACAGCTTTCCTTGTAATCAGCCGACCATGTCAGTTCCAGGAACACGTCGTTCCCTTCCAGTTCCATGAATGCCAGCCGATTGCCCTGTGGCGAATCTTTTTGCTGAGCCAGTCTATAACCCAGCTTTTCGTAAAACGAAATCGACTCTTCAAGGCTTTTCACCCGAATCCGTGTGTGTAAGAACTTAATCATCTTCCGAAGAATCTAGCCAACTCCACCGCTCCCGCAAGCTTCCACTTTCCACCCATGAATTTCACCGAGATCGACCGCGAAGACTTCCGAAACCTCTTGATTGAAATCCATGAAACTCACATGCCCTTCGGAATGTTCGGAAAAGAAAAATATCCACCAAGAGGAGTCCCTATCTGCGATCTACCAGAAGAATACCTTCTTTGGTTCAAACAACGGTCGTTTCCGAAAGGACGTCTAGGCGAACTCATGGCCCACGTTTGCGAGATTAAGGAAACCGGCATGGATTCCATTTTCGAACCCATGCGCAAAGTCAACGGGGGCAGGACGAAGCTCAAATAAGCCCATCTTTTCGAGCCTGCTTCCAGTAAGCATACTCAGAGCGATTGAAATCCACATATTCGGGAGAAAGATCACTGGTGAACATGCGATATTCCGCACTGCCTTGATTTAGACAAATCTCTATGTCGAATTCATCGCCGGAAACCGCTTTACGCAGTTGGTCCATGGGTGTTTCAGCCTGCAACCCACCAAGACACGCCGCTTTCCCGCCAATATGAATATCAATCAATTCCTCACGAATCCTCGCCCGTGAATAACCCACCGCATGAATGATTCGGCCCCAGTTCGGATCACCTCCGTTCCAGGAAGACTTTACCAAGGAACTTTTACAGACTGCTTCTGCGACTTTCTTGGCATCCAGATGGGTTCGTGCTCCAGTCACATTGACCGTCACAAACTTTGTCACCCGTTCGCCATCCCTAACCAGCGCCTTGGCTAGTTCGACCATCAGCCAGGAAAGTGCTTCTCTGAATTGTCGACAAGTCGTTCCATTGCGCCTCGCAGCAGGCATACCGGATGCACCGTTTGCCATGACGACCACCGAATCATTCGTACTCATGTCACCATCGATGGTGATTCGATTGAAACTCTCCTCCACCGACTCATGCACGGCCATCTGCAAACAGTCTTGGGAAAGATTCGCGTCGGTAGTAATAAAACAAAGCATCGTCGCCATACTCGGGCAAATCATTCCAGCCCCTTTTACACACCCTCCAAGCCGAACTCGGTGGCCACCCATATCGAATGAAATAGCCAATTCCTTTTCGTGCGTGTCGCTAGTAATGATCGCACGCGCGACGTCATTCCCACCTTTTTTGTCCAAACCTTGAACGAGTTCACCGACCTTCGGTTCGAGCCGCATCATCGGCATCGGTAAGCCGATCACACCCGTTGAACAGACTCCAACCTCATTCTTCTTCAACCCAAGTTCATAAGCAACCAAGGAACACATCTTCTTGGCATCATGGATACCCTGCACGCCCGTGCAGGCATTCGCATTACCCGAGTTCACGACAACTGCTCCGATCGATCCCTTCTTTAAATGAGTCTGAGAAACTCTTACTGGAGCAGCCTTCACCTTGTTTGTCGTAAACGTCCCTGCTGACTTGCAGCCCTTCGGCGAATAGATCAGAGCAAGATCAAGGCGGTCACTCTTTGGATCCTTGATTCCGCAACTCACCGCACTGGTCAGAAAGCCCCTTGCGGCCCCCACTCCCCCCTTGATGCGTGTGATTGGAAAATCCATTTAAAATAATAACGGACAAAAGTCTAGAGAGCCGCCATCGCTCATCGCAAGCAATTATACCTGTTCGTCAAATAATTCGTCCCCAAATCGCCTTGAGATATCTTGATTCGGGGTAGTTCGATAATGTCGGGTGATCTCCTCCCGCACCCGTCCGATCAAACACCTGAAGCCTCTTGTCATGACGGTGCACCACACCCGTTACCACGTTCTCAAACGCATCAACCCCGAGTTGTCCCGAACAGGAGCATGTCACCATCACCCCATCATTTTCTACCAACTGCGACGCAAGTTTGTTCAAATCATGATACTTCGCATAGCCCACTTCATCATCTTTCCCGAAAATGAACTTCGGTGGATCGACCATGACCACATCCCACTTCCTGTCGTTCTCGATCATCGTGCGAATCCAAGTAAACGCATCCGCGTGAGTGAACTTGATTTTTGCGCCATTGAGATTCGCATTGCGCTTGGCCATGGCCAC
Organism: Akkermansiaceae bacterium; assembly: GCA_045106015.1. GTDB lineage: Bacteria > Verrucomicrobiota > Verrucomicrobiia > Verrucomicrobiales > Akkermansiaceae > Luteolibacter. Next base: position 38,983 of record JBGCEE010000033.1, on the reverse strand, counting down.
TGCGGCCTCATCTAGGTCAACGGCAATCACCTCACTAGCTCCACCCAAAGCAGCAGAAATCGAGAAACCACCTGAATAACAACACAGATCTAGAACCGTTTTACCTTCCGCCAATTTGCGGAACTTTTCTCGATTATCGCGTTGATCGCAGAAGAATCCGGTTTTGTGTCCTTGAGAAAAATCAATTTCATACCGCACCTCGTTCTCAACGACTTTGATCAGCCTAACATGGTCACTTTCCACCCCTCCTGTGCGCGGAATATTTTCGATCTTTGCCAAACCTTCATCTACCTGCACCACCACACGCTCAGTTCCGAAAATCTGGTGCATCAACGGCAGCCAACCCTCCAACCTCAACCAAGCTCCAAGTGCCGTGATTTCCACAGAGAGCACATCTCCAAATTTATCGGCAACGATGCCTGGCATCGAATCCGCATCTCCATGAATACACCGGTAACACTCGGTGTGCCCATCCAACTTCAGCAACTCTCTTCGCAATTTTCCCGCTCGAACAATCGCTCGTTCAAAAAACGTCTCGTCTAAATCCTCAACCGAATGACTCACCACTCTCAGCGGCATTCGCGCTTTAGGATTCCATAGCCCCCAACCAAATCTCGTTCCCTTTTTCCCGAAGACTTCGACTAAATCGCCAGCTTTCGCATCACGCGAAACCTCCCCAACCATCTTAGGCCAAATTGAGGGATGAAACGTTTGATATTTTAAATGAACTCTAGGCACAACCCATCCTCGCCACACGAAGCCCGCCTTTGCAACTCACATCACAAGGCTCAGATCAGATTACTCACTCAAGATACTCGACGAATACAGAGCACCCACTCGACAATCACCTCGAATAGAACCAAAGTTCCCTATGATCTTTCATCGTCACCTACGATCTTTGGCAATTTGCGCGCTAGCACCTACCTTGTCTTCAAGCGTGCTTTTGTCGCAGGATAAAAAACCACATTTCTCGAATCAGGTCGCCGCCTCATCCAGCACAACAGCTCCAGACAAAATTCACGATGCATACTGGAATAGTGAATTCGAACGAGTTAATAAAGCTGTCGCAGAAACCAACGGCTCGCAGCTCGTCTTTTTTGGTGACTCCATCACACTTGCTTGGTCAGTCGGAAAGGCTGCTGGGAAACCTGTTTGGGAAAAACACTTTGCAAAATATAACCCGATCAACATGGGAAACTCCGGTGACATCACACCAGTGATGCTCTATCGGGTGAACAACGGGAACTTAGATTTTGCAAAAGGCCAATCACCTCGAGTCGCCGTTCTACTCTGCGGGACAAACAACTACGGGGTCACGCAGAGCGACGGTGGAAAGGTAAAATGGGATCTCGGAATGAACACCCCGCCAAAGCAAGTTGCAGATGGCATTCGTGCAGTCGCGCAAACCTTTCGTCGCAAACTACCCGAAACCCGAATCATTCTGCTCGGCATCTTACCGGTTAAAAACGAGAAGAAATGGGCGAAATGCCGCGAGACCAACAAAGTCCTAGCCGACGTCATATACCCAAAAGACGAGGTAACTTTCCTAGATCTACAAGATCTTTTTTTAAATGACGACGGCTTGATCAAAGCCGAGCTATTCACAGATGGAACTCACCTGACAACGGAAGGTTACCAAATCATGGCCAATGCGCTCAGCCCACACATCGAACGGTTGATCAAAATGCAACCTCTCAAGCAAGCTGAATAAGCGAGAGTCTGAAGACTTCGCTCGAAAAAGCCATTCCTTCTAACGGCGTCGGCGCAACGAGAAAAATCCAACTCCAATACAGCCCAACAAGAATGATGATGGCTCCGGTATCAAATTACCATTTACAAAGAATGAATCGAGACTGACGTTATTGCCACTTACTCCGCTACTTACAATCTGCAGACTGTAGGTCTTATTGGGATTGAGCACGACCGAGGAGAAGTCGCTGTAGATGCCAGTCCAAGCTGGATCGTTATCGTTGGGTCCTCCGTCATTATCGAGAGACTGTTGTGCAATAATCGATCCTCCGTCATTACGCAATATCACGTTGGCAAAGTGATTAGGAGCAAAGCCGGTCGGAATTTTCGAAGCTTCTGAATTGTTAAAGCTTTCGAAATCAATGGTTACATCATCCAAAACAACAGCCAACGCACCTACTTCAAGCGGAATTGTGACGTTCCAATTTGGAGGGTTGTCGTCAACCGCGAAATGATCCGCGGCATCCGTCGAAGTCATGAATCCTCCAGCCCCAACCACAGTCCAAGCCCCAGGGTTCGAAACGCCGCTCAATATGTAGTCATCGATTGTGACGGTCGTACCTGAGATGGATCTTCCTGTAAATTCCGTGCCAACGACGACGGCGGCGTGCGAAACGGATACGAAAAAGGCTGTTAGCAGAAACGTCTTGAAGTAAAACATGAGAGAGATCGTTCGGTTCGATAACCAAAAAATAAGATATTTAATAGCTGATCAGTAGTTGTCCAAATCAACAAAGAATGCAACATTCTTTCTTACGAACCGAGAAAAAGGTGGATAGGAACTAATTCATCTTTTCTCGAACGCCTCCGGCACCTCCGGCACCTCCTCTCTCCTTCGAGGAAGCTAAAAGCCTTTCTGGCAAAATCTATCCTCTTCCATTTCCATGAGACTCCACCGCCACCTTTGCGCCTCCACACTCGAACTCGCCAAGTCCGTTCTCGTCAATCACCGCGTCCTCGATCACGAACTCGCAACCGCATTTGACTCAAATCCAAAATGGGGCAAACGCGACCGTTCTTTCGTTGCTGAGACCCTTTTTGAAACCACTCGCTGGCGTCGTATCCTTTCTTTTTTAACTGACTCGGAAGAAACCAATTCCCTCATTACTGCTCAATGGCTTCTCATGGGATACGAACTTCCAGATTGGCATCAATACAACGGTCGCCCGCCTGAGGAAATTCTTGCCCGTCAATCACTCGTCGCAGAGCAACCCCGCGCCGTTCGCCAATCCATCCCCGACTGGCTCGACAAACTTGGTGAATCGGAACTCGGCGACCTCTGGGAGCCTCAGCTCGAAGCCCTAAACAAAAAACCCTCTGTTTTCCTCCGCGTCAACACGCTCCTAACCACAGTCGATGAAGCGATTGCTTGGCTTGCAGAAAACAACGTCGAAGCCACCCCGCTTCCAGACCACCCACACGCACTCGCACTACCCCATGGGAAAATTCTCCCAAAAAACCTCCGCCTCGACGGACGTATCGAAATCCAAGACCCCTCATCCCAATACATTTCTCCCCTACTAGACCCTCAACCCGAGCAGCGCATCATCGATGCCTGCTCCGGCGCCGGAGGCAAAGCACTTCATCTCTGTGCCCTTTCCAACAACGAATCTCGAGTCTTCGCCATGGACGTCGATGAGAAAAAGCTCACCGCACTCAAATACCGTGCCAAGCGGGCTCGTGCCTCCAAGATCTCACCAAAACTCATCACCCAAAACACCCCAACCGATTTCGAAAACATTGCTGATTCTCTGTTGATCGATTCGCCATGCTCTGGACTTGGCACACTCAAGCGCCAGCCGGATTTGAAATGGCGCCTCAAACCCGCCAACCTTAAACGCACGCGTACCATCCAAGCCGAGCTTCTCGACACCTACCCACAGATGCTCAAGCCGGGCGGCAAGCTTCTCTACGCCACTTGCTCCATCTTACCTTCGGAAAACCAAGATCAAATCGCGGCTCTGTTAGAAAAAAGACCCGGCAAGTTCCGCCTCGTTTCCCAGACCAGTCTACTTCCCTCAGAAACTGGTCACGACGGTTTCCATGCGTCACTTTTAGAAAAAGTCAAATAGCTGATACCGTGGGCTAATCATTCAAAATGAGTTTTAACACAAGTTACTTGCGTTAAAATAAAATGCAAGTAACTTGCATTTATGGAGCTACTTGAAACACAGGAGAACGCCATGCCGTGTTCAGGCATACGCTCAACCCCAATCCTTAAAGATTTAGGCAAAGCAATGATGCAACAAATCTTTTTCTGGGGTATGGACGCATCATCTTCTAGGGGAAACCTTTTTGAAACGAGCGGCTTTCGTAAGACTCGATCCACCGGATTACAAGGAACCAGCTGCTATTCTCTACCTTACAACGATGGTGAGATATTTCTTCACGGAGCATGTGCCGGTTGGATTTCGAAAAACACACGACAAAGTTTTCTCTTCATTCGCTCAAAGGGAAAATGTTTCATCTGGAAAGACGGAACCCCACCAGTCCCTGGCGAATGGCCCAATGAGAAACTCTCTCCAGTCAGCCTCGTAGACGACAACTCAACATACTCCTCCTTCATTTCTTGGGTCCTCGATCATGAAACATGGATAACTTCAAAAATGGGAACTTCATACCGACAACGCTGTTATCGAAAATACAAGTCCTTACCCAAATCTCAGCCTTGGCTTTCACCAGAACTCGTAACTCTTTGGCTCAAGCTTTTCCTTCAGAACCCTGCGCAAACACCAAGAGCTAAACACTTCCTTTACTCCCAAACCATCTGAACTCACCACACCTCTCTTAGCAAAACGAAACCGTCTAACACCTATTTTAAAACCTGTGCGGTCCGCGATCCTGCCAAAAAGATCTTTAACCTGAACGCTAGTAACATCCCCGACATGCAAACAACATTTCATCCAGAAACTGCTCTTCTAACTCGAACTAACGCAGATCGACTTGGTGTAGTCGCCTCTGTGCTCTGCGCAATTCACTGCGCACTCGCACCCATTTTATTTCTCTTTCTTCCTGCTTTTGGTCGTGTTTGGGCTCACCCAGCCACTCACTGGGGCATGGCAATCTTTGTCGTCCCAATCGCGATTTGGATGACATACTGCGGTTTCCGCAAACATCGCCGAAAGTGGGTCATTGCCACGGCATCTTTCGGAATTGCTTTCGTTCTGATGGGGAGCGCTCTGCCCTATCTTGAGATTGGAAAAAATCCCTCATACGGTATTTCCTTCAGCCTTCCGGGCCAGAAAACCCAAACTGGAGCCCCTTGTGTCGATACCTGCTGCCCCTCGACTACTCAGTTATCCGGCAAAAATGTCTTCTTTATCCCTCCAGCCGCAATCTTCACCACCATTGGCGGCATCGCTCTCATCATCACCCATTTAGTTAATCTTCGCTGCTGCACAAACTGCCGCCTCTCGTAGCCAAAACGCGACATTGTCATAAACTAGGGCAGCTACCATACCCAAATTCGCTCCAATAAACTAAATCACTTAGATTCGAATTCTAGATCGAGACTCTTCCTAGGCTTATCAGACTCCAGCCAGTGTCTGTATTTCAAACTCTTGAGTTTTGAAAATCGATCAAAGAACGCCTTTGAGGACTCCTCAACTTGTTTCATCGTTTCTACGTCCAACTCTTCGTCAACCAGAGAGTCCGCCTGATCTTTTCCATTCTCATAAACGTCACGTAGCCAAGATCCGATAGCATCGAACTCAACCTCAACGAGCACGCCCTTTTCCAAAGATTCATTCTTTTTCGATAAGGCATCAGCCAAGCCACTCGCTAAGGAACGAGAGGTGCCTATCATCCACGTATCATCACCAAGAGTCACACCCGGCACAAAGTCACCCCCAATAAATGGCAATGGCACAAACCAAGTGACCATTTCATCCGACTCAATGGCCTGGGGTAGAATCAACGGGATCCCACCACTACCGAAGCTATTCGCATAGGCGACCGTATCTCTCCAAATCTTCTCGGCGGAATCCCCAGCTTTCGAAACCAACTCGCGATCAACCATCGGACGTGCATAGATGAATCGTGGCACCGTGAAGTTTTCAACGGTCTCTTGAGCAATCCCCGGAACAGGTGGCACTTCACCTAAGAAATCGCCAAAAAACGCAACCTCGTCACCAATTCCACTCCTAAACTGCTCACGATACGCTTCGTTCAGTTTATTGGCTGTCTCTGCGAGCCTTTCCATCACTCCATCAGTTCCCGGCACCGCTTTTATTTCTGTCTCAAAAACCTTCGCTACTTCATTCGCAACTGCTTCAACGAGAAAACCAAAATACTCAACTTTCTTCCAAGACAGATTCTCCCACCCTCGATTCTGTACCCAATGAGCGCGGAAAGCAGGTTTCATCGAATCGACAGCTCCCAGCATCTGGAATGGCGTTCCAAAATCGATTGAAGGATCAACGATCCCACCACGAGTTTGCATCGACCAACCGCCATCTCCCACATAGGCAGCGCCGGACCATGAAGAGATATCTCTCACTGAAAGGTCTTTAGAGTTACTCGATAACCCCATTAACAACTCACGCATCAAACGCTGATTCACAACAGGTTCAGTCACAGCTTCGGCGATCGACTCCCAGAATCCAGAAGTATCCAACCAAGGCAACACACTCCCAACCATCGTTTCGGAAAGATAGGCTGTCGCAACCAATTCCTTGCCACTCGGTGGTGCCATCCACTTAAAATCCTCCCTCGAAGCAAGCGACTCATCAGCATTCTCCGCCAACACAAAACCATCCGCTCCATCTCCAAAGTAGATAAGAACTCTCCCATCCACGACTCCGGTTGCAATCGTGAATTTGACAGATTCTAGCGCGACAAGAAACTGCTCCAAGCGCTCCGCAGACAAGCCACCTCCTAGATCAAATTCATCTGCTTTCGCATCCAGCGCCCCCCTCATCTCTTCAACAAAATCTCCGAAGACATCCGTTCCTTTAACCTCGTATCCACTCATTTCAGCTCCGTTCGATTCGAAACTCATCGCATCCGCACCTTCTTCACCCTTGAAAAGCTCATCGAGCATCTTCCTCGTAGCCGCTTTGCTCTCTTCAAGCTTCGGTTCTCCTGGTCGCCAACCGACCACCACCGAAGGGACAAGCAATCGCGATTCTTTTTCGATCACAGAAAACCATCTCTCTAAAAGATCTCCGGATAAGCTGTTACTCAAGCGTTCGAAATCGAGATCCCGACCCTCTTCAGCCATCGCATCCAAAACGCCTCCGACCACGAAGCCAGCCCAAGCCCCGGAAAACTCGCGATAAGTCGTCCCAATCATTTCCAATTTGGAACCCACTCCCGGCCCACTGAAGGCAAACACCTCGGTCCCCATATAGTCAGCAGCTTCGTTCAGCTTTGCTTCGATTTCGGCTAGTTCATCAAGATCCGAACCATCAAGATCCGCCTCTACAACTTCGGCGATGCCGAAGTCCTCCATCCATTCCATCACTCCCTCGATGAACTCTTCGCCATCATAATAAGCAGCAAAGAAGAAATCCGAATCAGCAGGAACCCGAGCAGCAAAACCTAAATCCACTTCAACTTCCGAATCAGCGGCAAGACCGTTTTCGGAAGAACTCTCGGTATTCTCTACGCTACTCTCCCTCTCGCCACATGATACAACGAAGAATAAAGCACACAGCCACCCCCACTTTAGAAAATTTTTCATCCGCCACGTTTCTATTCTCACCTCATTTCGGCGGCAATGAAATTACGCAGATGTTTGGACGAGCAATCCGGTGACAAAAAAACGGGGCAACCTGCACGTCTTTGCGCAGATTACCCCGTCTTGCAGATTCAAGCTCTAGCGAACCTCATTGAGACTACCGAGAACCATGTTGAATTGAAACCAAACCGAATGCTCATCGGAACGATCCGCAAAACTGTCGAAGTTATACTGAGCACGAACACCCACTCGACGCTCGTTATCGAACCAATAAGAAATTGCTGGTGAAACGCGAAAGCGCTCATCTAGTCCAAGTTCGTTCACACCCTCTAGCCATGACAGACGGAGGCTGGTGTCGAGACGCTCATTCCATGTGTAAGTAGCAGTGGTGTAAAAACCGAGTTCATCGTAAGTCCCACGAGCGGTTCCACCAGCACCGCCGCCTGCGCCGCCTTCATCATCGTGATCATCGTGATCATCGTGGTCATCGTGGTCATCGTGGTCATCGTGATCGTCGTGATCGTCGTGGTCATGACCACCCATACCAACGCCAACACCACCGGCAGGACCGGATGCATTCACGCGGCGCCACATCAATTCGTTTCTCCAGCGAAACGCTCGACCTCCCGACTCTAGACCGTTCTCACGCCAAAGATACTCAGCATCGAGTCCGACAATGTGTGTCGTACGACCGAATTCATTGTCTCCACCTGCATAAGAAATTCCGCCAGTAACTTGATGAAAATCGCTGAAACGATACCGAGCTACCATACGGGCTGTAATGATATTTTCCGAAAGATTTCCATCCTCACCTTCAAACAAGGAACCGCCTCCGTGACCATGGTCGTCGTGATCATCATGGTCATCGTGACCGCCATGATCATCGTCATGATCTCCACCGTGGCCGTGCGCTCCGTGATCATGGTCATGTGGGCGGGTATTACCGAAACCCAGCGTCGCAACCGCACTGAGACCCGGATCAATATCAAGCGGAAGATTCCAACTCACCTCGACGCCACGCATAATCAGGCCATCATCGCCAAGAAAGCGAGATACCGGCAGCTCTGCATCGACAAAATCCCAAGCATGGAGATGACTGCTATTTATTGATCCAAAACGAGCGAGATATTGACCGCCTTTGATTTCAAAACCACCCGGTAAATTCACAATTTTCCCGAAAAGCTCCTCTAACTCACCATTCCAATCACCACCACTATCTTGGAAGAAAAGATAGTTGGTAAAAGCTTCGAAGTATTCGGTTTGGACGGAAATAGAAGGTTCGATTGCCTGTCCAGAAAATGCTTCACGATTCGGATCATGCCCTCCAGAAGAAAGGCTGGCAGGATCCCCCGTAGAAAATCCGCCAACTCCATGGAGATGTATATTTGGAAAAATAACATCCCCGATACTCCAGTCGTTGAACCGTTGCCATGCATCGGGAGTGCCGGTGGTTTGTATAATATCAGGGGTCTCGTCTATGTGAGCTTGCACGTTAGGTGCAGCAAACAAGGCTGCCATCACGGACATCGATAGGCTAGATGATCTCATTTTGTATCGTTTATTTGGTTGTTGGTTGAATCAATGGGTTTAGAAATGAAATGGCGGATGAGCCCGTATTTCGGACCAAAAAGGAAGGCGAGTAGGAAGATCGCTCCCAGCAAGAGAACGATCGTCGGTCCCTGCTCAAGGTTGAGCCACCAACCGATAAACACAGCCGAAGATGCCGCGAAGCCACCAAGCAACGAACCACCCCAGAACAAGGTATTGGTCGAGTCGGTCAGCAAATAAATAGTCGCTGCAGGTGTGACCAATAATCCAAGCGCGAGCATACATCCCACGGCCTGCAATGAGGAAATCAAGACAACGATCAGAATCGCTAGCAGCAGATAATTAAGAAAGCGAACGGGCACTCCCAACGTGGCAGCCACTTCCGCATCGAATAGTGTCATAAGCAGCGGGCGATGTAGTGCGGTGAGTAGGCCAAGTGCTCCAAGTGAAATCCAAAAATTCGTCCACAAGTCACCGTCTCGCATCCCCATAATGTTCCCAAACAGCCACTCGTCCAATTCCTGCGCCACTTGCAAACGACGCAACAGGATGATGCCACCACTGAAGGCGGCGGTATACAAAATCGCCAGTGCAGAATCCTGATCAATCCGCGAACCACGCGACACTGCCAGTGAACCCAAGCCAATCAACAGCGCCGCAAAAAGCGCACCGAGAAAGACACTCCAGTCCTGCAACCCAGCAACTAAGATCGCCACCGCAATCCCAGGTAGTAACGCGTGCGATAAAGAACCAACCTTGAGGGCAGATTTTTTTAAGACCACAAATCCACTCGCATAACCATTGGTCAGTCCAATCAACAACGCCGCCAGTAGTGCACGCTGATTGAACTCATGCCTCAAGGGCTCCATCAGCCAATCTATCATACAAGCTCCCTCCTACCTTCTGAATGCGGGTCAAAGACCTTTACAAGGTTGGCTTCGTTGAACACTTCGGAAACAGCTCCAAAAGCAATCATCTTACGTTTCAGGAGAAGAACTTCATCATAGATATCCTTGACCGTTTCAAGCTCGTGATGGGACGCAACGACCAAACGCCCTTCCGACGCTAGATCGCGCAACAAGGTCGCGAGCGTTGCCTTGGAAGTTCGGTCAAGACCCGCGAATGGCTCATCTAATAAAAAAGCGTGGGCCTCTTGGGCGAGCGCACGAGCAAGGAAAACACGCTGTTGCTGCCCTCCGCTAAGTTGACTGATTTGGCGGTCTTGCAAATCGAGCAAATTCATCGCCTCCAAGGCCTTATCCACGGCAATTTTATCGGATTTAGAAAATGGTTTCCACCAGCCAGCATTCGGGTATCGGCCCATCCGAACAACCCCTCTTACCGTGATAGGAAACTTCCAGTCAACCTGCTCACGCTGCGGCAAGTAGGCAATTTCTCGACTCCATTTTCCCAAACTCGTTCCACGCCAAAGGACACGACCCTCCCTCATCGGCAGCAGCCCTGCAATCGCCTTCAATAGCGTACTTTTACCCGCCCCGTTCGGCCCAACCAAGGCAACGCACGAACCACACGAAGTTGAAAAACTTATATCCTCAAGTGCCCGGACCGACTGATACCGAATACCAAGATTCTCAACCACCAGTTCGTGGTGATGATCGCAGTGTGCACAAGAATCGTGTGTCATATCAATCGTCTCAGTCTAGGTCCCACTTGTAGAGGAGAACGTCTTCTACCAATCCATTGCCGATCACATACTGGGTCTTTTCCTCAATGCCATCTGGCAGAACCGTCAGAAAAAATGCGGAATCATTCTCCAAATCACCAAAATCCGCTTCGACGAGCAACTCCACCGCATCATCGTTGAGTCGCAAACGAACCTCCACCTCTGTTTCGCCAACGGGTAAATCTTGCCCTTCCCACACCAGATCACCGGAAGTCATCAAAACTTTCAAGGATGTCATTGGCTCAAGCAGTTTGAGACGAAGAATCCCTTCCGTTCGATAAGCTCCTTCATCCTCCGAATCATCCGTAGCATAGGCACGGGTTGCGCTTCTCTCCGCGCTTTTATGGTCCCGTGAAGTGAGTTCGCGTAGTGGAACCGCGATGACACTCAGACCGACGCAGACGACCAAAGTCGCCATCAGGGGTGATGCAAACCAAGACATCTCCGTTTTAATTCACGCCGAACGCGCGGGTGATGGCGTTGACATTATTATGAATCATGGATTCAAAACCGGCGGCCTTACCTTTTCCATTACCATCCGAAATCAGCGGAGATGCCACCTTCGTCCCTGTCGTCTTGGCAATCGAATCTACCGTCTTACGACTCGCTCCCATTTCTGGAAAAATAGCAGGTACACCAGATTCTTTCACCGATTCAATGGTTCGAGCAAGGTCCTGTGGAGTCGCTCCCTGTTTCTTGTTCAGCCCCGCTACGGCAATCACCGTGAAGCCAAATTCTTTGGCGAAATATCCAAAAGCGTTGTGTGCCGTGACAAGCTTGCGCTGGCCACGCGGAACTTTCGAGAGTTCACCTTTTGCCCAGCGTTTCAAACCATCAAGCCGCTTACCGTATTCCTTTGCGGCGCCGTTGTAGGCAGATGCTCCCGCAGGATCGACTTTTCCAAACTCCTTGGCCACGACTTTCGCCGCACGCTTCATGTTGGCGATGCCATGCCACCAATGCGGATCAAGCGAACCCGCACGGGAGTGATGCGGGCAACAAGTATAAACGGAGTCCTTGCCCACAGTGAGTGATGGAATCGTCCGGCCCACTTCCACAACGGGCACATTAGGAATACTCGCCCGGATACGGCCCAAATAAGCTTCAAGGTTTTTACCGGATGCCAAAATCAATGAGGATGATTGCATTTTCTTAAGATCCGATGGCCTTGGCTCAAAGCGATGCGGATCGCCGCCTTCTCCAACCAAGTCAAACACTTCAACCCGCCCAGCACCCACCTGCTTGGCAAGATCGGCCATCAATGGATGCAGGGCTGAAACTTTCAATTCAGCTGCGGAAAGCAACGCAACGGGAAGTATCCAACCCAAAAGTAACGCAAAAATTGTTTTCATGCCGAGAGCTTATGACGAAACTGTCCGGGTGCAAGCCAATAACGCAACTAAATTGCTTTAGGTATTAATTCGTAATAACCACCCAAAAGAAACAGGACAAAGTTTTTTCTAAGAATCACGAAAGTCGCGTGTCATAACCAAAGAAGCATGCCAAAAACGATTCATGGAAACCCAAACCTCCAGCGCCCGAACTAGGCAGGCCGCCGGAACTATCCCGGTTTTTTCCTCCGATATGAACGCAACAACCTTGGAGGAAAAACCCACGCTCCGTCAGGTCTTTGACGCAGAGGAGTCGCCCCTCCTCCGCTACGCGTATGGTCTTACCCGCCAGCGCGAAACCGCCGAAGATATTGTTCAAGACGCCTTTGTGAAACTCCACTCACACTGGCAAGAAGTCGAAAAACCCCGCCCTTGGCTCTTCCGCTGTGTTCGCAACCTCGCTCTAAATCACCTTCGTGACAACAAACGCAACAGCTCCATGGAAACTCATTCTCAAACCACCAAAGAATGGGAAAACCCGAACCCTGACCCTGAAGCCGCCCTCGGCAAACTTGAAGCAATGGGAACCCTCCAACTCCTTATCTCAGAACTCCCCGAACCCGACCGAACCCTCGTTTCCCTAAAATATCAGTCCGGTCTCAAATACGACGAAATCGCCCGCCAAACCAACCTCACGGTCTCGAACGTCGGCTACAAACTCCACCACGCCCTCAAATCCCTTGCCACCTCCCTCCGCCGATTAGGCATCGAAACACCCGAAGGCTGAAAATTTTTAAACTCGATTTCTAACATACTCAAAACTCAAAGCATCCGATCCGTGTCCATCCGTGGCCCCATACCACAGCTCACCGATCACTAGCCACTCATCTAAAATGAACGATATTCTACAACCGCTCGGCGACGAACACCTCGAAGCACGCATCACCGCCTACGTTCTCGGCGATGCCTCTCCCTTTGAGGCAGCCGAGATCCAATCGCTCTGCGATGAAAGTCCAGAGCTCAAACTGTTTCTCAACCGCACCCGTGCCCTCCACAAAATTCTCCAAGAAACTCAAGCCTCGGAGTCAGATCACTCGTGGAAACTCTCTACCGAAAAACGTCAGAAACTCGACGGTATCCTCGGTGCATCCGAGCGGACTGAAGAGTCCACCATCGCTTTCCAAAAGGAATCCAGTATCCGCAAAGCTTCCTTCCGTGCCGCTGTCGGCATAGCTGCTTGCGTAGCCGTCACATTCATCATCAGCCGTCTATACGTATTTCCAAAAATCACGCAAGAATCGGCAACCGTCGTGTCATACTCGGAAAGCAACCATGCTGAGCCTGAATTAGCACTCAATGAAATGGCCTTTGAAACCGAACGTTTCGAACCTGCTCCACAGACATTTAGATTACGTTCGTCAAGGGCAGTTAAAGAAAAGAAACAAAGCCTTCCAGCAAACGCAGTCGAAATTCCTGTTCCAGAAATTGCGACCGTCGAACCAGATGTTGATTTCGGCGAAGGAAGTGGCTACGGCGATGGCTTTGCAGGCAGTTCTGAAGCCATACCCGATAGCCAAGACATGAGATTGGCTGAAGGGAAGGAGAGATCTTCCATTTCAATCGGTGGCCAAGTTAAGGCGCCGGGAGTTCAGGAATTTAAGCAGGGCTTGACCCTTGGCGACGCCATCAATGCCGCTGGTGGCGAGACTGCTTTTGGAGCAAAAAATCGCGTAAGAGTCTATCGAAACGGCGAGGCAAAAACCTACAACTTGAACGACGAGCGCCTCGCTCAAATCGAGCTTCAGCCCAATGACACCATCGAAATGCCTCAGAAAAACTGGCTTGGACGCGATATGGGTATTCAAGACACGATTAAACCTCTCGATGTGAAACAAGAATCTACTGAGCTTAATAAAGTATCTGAGATAGCGCTGAAAGCTGAGTTAACTTCTGGATCAAACTCAAACCTCGCCAAGTCTGGACTGCGCTCCGGCGATGCAGTGATTGATCGAAAAAATATCGACACATTACTCAACCAAGGCGAGAGCCAACGTTTTGATCAGATGGCCGGTGACATATTTCCCCCCATAACCAAACCAACAGCCGAACTTTCCGCTCCTCAAGAACCAAGACAGAGACAGGAACTCGCTACCCAACTCAAGGAAATTGAGGCCCTAGCCACAAAACTCGAAAAACTCGCTCCAGACCCAAAACAAAGCGAGGTCCGTAGCAACTCCGAAGATGATCAAAAGAGACTCACTGTGGATGGTGATGCAATGCTCTCTGGAATCACAAAAACCAACGAACTCGGCAAACCAGGAAGATACGAAGATTCACTTGGCCTATCCCGACAAGCTGGCGGCAACTCGCCGAACGATTCTAGAATAGAGGACGAACTCAAACGTCTAGATGATCCGATCCGGACGAACCCTGCACTCTCCAACGAGCCATCCGCACGAGTCGATGAAGTTCGACGCAACCTCTATTTGGCAGAAGGAAATTTTGACCTCGGCAAATACGATGATGCAAAAAAAGCCTACCAAGACACCCTGCGCGTCGATCCCTACAATGCCGCTGCTCGTCGTGGCATGGAAAAAATCGCCGCTACGAAGTCTGATTATTACCGCGCCGCCTACGATCAGACACGTGCTAAGCTTCTAATGGAAGTCGACAAAGCATGGGAACTTCCTGTTCCAGCAGAAAAAGGCAAAAATCTTGAACGAGATTTATCTGACCGCGGGGACCTTCCAGCAGATCTGTTTGCCGACGAATCCGTTCATGCACTTCCGGAATGGTACGATAAGAACGGCAGAATGGATAACCGTCCGGAACAAATCGAGACAACCACCAAGTCTGTTGATGAGACCAAACAAGAGAACTGGAAATTTGATTCAGAAAAAAACCAACCGAAGGGCAATACGTCCGGAACCGACTCGGTCGATCCATTTGCCGAGACTCCATCCGGAGGTATCGAAGAACAAGGCAGCGCCAAAGATCAACCCTTCCACCTTTTTTACAGCGATGGATTAGACCAAGACAAGCGTCGTGGCATCGATCCAGAAGTAGCGTTTCCGGTGACTCCCGCCACACCCACTGAACGACAACTTCAAATCGGTGAAACGAATCATAAAAACGGCAATTCTCGTGATTTTATCTACCCAACCGAATACGAACCAACGAAGGAGCTTTCCGATAAAGAGCGTCTAGGACTCCGTGGCACCACTCCACTACTCGGAGATATCCCCAACATTGGAAGACTATTTAGCAAAGATGCCGATGACATCACAGGCAACGTTCTGAAACAGATGGCTCAGAAGAAACTAGATCTGGCCGATCTTTCCCAAGAAATCCCTACCAGTGAGGAACCCTTCTCGACCTTCTCCCTCAATATCTCCGACGCTTCATTCCAAATTGCCTTCGCAGCAGTACAAAATGGAGAACGCCCAGATCCAACATCCATCAAACCGGAGCAATTCTACAACGGAGTCGATTATGGCGACCCCGCCCCCTCATCATCGGAACCCGTAGCAGCTGCAATCGACCAAACGGCCCACCCCGTCATTCCCGGCCGCAACCTCGTCCGTATTGGTGTTCGCACGGCATCCACAGGCCGCTCTGAGGCACAACCACTGCGCCTCACGCTCCTAGTGGACCAATCAGGTTCCATGGTCCGCAATGACAGACGAAACGCGATGAAGAAGGCCCTCGAACAACTCTCAACCCTGCTCACCGAAAAGGATGAGGTCACCGTCATCGGCTTCTCAAGAACTCCTCGTCTACTCGCGGATTCTCTCGCAGGTAACAAGACAGCAAAACTACCCGACCTCATCAACCAAACTGCCAATGAAGGCGGCACCAATATCGAACAGGCGATGAAACTCGCTACCGAAGTCGCCAATCGACACAAACTCGAAGGCGCTCAAAACCGCATCGTTCTCTTCACTGACGGAGCGGCAAATTTAGGAAATGCCGATCCCGATCGTTTGGCAGAAAAAGTCAAAGACCTTCGCCAACAAGGCTTGGCTTTTGACATCGCCGGCATTGGTACCAACGAGGTCAATGACGAACTCCTTGCTGAACTCGCCCGTCACGGAAACGGTCGCTACTATCTTGTCGGAAAGAATACTGGAGAATCCTTCGCCAATCAACTAGCCGGAGCTTTCCGCCCCGCTGCCGAAAACGTCAAAGTCCAAGTAAAACTCAATCCGCAACGTGTCGGAACTTACAAGCTCATCGGTTTTGAAAAAGACCGACTCAAGACCGAAGACTTTCGCGACGACTCAGTTGATGCCGCTGAACTTGCTGCTGACGAAGCTGGTGTCGCCATCTATCAGGTTGAACCCTTGACCAAAGGCTCAGGAGAAATCGGTGAAATCAGTGTTCGTTTCCGCGACACTGCAAGTGGCGAAATGGTGGAGCGCACTTGGACCATCCCCTATCAACCATCCACTCCGGCCTTCGATAAAGCTGCCCCCAAAACTCAACTCGCGACCCTCTCACTCCTCGCTGCCCAAAAACTCCAAGGTGGCCCCTTAGCCGATGCCATCAATCTAAACAACTTCAGCAAAACGATCGCAACTCTCCGCCAAACCTTTAAAGCGGATCCCAAAGCCCAGCAGATGCTTCAACTCATCAACGCCCTCAAATAGCCGTTTCTTACCGCCCCACCCATTCAACCCTATGAAACATCTCTTCATCCTCTTCGCCCTCGCATCAGCCATCTTCGCTCAAGAAGAGCGCGTCCTCATCCTTCCCAAAACCAAGGAGAAGCCTATACCTCTATTCTTCTCCGCCGCAGTAACGGTCGATGCCACTGCTTCACTCACTGAGACTACCTCAAACCAGAAGATCACCTACTCAATTATCCAAGGCATTCCGGAAACCCTTACCCTCCCCCTATCCGGCCCAGGTGAAATTACCTCACTCTCTGGCAACGGACTCCTCGACTGGTCGATTCGCGTCGGAAAAGATGGAAGTCGATTCCTCGATGTTCGCCCTGTCATTACCGACAAAAAGAATCCACCCACTTCTCTAACAGTCAATCTCACGACAAGACACAAAGCCAAGATCAATTCAGCGCTACTACTCCCCACCCCAGGAAAAGCGACCGGTTTCTCTCTAAATATCAATCTGAATCCCGCAAACGGAACGGAAATTCGAGTCACTGATGCCTCAGGTCTATCACCACTAGAAACGAAGAAGCACCCAAAGTTCACCACGACAACCGCATCGACCCTCAAGTTCTCGCTATCACCTTCAGGCTCTGACTCCAGCGGCCTCCAGCTCATCGATTCTTCCCTAACAGGAAAACTCGCCAATGACTCCAAAAGTATCACCTTTACTCTAACAGCTACTGCTCGCGCCGAAGCAGCCGCCTCATCCACAGCACTCTTATCTGGAACCGCTGCAATCTCTGGCAGTGTCTCAGGGGAGAATCACCACATCGCTCTAAACGAAAAAAAGGAATACGAACTAATCGCGGATAGCGCAGGTGAGTTCCCCATCGAAATCGAATTTGTCACCCCCATCACCCGCCGCGGAGATTGGTTCAGTCTTTCCTTCGCTCTCCCCGCAGGAGTGGTCGTCCCACTTACCATCGAAGGGCTTCCTCAAGGTGTCTCTTTTGATGACAAACTTGCCATCGTCCCGAAACAAAATGGCAAAGTATGGCGTGGCTTTCTTCCAGCAGATGGCTCGGCTTCTCTTGCATGGAAAAAGGCAGAAGCGATTGAAGATGGTTCTCTGTTCTTCTCGTCAACAAGCATCACCGACATCCGTATCGGCTCGGGCCTAATGCGCCAGTTCGACACCCTAGACCTCCAAATCCTCCAAGGAAAAATTTCGAATCTAACACTATCTCTAAATGGTCCCGGCGAAGTTCTTTCCGTCTCCGGAAAATCAGTCATCGCATGGACGGTCTCGGAAAATGGCGATTCACGGAAAATTGAAATCAAACTCTCGCGCCCGATCGAAGGTAACGAACGTATCACCATCGAAGCACAAGCTGCTCTTGGCAGTTTCCCCGTAAGCGTCGAAGCCATGCGAATCGCCCCCATCGAAACCCTACGCCACAGCGGCTTTCTTCGCGTCGCAAACAAGGGCGCCGTTCGCATCGAAGTCGCCGAGCAAAACGGACTCATCCAACTCGCACCAAACCAATTCCCAGGTGCAACAGATTCAAACCTACGACAAGTCTTCGTCTATCGCTTCCCCTCTGCTGACTTCTCTTACCAACTCAAGGCAGACCAAGTTCTTCCCGAGGTCGGCATCACCGAAGTAACCGTCTACGAACTGGCCGAGACTGATCGCCGCATTGTCTCCAATCTGGAACTCGACATTCGCGAAGCACCCGTTCGCGAATGGGAAATGAAGATACCTGCAGACCACGCAGTCGCGTCGGTTACAGGCGCCGAAGTCGCAGACTACGCAGTCGCTTCCGACATCAATGACGGCTACCGAAACCTAAAAGTCATCTTTAAACGACCTGTCATCAACCGCCAACTCGTATCCATTCGACTTGAACAAAACGAGGCGGCGAATGAAGGGCAGTGGGTCCTCCAACCGCTCGGTTTCCCAGATGTGAAATCGCGCCGAGGTTACATCGGAGCAGTTGCCACAGCAGGATACCGCCTCGTTGCTGGAGAAGTTACCGGCGTCGCCGAAGTCCCCGTCACTTTCTTCCCGCGCAAGACACCGGGTCTACAACAGGCCTTCCGCCTCCGTGAATCCGACTGGACCGCTTCGCTTGAAGTCGAAGCGCTCGGTCAATCCATTCAAGCTGATGTCTTCCACCTTTACTCACTAAAAGCAGGAGCAGCGTATGGCAGTGTATTGATCAACTATTTCGTGGTCGGTGCTCCAGCAACAGAATGGAGAATTTCCGCTCCAGCAGCCTTGGGCAACATCGATGTCACCGGCCAGAATGTCGGACGCGATTGGCGGCGAGAGGGCGATACAGTCATCGTCCCTTTGTCCCGTCCACTTCTAGGCGCAGGCACAGTGCTCCTTACTTTCGAACAGCCAATGCCATCATCTGGCGGTGAACTCTCGCCTGGAGAAGTTCGACCACTCGATGTTCAAACGGAACGCGGATATGTCCACATCGTCTCACCCCTACAGGTCAAGTTTTCCGCTCCAGTGAGCGAAGGTCCTTTACTGAAAATTGATCCCACAGAACTCCCAGCCGAGTTTCGGCTACTTTCCTCAGCACCGACTCTTGCCGCATGGCAATACACTGCCCGCGACTTCACCATCGGCGCAAAAATCGAATGGTACGAGCAGGGCGAAACTGTCGACCAAGTTGTCGATTTTTTAAAATTATCCACACAAGTTTCCCGCGATGGCCAGTGGGTCACCGATGCAAGATTTTTTGTGAAATCGAAAGGGCGTGCCGCATTGCGAGCCATACTCCCCGAGAACACCTCTCTCTGGGAAGCTCAGGTCGATGGCACACCAGTCAACGCTCGCGCAGATGGGAAGGAAACCCTCATTCCTCTCCCTGCCCAAGCCGATCCCAACCAAGCAGTTGAAATTTCACTCCGCTACGGTGCTGCCTCAGAAAATCCCGAAGATACCAAACTCGTCGCACCTACGCTCGATGCACCACTCGTCATCGGAGAATGGATCGTCTCCGGCGATGAAAACCGGACGCTTGTCCCTAGAGGTGGCAGTGCAGATCTCGTTCGTCCGGTTCAAGCCGAGACAGGCTGGCAATGGATCGCTCGCCATCGTGCACCCATCGGTATCCTTTTTTTCATCGGACTCTTCTCGATGCTCGCACGAATTTCATCCGCCCAACCTACCAAACTCAATATGATCATTTCAGTGCTTGCATCTGCAGCCTTTATTCTTCTCTCGCTAGTGATCGCCTACAAGGCCGCTGGTTCATCTATCGAAAGATCTCCGACTCTCGAATACGCTGCCCCTGTCGTCGCTGCTGGTCAGACGGTTGCCGTCGAAATTGGAAACCTTCCTCACTGGCAGGCTCGTACAGGATGGAACGCTTGGTTTCTTCTTGTGATTGGAACTGCAATCACCGTCATCGGCTTCATCAACAAAGGATTCATCTACAAATTCGCCGGTCTAGCACTTGTAGGCAGCTCCTTCCTTTCCATCCGTGGTGGAACATCTCTGTTCTTCTGCGTTCTCGCGTTCGTCGCAGCTCTCTGGCTTTTCCCAAATCTAATCGCATTGTTCAAATCCCTACGCCGCCCAAGAGCCGCAGAGGCAACCGCCGCTCTCATTCTCCTAACAAGCTGCATCTTCATCTCAAAAACCCAAGCTGCTGAACCGGATCACCTCAAGCCAGCCGAGTCCATCACTCACAATTGGGCCATCAAAGACAATCGTCTTCATGGCGAAATGACAATCACCCTCCGCGCCGAGGAAGGTCAGCGATTCCTTCTCCTCCGCTCACCAAGTGTCCTAACCGGCTTCAACGGACTTTTTCTTAAAGTAAGCAAAGCTCCAATCGATGGTCAGGACGCCTATTTTGTCACCGCAGAAGCAACCGGCCAACTCACCGCCACCGTCACTTTTGAAATGCCATTGGCCTCCCCAGCAAACGGCTGGCTCGTTCCCGGTGGTCCCGCTGCCATGCGTGAAGTTTCCCTTCAATGGGACCAAGGCGGATGGGAATTCCACTCACCCGGTGCCGCCAAAATCAGCGCGTTACCGAACACCAATCCCTCGGTGTCCGGAGCTGTCATGATTCTCGGCCCAACTGATCCAGTAACCATCATTGCCCGACCTGCACAACGCGATATCGCCTCAGAAGAAACCAAGTTTTTCGCCGAAGTATCCAACCTATTCCTCCCCGGACCCGGTGTTGTAAATGCTCGCCATCACTTGGCCATTCGCCCGACCCAAGGCAGAGTCTCAGAGCTACTCTTGGACATACCTGACGGACTCACCGTTTCCGATGTCTCAAACGGACCAGTCGGCACTTGGCGCTTCGATCCGAAAAAACAACAACTCCGCATTCCCATAGAACCCGCTCAATCCCGTGCATTTGATTTCACCATCAGCACCCAACAAGGCACAGAAACCTTACCCGTAGACCTCTCGCTGAAACCGCTACGCGTTTTCGGAGCGGCAGGTGAAGTCGGCTTCCTTGGGCTCGCTTTCGGAGCTGACGCTCAACCAGAATCGCTCAAATCTGCCGGACTATCCAAGGTGAATCCCGAGGACTTCAACGCGAAACTCCTACCTCGTAACAAGGAAGGGCAAGCGCTCGTCATGCTCCAGCACGCCTTCCGCTACGGGAAAGAAGACGCGACGCTCAATGTGAAAATTACCGAAGTTGCCCCAGAACTCCGCTCCGAGTCTTGGCAACTCGTCTCACTCGGCGATGATCGCCTCGTGGTTTCCACCGACCTCGCAGTCAACATCACTCGCTCGGGAGTCTTTAAAGTCGCTCTTGAAATTCCCACAGGACTCGAAGTCGAGACTGCCACCGGCGAAGGTCTCAGTCATTGGACCGAAAGCACAGTTGCTGACAAACGCATCATGACCCTTCACCTTTCCGGTAAGACTATCGGCCAGGTGAACTTCAACCTCACGCTCACGGGTTCCCCCCCAGGACCTATCGAGAATTGGCAAGTTCCGCGTCTAAACCTTCAGAACGCATCTCGCCAAACGGGCATCGTCACCATCGTGCCAGATCGCGGCCTACAAGTTCGGGCCCTCACCCGCAACAATATCTCACAGATTGATCCTCGCGAACTCACCGATACCAAAAGGGAATCAACCCGTGCCGCGGTCCGTCCAGGTGCCCTCGCCTACCGTATCCTTCAAAGCGATTGGTCTCTTAACCTAGCCATCAGTCGCCTCGACCCATGGGTGACAGCAAAAGTCTTTCACGAAACCACGCTTCGCGAGGGACAAAGCCTCACTCGGGCAGCCATTTCCTACCGGATCGAAAACGCCGCGCTCAAAACTCTCCGCGTTCGCATCCCGGGGCTCGACGAAACCTCAGCCTCCACCGTCCGCGCCACGGGCGATGCGGTTGCCGATTTTGTTCCTGTCGAAGGTGAAGAAGAAGGTCTCTTTGAAATCCAATTCCAGCGCGGCATCGCTGGAGAAACGAATCTTGAGATCGAGTTCCAACAATCAACCAAAGACTCCAGCAAGGAAAACATCCAGGCACTCACGCTAGAACAAGTGCGTCAGGTTTCATATTTTGCCGCAGTTCGAGCCGGCGGACGTCTCGCTCTTAACACAACCGAAATTCCTCGCGGCTGGCAGCGCGCCGATTGGTCCGTCGCTCAGGCAGCTATTGGACAAGTGGCCGGAAATACCGCTCCTCTACTTCTCTTCCGAGTCGCTGATCCCGAGGCCCCACTACCCGTCACCATCAAACGCCATGAACTTCAGAACCTCGAGAAACTTCGAGTCTCGGAGGGAACACTTACCACGCTTCTATCACCCCAGGGAGACTCACTCACCGCAGTGGAACTAAGCATGCAAGTAACACGCAAAAGCACCATGCGGCTCAAGCTCCCAGAGGGCTCCAAGCTCTTCAATGTTTTGGTGAATGAAGAAGGCGCATCAGTCGTTCGTGAAAAAGGTGAATGGCTCTTCTACGTATTCCCTTCCCCGCAAACGAACAAACCGGCCAGCGTCCGATTCGTCTATTACGCGAAGGATCAAAAACAAGGATCCGTCCAAGGCCCAGTCCTCAACGTCCCCATGGAGAACCTGACATGGCGAGTCTTAATTCCGGAAGGCTTCGAACTCACCAATCATAGCGGCGACTTCGACCTTGCCGATCAATCCAGCTACGGATCATTTAGCCTAGAAGACTACAAAACTTTTTCTAAAAGCAAAAAACAAAGCGACTCACAAAGTGCCGTTGCCCTCCTCGATCAAGCCAACGACTGGCTAGCATCTGGCGAACAAGACAAAGCCTCACAAGCATTCAGTAATGCCGTTCGAAATGGCAACCTCGATGCAGCTTCCGGTGAAGATGCCCGGGTTCAACTCCGCGAACTCAAAACCCAGCAAGCCGTCCTCGGCCTCAACACCCGTCGCCAAAAACTAACGATTGATAATAAAATAGCCGGACAGCAGGAAAATACCCAACTCGAACAGGCAGCCAACGTGAACCCTATCTTCCAAGGGAACTACAATTACGATCCACAACAGTTTGAACGCTTCGTCGCTGGTAACTCAGCTGATGAAAACGCTGCTTTAAAAGAAATCGCCAACAGGATCGTGACCCAGCAACTCGCCGCAGAACCAGCCCCCGTTGCATTGGACATCACCCTGCCTGAACGCGGAAAAGTCATCACCTTCACCCGTAGTGTCCAAGTCGAAAGCCAAGCTGACACACCAATGGAAATCAATTTAGACATACAAAAAACCAGCCGCGCTTCAGCCCTACTTGCCATTCCTCTTTGCCTTCTTCTTGGCGGATTGGCTGCCGGCCGCTTCAAAAAACCTTAAATGGATTCAGCAAAATTTGTATGAAAATCCTGTGATTTTTCATCATTGCCTATTCAACAAACACAACTAATATATTCCTATGAAAGCGCTTATTCTCGGCCTTGCACTCATTACCACAATCCAGCTATCCGCACGCACCTTTACCAGTGCGGATGGAAAGCGGACCATGGAAGCAAAACTGTTTTCCTATTCACCTTCCACTGACACAATTGTTCTCCAGATCAATGGTCAGAAATCACGCACCACGGTAAAGGCCAGCCTGTTCTCAGAGGCAGACCAAGAATACTTCAAAGAATTTCTCCGCGAATCCGAGAAGTTCAGCGCTCTAAGAATCACCAGCAAAGAGGAGTCGGAAGGTTTTGAAGATGATAAGGGCATCTACATCTACGACAAACGTAAGCAACATTTCGATGTCGTTATTGTGAACAATGCAAATTTCCCGCTCGAAGAACTAACTGCTAAATACGATATCTACCTCTATAAATACGACAAAGAGGGAAAGAAAGTTCTCGAAACCGTTTCAGGACAAGAATCCATCGAATCGATCGCTCAGAACGATGTGGCTGAACTTACGACCGATTCCGTGGAAATCACCACAGGTTGCGAGACCACATCTAGCTGCCCAAAATGCGTTAAGCATGCGGATGCTGTGAACCGTGAACGTGTAATTGGCGTGCGTGTGCAGGTCTTCAACGGAGAAGACGAATTACTCAGCGAGTATCACTCCTCCAACACTACGGAAACGATCGCAAACAAAGAAGACGCTGACTCCTAAGCAATTGCATGCGAATCGCTGTCTATGCTGGGTCCTTTGACCCGCCCACCAACGGGCACCTCTGGATGATCGAAAGAGGTCTCAGTATGTTTGATCGCCTCATCGTCGCGATCGGTAGCAATCCCACAAAATCCTACTCATACTCCATCGAGGAACGACTCGGAATGTTGCGAGCATCGGTCCCTAAAAGTGATCGTTTGAATATTGATCACTTCGACAATCGATACCTCGTCGATTACGCCGAAAAAAAGGACGCTAGTTATATTTTGAGAGGCATTCGTTCGCCCAACGATTACGAATACGAACGTGTCATGCGCCATATTAACGCCGACATGGCACCAGAGATCACCACCGTATTTCTGATGCCCCCCCGTGATTTTGCAGAAGTATCCTCCAGCATGATCAAGTCCCTCACCGGCCCAGAAGGCTGGGAAGAAACCGTCAAACGCTACGTTCCAATTGAAGTCTTCAAAGTCCTAAAAAGCTCATCAGATCGCATCTAGACCACTTTCTGAAACTCGTTTGTATCTCGGCAAAAAACTCCATAAACGAAACGAGACAAATCCGAGGTGATTTAAATATCGCAATCGCTTGAGCGAAGGATAGCATCAACTCGCACTTTGCTAAAAAACTCTATGAAAATTACATATATCATCCCCACCTGTGCTCTGTTAATCACCCCGCTCGCTCTCGTTTCTTGCGGGAACAAAGAAGATACCGACAGTGGCAACTCCAAAGAACCAACTTCAGCAACCGCCTCCGCCTCAAGTCATGAAGACATCGGTAAAGGTATGGTTGGAGTGATGACTGAAATGATGACCTCCATGGCCGAAATCGAGGACGCAGCAAGCGCTCAAACCTTCGCCGATAGTGTTCCGGGATTCAAAGCCACCATGAAAGACTTGCTTGAAACCGCAAATTCCCTGCCCGCACCAACCGATGAAGAAAAGGCCGCCATCAATAAAATGATGGATGATGCGAAAGAAACCGTGGGACCGGCCACAATGAAAACCATGATGGGACTGAGTCAGAATCCAGAAGGAGAAGCGATCAGAGAGATCATGGGCAAAGCCATGCAGGACAAAGAAATGGACCAAGTAAGCGATGATCTAGAAGCCCTCTATAAAACTGAAGAGACCGAAGAATCAGGACCTGAATAATCCATCATACAGCGATCTATAGTCCTTTTAAACTAAACCCGACTGGCTCATTCCAGTCGGGTTTTTCTTTTGCCTATCCATTTGGCAACCACGTAAGTGGAACCGATCTAAAAACGCAAAGGAGGGTCGGCATCCTACCGCCCAACAACTCAATCACTCCAGATCGGTCAGATACCTTTCTGCCTCAAGGGCTGCCGCACAGCCTTGCCCAGCTGCTGTGATCGCTTGGCGGTAATAATGGTCTGCAACATCACCCGCGGCAAAAATTCCAGGGGTCTTGGTCGCCGTGCGTCCGGGAATCTGTAAAAGATAGCCATCATCATCTTTATCGACAAGATCGCCTACGAAGCCGCTATTCGGAACGTGTCCAATTGCAACAAACACACAAGCCACCTCTAATTCTGACTCCGACTGATCCACGGTGCTACCAACCTTAATCGCACACATCTCACCCTTGTCATCGGTCACATATTCAATGACTTGAGAATTCCACACTGGTTCAATTTTCGGGTTATTAAGTGCTCGCTCCGCCATGATTTTCGAAGCACGTAACTCGTCGCGACGATGAATTAGATACACTTTACTCGCAAATCGTGTCAGGAAACTTGCCTCTTCACAGGCACTGTCACCACCGCCAACAACCGCGACCGGCACATCTCGATAGAAGGCACCATCACAAGTCGCACATGAAGTCAAACCGTGGCCAACGAGTTCTTTTTCATTTGGAAGCCCCAACCAGCGGGCTGCCGCACCGGTCGCGACAATCACCGTTTTCGTCTGCAAAGTTTGGTCTCCGACCTTCACACCGAATGTCCCATCACCGTTTTTCTCAATGAGTTCGACAGTCGCATACTCGATTCGTGTGCCGAACTTCTCCGCCTGCTTCTGCATGTTCATCATCATCTCAGGCCCCATGATTCCTTCTGGAAATCCTGGAAAGTTCTCCACTTCCGTTGTCGTGCTTAATTGCCCTCCGATCTGAGTTCCTGAAATCAACAAAGGATTCAGATTGGCGCGTGCTGTATAAATGGCGGCGGTGTATCCCGCGCATCCGGTTCCGATGATAATAACGTTTTCCATGTGTAGATGAGGCCTCTGCCCGCCGAATTATTCCGACCGTTGCGAAGCAGAGTCAACTATCGGGTGGTGAGGAGTGAAAATAGTTATTTAAGAAAAATTGAATTTCTCACGCGATCACGTAATCCTCAAAAGCAGATAATCAGGTATTCTTAGGAATATCAGCACCGCAGTAGCGAAGCGCTTACAGGCTCCACAAACCACCCTTTAATCATGCGAACCCTCACTAAAAAAAATAGATTTCCCGATCTATATTCAAAACCAACTGCACTCCAGTTTGCAGAACTTTGGGATTCTGCAGCAGTGGCTCGCTTAATCCAGAATACTGAAACTGGGAAGACCGGTCCTTCCTTTCTTTATCTGGGCCAGAAAGAAGCCAAACTTCTGCGTCAACACTTTGCCATCGCATACGGTGAAGAGGCTGTAACTACCCTGAACGAAACTTACTACATGGGTTTAAAAATTGTGGAGGTGGATGCTGACGAATACATCAACACTGGTGGCAGCAAGATCGTTCGCAACAAATGGAAAGCGCCATCGTTCCAGCAAGCATCCTAGAAACTCTCCACCCAAATTTCCCCCTTCCCCCTACCCTCACAAACGCCGCTCTCTTTTAACCGAGAGAGCGGCGCTTTCTTTGGACCGCTTTCGAAAAGTCCACCCGTCCATCGGTGAAATAGGAAAATCAACCGATCGAACTCAGTTGCCATTGCAAAAGACATGCGCAGTCTATTGATTACCCGTGTTCATGGCCAACGACTTCGCTTTCGAATCACTCAACAACGCTCAACGCGAAGCAGTCGCAAACTTGGATGGTCCCGTGATGATTCTTGCCGGTGCTGGCACGGGTAAAACACGAACCGTGACTTGCCGCATCGCCCACATGCTGGAGCGCAAAGTCCCACCCAATGAAATCCTAGCAGTAACCTTCACCAACAAGGCCGCCGCTGAAATGAAGGAACGCATCGCGGGCATGGTCTCTAAACACGCAGCGGATCAAATGACCGTCTGCACCTTTCACTCGCTGTGCGTGCGACTCCTTCGTGGAGGAATTGATCGACTTGGTTACAAGAAAAATTTCTCCATCACTGCCTACTCGGATCAAGTCGGAATCATGAAACAACTCATCGTCCGCAAGGGAGGAAAGGACGAAAAGATCAAGCCAGAGGCGGTTCTTTCCGAGATCTCAAAAGCGAAAAACAAAGGCGTCGATCCCTCCGACCTGAAAGATGAATTCTTCGCTCAACTTGCCGTCGCCTACCAAAACGAGCTGCGTGCGAGAAATGCGGTGGACTTCGACGACCTACTCCTTTTGGCGGAACAAGTCTTACGAGAACACTCCGACGTTCGTGATCATTTTCGTAAACTCTATACCAGAGTCACTGTCGATGAATTTCAGGACACGAACTCACTTCAAATGAGACTCTTGCAACAGCTTGTTGGCCCTCCGTTTCATGTCTGTGTGGTCGGAGATGACGACCAATCCATCTATGGTTGGCGCGGGGCTGAGGTTGCAAATATTCTCGAATTCGAACGCTTTTTCGCGAATCCAAAAATCGTCCGCCTAGAGGAAAATTACCGCTCCACCGAAGCCGTTCTCCACACGGCAAACTCTTTGATTCGGCACAACGCAGGACGCCGGGAAAAGGTCCTGCGTTCCACCATCAGTGGTGGGGATAACGTTCGTCTTGTCGCCATGCCCGGTGATGAGGAAGAGGCCGATTTCATCGCTGACGAGATTCTAGGGGAAAAATCTGCCGTAGGTCGCGAATGGGAGGATTTTGCCATTCTTTTCCGCACAAACGGCCAATCCAGAAAAATCGAGCTAGCGCTTCGAGACAGAAAGATTCCCTATCGAATGGTCGGGGCACAGTCATTTTACGACCGACGCGAAATCCGCGACGTCCTCGCTTATGCTGCCCTCTTGGTCTCTCCAGAAAACGATGTCCCTCTCCTAAGGATCCTCAACACACCCAACCGAGGAATCGGGCAAGCAACCGCTCTACTTGCCACCGATTATTCACGTGAACGAAATCAATCGGTGTGGACAGCCCTCTGCAATCCCCTTTTTACCAGCACACTCGGAGCAAAAGCACGTAACGCGATCGAGGAATTCATCGCTCTGGTTTCCTCTTCCAAAAACCGCATCGATCTTCAAAGCGAAAATCCAGCCGATGTCCTCTCCGAACTCTTGAAAGAGATCGACTACCTACCATGGCTGGAACGAGGGTGCAAAAACGAATCCGAACGTCAGCAACGTGGCGAAGCCATCCACTCCTTGGTCGAATCGTTGCGCGAACACATTTCGCGCGGCAAGAAACTCCAATCCTTTCTTGACGATTCGGCACTGGCCTCAGAACGCGAAGACGATGATCTCGACAAGAAAAAGGGAGCCACCCTCATCACTCTACACGCTTCTAAAGGCCTTGAATTCCCCGTTGTCTATCTTGTCGGCTTGGAGGAGGGCTTCCTTCCTCACAGCCGCAGCCTTTCCGAGGGTACAAAAGACGAAGAGCGGCGACTTCTTTACGTCGGCATCACTCGAGCCCAACAGGCACTGACGCTCACCTACTGCACCACCCGCATGAAATGGGGCCAGCAAACTGGGTGTACCCCCTCGACCTTCATCGCCGAGCTCGACGACAAATTCACCGAGCACACAACCTTCGACGAAATTCAAAACACTGAAATGTCAGATGACGATCTGGATAGTTTCTTTGCGAGTATGAACACCATGTTAGAGGAGAGGGACTGATTTCGGCTTCCCTAGTTCGCCCCAAGGCTTCATCTTCTCCCCGTGTCCCACACCGCAGAAAGATCCTTCGAACTCATCAAATCCGCCTACGAGAGGAAACGCTTGGCACATGCATTTCTAGTGAGTGGGGCGCTTGGTTGTGGAAAAGAAGAGCTAGCTTCACGGATCATTTCTCTCGTCAACGGACCTAAAGAAGGAGGGGGCATTGATTTATTCGGCGAACCAGTGGAGGAAAAAGTCATACCGCTCGACGATCAAGAAAGCGGATGGGTGCGAGTAATCCGCCCTCGCTCAAAGAGCCGTCGAATTTCAGTAAAGGAAATCCGCGATCTAGAGCACACTCTACAACTCGCCGCACCAGCAGGAGAAACCAAGTTCGGCGTAATCGTCGATGCAGATCGCATGAATGAGCAGGCTGAAAACGCTTTTCTGAAAACTCTTGAGGAACCCCCTGACGGAACCTTGCTACTTCTGCTTTCGACCAAGCCGCAACGCTTGTTACCTACGATTCTTTCGCGCTGCGTTCAGGTAAAAATACTCGGTGGTCAACCCCTCAGTGCAGAGGGCGGAGATGAATTGGTTTCATCTCTAAACGAGGCTGCAAATGCCGGCTTTGGAAATCCAATCGCCGCGCTACAGATGAAAAACGTCTTCGCAAGTTTCATCGCCGAAAGGAAAGTCGAAGCCGAAGCCGCCGCCAAAGCCGCTACCAAAGAAGAAATCGCAACCTATCGAGACGGAACCGACGGAACTTGGCTGAAGGAGCGAGAGGACTTCCACAAAGCCGCTGCAGAAGCCGACTACCTCGAAGCACGCAACCGCTACCTTGATGTCGTCCTCGCCTGGCTAGCCGATCTCATCCGAATCAAAACAGGCTCTTCAGGACTCGATTTTCCTGAGCACAAGCAACACCTCGAACAGATTGCACAAGACGAGAGCCTTTTTCAACTGAACCAGCGCATCGAAGCTCTCGAAAAGCTTCGCCAAACTTTGGAAACAAATGCATCCGAACCCCTCGCACTCGAAGTCGGTTTTTTAAGAACCTTTTCCTAGAGGTAGGTCTTAGAATTCTGTTCCAACGCCTTGATTTAGATCTTCGGTAACACTCCCGACTTTTAGCAATTCGGAAATACCTTCAAGAATCAGTTCGAATCCCGTCTCCCATTTTCCTGATTCAAAGGCTGGACCCGCCATTTCAAGAATATGTCCAGTTGCGTCTTCAGACATGAAAGACTCGAGTCCGTAACCGGGGACAATTCCCGCTTCACAACGAACCGGGTCCACAACAACAACTAGGCAATAGTTCGCCGGCCCTTTGTTCGTCTCTCCAGCAAAAGCACCCGCATTGAAAAGCCAGAAGGCATACATACTGAAGGGATGTTCGTTGGGAAACGAATGCATCACGAGTTGAACAATTAACTGCGGATATTGATTTTGAAGTCTGGTAACTTCTCTTTTTAAGCGGTTTATCTCTGCCCTCCGGAGCTGGCCTGTTGTATCACCGACAACGGTATTAAGACGCGGCAGCGCACCAACGAGCGAATTCGTCCGCGGAAATGTCAACCGGCATGAAACGCACTCAGGCGCATCACGCGGTATGGGAGTCTGGCAATACGGGCAGCGCGTCACTGCAAAAGTCGTAGTCTATTGATCGACTTTCGTCGAAGAGAAAACACTCTCAAAAGACCTTCTGCACTTGACCCGAAGCCTCGGCAGCATCTCTCTCCAAGGCAGTGAATTTTTTCATCACAGGCACAGATACGGAAGTCGGGAAAACCTACGTTACGAAACTACTCATTGAGTCGATGCGGTCCGAGGGCATCGACGCGGTCGGTTTCAAACCGGTTTCATGCGGAGATCGAGAAGATGCGACTTCGCTTGCTGCTGCTTCAGGAGACCTTCCTCTCGATGAAATCAACCCTCTACACTTCAATTCCGCTGTCGCCCCACACGTCGCTGCATTGCTGGAAAACCAAACGATCGAACCTTCGAAGCTGGTCTCGGCCTACGAAACATTTTCAAAAAAACATCAAACCGTCTTCGTTGAGGGTGCCGGCGGTTGGGAGGTCCCGATTAGAACCGACTACTTCATATCAGATCTCGCCAAAGACCTTCAGCTCCCAGTGATCCTTGTAGCAGCCAACCGCCTTGGTGCGATCAACCATATACTCTTATCGATTGCTGCAATTCGCCAAAAGGGCCTGACTTGCGCTGGCATCGTCCTCAATCAACTCGAGGACGAAATGGATACACCCATGATCACCAACAAAGGAATCCTCGAGTCTCTAACTCATGTCCCTCTACTAGATCATATCATCCACGGACAAGATTTCCTATCACAAGAGCTCATGGATGTCGTCAATCCACTGTAGATTCCAATTCACCAATAAAACTCACCAAAACGAATGCCTGCAAAAAACTTCCATGTCCGCCAAGCTGCTGTATCGGCACTTCGCGCTTGGGCAAAGGGCCATGACTATGCAGAGAGCCTGATTGAAAGACATGCTCAGCGGCGCAGACTTTCACAATCCGACAGAGCTTTATTGCAAGCTATTCTATTCGGTGTGCTCCGCAATCGACGTCTACTGGATCATTGGATCGGAATGCTACGTAAAGGCAAACTTGATGCCGAAACCAGAGATATCCTCCGTGTCGGCCTATGCCAGTTGCTGATTCTCAATATTCCAGATCACGCGGCAGTAAATGAAACGGTAGAAGTTGGAAAATCTCCGGTTCGCCCACTGATCAATGCCGTTCTCAGGAAGGCGATTTCTTCGCGTAAGCGCCTATTTGATGAATTGGACAACCTGCCTCCAGCCGTCCTTCACTCACACCCAGACTGGCTCTACAAGACTTGGAAAAATGAATTTGGCCAAATCAAAGCAGTTCAGCTCATGGAGTGGAACAACCAACCCAGTGAAACTTTCTTTCGGCTGAACTCTCTCAAACCCACAGAAGCTGAAATACCCGGAACCCGTTTGGAGAATGCTCCTGACTATTTCAAACTAGCTGGAAAGATCCCTTCCGAACTCTTGGCCGAGGGAAATCTATACATTCAAGACCCTGCAACCCGCCATTCCGTCGAACTTCTAGAACCAAAAGTGGGAGAAAACATTCTCGATGCTTGCGCCGCCCCAGGAGGTAAAGCCTTTCTCATCGCTTCTCAAAAAAACGGTGGTGAGGGCATGACCTGCACCGATTCGAATGAGAAACGCCTTCCGCGCCTCAGAGAAAACCTAGAACGACTCGGTATTTTTCCAGATGATGTTGCAGTCCACGATTGGTGTCAGCCCGCGCCTGAAAAATACCACAAAGCATTTGATGCGATCTTACTCGATGTCCCGTGTTCGAATACCGGCGTTTTGCGCCGCCGGGTCGATGCCCGCTGGCGGATCCAATCTTCGGATATCGATTCACTACAAGCCATTCAGAAAAAGATTATCAAGAACGCGATCCCTTGCCTAAAGCCGAACGGGCGTATCATTTATTCCACTTGTTCAGTTGATACTCGCGAAAACGTAGCACTCGTTTCTTCAGTCGCCGCCGAGCACAATCTCAAAGTAGACAAGAGTATTCAAATCACGCCTTTCGAACACGGAACAGACGGAGCATTTGCCGCTCGACTCATCGCCAAGTAATTTACCCTAGCCAGCGGTGACTTGCTCGCACACATTTATCCCATGAGATCGTTTCTCCTATTTGTCGCAACACTTGTCTTGCTGGTCTTCTTCGTCGGTGGAGGCGGAGCTCTCTTCTACCTAACAAACACGTCCGAATCTTCAAAGGTTTCGGATCCCCCCCCTGCAGCCACAGCCGAGGAGTAGCTGCATCCATATAGTCGGAAAATGCGCAAAGCTACAAGAGTAGCCGAGCGTAGAGACTCTTGAGCGTCAGGTTCCATTTCTCAAGAAACGCCAAGTCACGCATGATTTCTCCTGCGTCTCGATCCCCTCTCTCAATTTCAGAAAATACCTCCTCACGCAATTTGATTGCCGAGCCAATTTCTCGAATAATCTGAGTTAGTTTTTCCCGCGCTTTCATCAATTTTACCTCAACCATTGCGCGAACCAGCGCCGACTGGGCTTTCTCATTCTCCTTGATGAGCGACTCAGCCTCCGCACCCGTTTGAGAAACCTTCTCGAACAACTCAATGAGGCCACCGTCGATCTGTCCTCGTTCTTGAACAGGAAGCCCCTTCGCGCGAACCCACTCTTTCAAGCGCTTCGAAGAACTCAGCAAAATTTCCTGTGCGGCTTGAATTTCAGCGAAGACAAGCTCATCACCTCCAGAGTCGGGATGCTCGGCCGCTGCCGTCTTGCGAAAGGCCTCTCTGACTTCCTCCTCGGAAAGCTCCAGACGCTCCTCCAAGCCAAGCCTCTCAAACGCATTCATCACGCCGCGAAGCTCTCTCCGCAGGAACAGGTCACCACCGCGTTCGGATTCGTGACTTTAAATCCACCCTGCTGAAGATCATCAGAATAATCCAACTCACTACCGCTGACAAAAAGTGCACTCTTCGGATCAATCACCACATTCACCCCGTTGCTAGTCACCATAATATCTCGATCCCTCGGCCCATCGACCAAGTCCATCTTATACTGAAGCCCAGAACATCCACCGCCGATGACCGCGATTCTCAGGGCTCCATCCGAGCGGCCTTGCTTTTCCAAGAGCCCGTTTAGATGGCTCGAAGCACTAGCAAGCACTTTGACCAATTTCTCACTGCCAATTTTGTAATTCACTGCTGTCAACGCGCTTAAGGTGCAGCCGACTTCTCCAGCCGTCAACAAAGACAAAAACAGATTTCGACTTCTCAGGGCTTCCGCACCAACTTATCAAAATCTCATGGCCGAACTCGACCTCTTCTCTTCCCTCCCTTCGCCGGAAAATCGCGTCGCGGAGCTCCGACAGCTCATCGACCACCACAACAACCTCTACTACACCCAGGCCGAACCCGAAATCGCAGATAGCGACTACGACAAACTCTTTCGTGAACTAGAGGACCTCGAAAAAAATCATCCAAACCTTGCTAACCCCAATTCCCCGACCCAGCGCGTCGGCTCCAAACCACTCGACGGCTTTTCGCAAGTTTCTCATCCCGTCCCCATGCTCAGCATTGATGACGTTTTCGAACTCAAAGATAGCGACGTTCCAGAAGCCGAACTCATCACCTTCTACCAGCGCCTCAGAAAAAACTTAGCCCGCGAAAAGATCGCCGTCTCAATGGAACCGAAAATCGATGGCGTGGCAGTATCCATTTATTACGAAAATGGCTCGCTCAAATACGCCGCCACTCGCGGTGACGGAACAACAGGCGACGATGTCACACAGAACGTCCGGACCATCCGCAGCATTCCCCTTTCCCTGAAACAACCCTTCCCAGCCATTCTTGAAGTCCGAGGCGAGATTTTTATGCCAAACTCAGCCTTCGCGACAATGAACGAGGAACGCGATGAACAAGGCCTCCCAACATTCGCCAACCCAAGAAATGCAACCGCCGGAACCCTGAAACAACTCGACCCCAAAGTCGTCGCGACTCGACCTCTTGCCTTCCTCGCCCACGGACTGGGCGCCTACCAAGGCGACGAACTAAGCAGCGAAACGGATTTTCACCATCTACTCGATCGCCTTGCTATTCCTAGAAATCAACCCATCCGGACCGCCCAAGACCTCGACGAACTACTTGGAGGCATCAAATTCTTCAGCGCCCACCGCCATGAGATCGACCACGCCACCGATGGGGTCGTCATCAAAGTCCTCGACCGCTCGGAACGTGAAACCCTCGGTGCCACGTCCCGCGCGCCGCGCTGGGCCGCTGCCTACAAGTTCTCGGCCGAGCAAAAAGAAACCACCCTCAAGGACATTTCCATTCAGGTCGGCCGCACCGGAGTTCTCACCCCCGTCGCCGAACTCGAACCTGTCCTCATCTCAGGCTCCACGGTCTCACGAGCCACTCTACATAACCAAGATGAAATCAACAAAAAAGGAATCTACATCGGCGCCAAAGTGCTCATCGAAAAGGCTGGCGAAATCATTCCTGCCATCGTCAAAGTCATCGATCCAGATCCTAACGAAAATACCTTCTCTCTCTACGACTCCGTGGATGGAAAATGCCCCTCCTGCCAGGCCCCAATCACTCAAGAAGCTGGATTTGTCGCATGGCGATGCACCAATTTCGAATGCCCGGCTCAAGCCGTTACTGCCATCACCCACTTTGCTGCGAGAAAAGCTCTCGATATCGACTCAATGGGTGAAGTGGTCGCAGAAGCCTTAGTCCGCCACGGTCATGCCACCAGCCCCCTCGATCTCTTTTCCCTCACCGAAGAAATCCTCGCAAATCTCAACCTAGGCACTGAAGAGTCCCCGCGCCGCTTCGGTGAAAAAAATGCTGCCAAGGTAATCGCCTCCCTCAACGCAGCTCGCTCAAAACCTCTGAATAAGTGGCTCTTTGCGATGGGAATTCGTCATGTTGGTGAATCTGCCGCGAAGGAACTCGCCCGCCTCCACCAACACCTCACCGATATTCCAAATTCAGAAATCCTTCAGGAACTTCTAAAAGACACCCGCGCCGACGCGAAAAAAAAGAACCCAAAACTCGAAGCCTACGCCATCACCGGCGATGTCGGCCCGGCTGTTGCTGAATCCATCGAAACGTTTTTCTCCTCCGAAGCCGGCCAAGCTATTCTTTCCAGATTCGAAGATCTTGGAATGAATCCAGAGTCCGAAAACTTTGCACCCAAACCCGAAGAAGCCCCCCAACTCCTATTTTCGGGAAAAACTTTCGTCATCACAGGCACACTTTCTCAAGCCCGCGATCATTTCAAAACGATCATTGAAAACAACGGTGGAAAAGTGTCTGGTTCCGTCTCGAAAAAGACTGACTACCTTCTAGCGGGAGAATCCGCTGGCTCAAAATTAGACAAAGCCACCCAGCTAGGTGTGGAAGTCTTAGACGAACAAAAATTCGTAACACTCACATCTGAACTTTGAACTCTGTATCCCTCAAAATCGAATACGACACCCCGCAGTTCCTTCAAGGCCTGTTCGCCAATGACCGGCGTAACCTCACCTATCTGGATGAAACTCTCGGGCTAAAAACCGTAACTCGCGATGGTTGGATCACTTTTACCGGCGATGAACAAGCCACTCAAAAGGCTAAAAAGACGTTCGACGACCTCGAATCCACCCAACGCAACGGCTTGCATATCTCGGGCCGAGATTTCCGCTTGGCCGTGGATATTTCCAAACAAGCGGGCGAGACGCCGCTCAACTCGCTATCCACAATCAAACTTGTCGGATCAAAAAACCGAAAGACCGTCTCCCCACGCACCCCGAATCAACTAAGCTACGTCCGTTCAATTCAGGAAAATGCCGTTTCATTCGGACTTGGCCCTGCTGGAACAGGTAAAACTTACCTCGCCATGGCAGTCGGCCTACACATGCTCAAAAAACGCAGTATTCAGCGCATCATCTTAACCCGTCCTGCAGTCGAAGCCGGCGAGGCTCTCGGTTTTCTCCCCGGCGACCTCAAAGAAAAAGTCGCCCCCTACCTACGCCCACTCTACGACGCGATCAACGATATGCTCGACCCCGAAGAGGCTCAACGATACCTCGACGAAGGCGTGATCGAGATCGCCCCCCTCGCCTACATGCGCGGGCGTACGCTCTCCCGTTCCTTCGTGATTCTGGACGAAGCGCAAAACACCACCTGCGAGCAGATGTTCATGACGCTCACTCGTCTCGGTGAGGAATCGAAAATCGTCGTCACAGGCGATTCTTCTCAAGTCGACCTCAAACACGGCATTCGCTCCGGTCTTCACGAAGCCGAACATGCTCTCCGAGAGATCGAAGGCATTACCTTCACCCGCTTTTCCACTACCGATATCGTGCGTCACCCCATCGTCGAACACATCGTCACGGCCTACGAAAAGTTCCGCGATTGACCCCATTGGATCGCGATAGGCCCGAATAATCGACAGAACTGACTGATTTTTAGACTTCTACTCCCTCGATTAATGGTCCAATCTCTCTTCGCTGCTCACCCGCATCCCCCTAAATGTTCCGTCAGTCACGTCCGAATGACCCTGACCAAGACCTCGTCGACCGTGCCAAAGATGGCGATACACGGGCGTTCGATGCCTTGATCTTGAAATATGGTGATAAACTGTTCGGTCTTGTCTACAGCATGACCTCTCACAAGGAGGATACTCACGACTTACTTCAGGAAATTTTCGCTAAAGCCTACCAATCTCTTCCCAAATTCAAGGGCAAATCCACCTTCTACACTTGGATCTATCAGATTGCCACCAACCGGACGCTTAACTTCCTTAAGAAGAAAAAGAACCGCGCTACAAGCAGCCTGAATGAAATGGAAGACGCGATTCAACAAGACCCAGCCCTTGTCGAAACGGCCAGCAGCGCCAACCCCGAGCGGCAATCCAGCATCAATGAGCTGCAAATTAAATTGAACGAAGCGATGATGAAGCTGTCTGAACCCCACAGAATGGTCGTGACACTGTTCGACATCCAAGGCCTTTCCCACAAAGAAATCGCACAGGTCTTGGACACGTCGGAAGGGACCGTTCGCTCCAGACTCCATTATGCTCACTTGCAACTCCAATCCGCACTCCAGGAAACCTGGGAAGAAAGATTTTAAAAAAGTTCTTGCAAGCGATGCTGATATTTTATAAAACTTAAACATCAACCGCAATGAAACCTACGGTCGAACAAATAAGCAGCCTACTCGCCCAACGCAATGACATGCGTCAGGGAGACGATTATTGGCAGGATTTCCTTCAGGATTTCCATCACAACCAACGAAGCGCCGCTGCCTCAGCGTCTGCTCCTTCCGCTTGGTTCGATAGCGTTCGTTCGTGGTTCTCAGAATTAAGCCCTTCTCGCTGGGCTTACGGCGCAGGTCTAGCCTACGCTACAGCGACCATCGCCTTCTTCCTTGTTCCTCGCGGAGTTCAGATTGAAACCGCCCCAGCCACCCCGATCAACCATCAGGTGGTCCCTGCTCCTTCTTTTGAGCAATTGGAACAGTTAGACCTGAATCCTTCGACTCAAGGATTCGCTGGTGAGCAGATTTTCTAGAATCTTCGATTCTTTGCCATGCGCTTTTCCAACCGCCTCGTTAGGCCGGTTCTTAGCACGTTTTCCTTCTTGGTAACGTGGCTGTTTCTGACACTGACACCGCTTTCTGCAAATCCGATCGCGGTCACTTTCAAACCATCTGGCTCAAATGCCCTTGCCGTCAATGCTCCTGGAAATTCGCTCACCGTTTCAGTATTCATCGACAACGGAAAGCTTGCGAGTGCCGTCTGGAAAGACTCGCAACCCGAAAAGCAACTCTCACTCATTGGTCATGACCAAACCACCCGACTCTGCTTTTTCGAAAATTCTGGATCGTCTGAAAAATCCGCACTGACTTGGGAAAATTTCTATGTCGGAAAGAAAGCTGAAAGTCTAACAGCCAAAGGTTCTAATGGATCAAAAACATGCCAGTTCCAGGCATGGGTTCACCAAGTGAGAGGAAAAGTTTTACCTCTGGCGCTCATCAAAGTGAACTTTTCAGGAACAGCGCCCAAGGCCGGAACTCCCCTACTCGACTCTAGCGGTAAAATTGTTGCTTTGATTCTTCAACCCGCCTCAGGCAACTCAGCCTACGCGATTCCTTGTCAAGCCGTGCATCGCGTTCACCGGGATATGACCGATCACCGAAAGTTGGTCCGAGGCTGGCTCGGCTTTTCCCTCAGTACGAACTCAAACGTGCCGCG
>JBGCEE010000032.1:0-65699 GCA_045106015.1 Akkermansiaceae bacterium | reverse complement strand
TTCTGCAAGCCGAAGAATTTCAGAAGTAATCCTTCACCAAAGCCAATCAACAATCTTGCTTTCAAAGGGTTTTGTGAAAACCATGGGGTACATGATCCGCAAAACCCCTTTCTCTTTCGTCTCATTATTCGTCGCGCTTCTTGCGATCTCACCCGCCTTTGCTTCCGACGGGCCAATCCGAGTGTTCATTCTCGCCGGTCAGTCAAACATGCAGGGCCAAGGCGTTGTCTCCATGGACCACGAAGAATATTACAACGGCGGGAAAGGAAATCTCGTCTGGTCAATGGAAAATTCCCAAAGCAAGGAATTGATGGCGCACCTCAAGGACCAGGATGGCAATTGGACCGTCCGCGATGATGTAACCATCAGCTACAAAGTGAAGGGCAAGGTCCGAAAAGGTGGGCTTACCATTGGCTACACGGGCTACGGTAATTCAAGCCATATCGGTCCAGAGCTAAGCTTTGGGCATATCGTCGGAAATCACGTCCAAGAGCCCGTTTTATTGATCAAAACCGCATGGGGCGGCAAAAGCCTGTTCCAGGATTTCAGACCCCCAAGCTCCGGCGGTGAAACCGGTCCCTTTTATAATCAGATGATCAGCGAAGTGCGAGAAGCTCTAAAAGATCTCGGCGATGCCAAATACGAGATCTGCGGCTTCATCTGGATGCAGGGCTGGAATGATATGGTCTCAAAAGAAGCCACCGCAGAGTATGAGAAAAACCTCATCAACCTCGCCAACGACATTCGCAAAGAATTCGAGACCTCCGATCTCCCCATCATCATCGGCGAACTCGGAAACAACGGTCCAGCCAAACCCGATAGCGGCATGGGCCAATTCCGCAAAGCTCAGAAAGACGCAGCAGCCAAAATTACCGGAGCCGTTTTTGTCCCAACAGCGGAGTTTGCCCGCCCTCGTGAACTATCGCCGAATCCCGGCCACGGCCACCACTGGTATGGAAATGCAGAGAGCTATTACCTCGTCGGTGACGCCCTCGGCAAAGCCATCGTGAAACTACTTCCGAACTGATCGACCACCCCGGCACTTTTCGGAACAATACTTCACCTCATCCCAAACCTTCGACCACTTTTTCCTCCAAGCGAACGGCCGCCCACAAACAACACACTCCTTCTGAGGTAAGTCGCTTTTTTTCACCTGCTTCGCCATATCTGCAATCTGAACGAGAAATCACTAGACGCAAATACAGCGCGAGCTAGGAGCTCATCAACAAATCGGTATGCTTGACAAGGAAGCATGCTCTATCAATCGTCATATTAGTGGTTAAAAAGGTATGAAAACTCCGGTGGAATCAATGCTTTATTTTCTCCTCGCATCGTTGCTCGGGGCGACCGGCCAGTTTCTTTATAAATCCGGAGCTGCCCGCGCTACCGAAGGTCCGTTGAGCTATCTTCTCAACCCTCGCCTTTTGGGAGGCGTGGGATGCTATATCGCTGTAATGATTCTTTTCATCGCTGCCTTCAAACGCGGCGGCCAACTGTCCGTTCTATATCCCATCTATGCCACGAGCTTTATTTTCTCGGCCATCGGTGCGGCATGGATCTACGGCGAACAAATCCGACCTCTAAACATCGCCGGAATGGGACTCCTCGTCGGCGGCATGTTTCTCATGGGATTGAAACCATCATGAGCGAGAACGACTATATTCCCGAGCGTCGCCCACTCGCCGCTCGCAACCTCGGCGCCTCGGCGGCAGCCACTCGCTGGTTGGCAGGCATGGGCATCTCACCAAATACCATTTCCGTCGCCAGCTTCTTCGCCAGCCTTGGTTCCGGAATGGCCCTCTATTTTAGTCATGGTTGTCAACAACACATCCTCCTTCTTCTGAGCGCGTGCTTCCTATTATTGCTGCGCGGCGCGTGTAATATGCTCGACGGCATGGTGGCAGTTCACACGGGTATCGCCTCGCGGAGTGGTGAGCTCTTCAATGAAGTCCCAGACCGGCTATCCGACAGTGCGATTCTAATTGGAGCGGGATACGCCGCGGGCAGCACCCCAGAGCTTGGCTACATCGCGGCGATCGCAGCGGTCTTCACCGCTTATGTGAGAGTCCAAGGATGTTCGCTTGGGGCACCAGCCGATTTCAGCGGGCCCATGTCGAAAGTCCCCCGCATGATTCTCATTGCCACAGCAGCCTTATACACGGCATTCGCTCCGTGGTCCTGGCAGTTCTCTATCGAAGCTTTTTTTGATATCGGAGCCTTTGGCGTGGCATTGGTGGTCATTATCGCCGGTTGCGTGATCACATCCATACGCCGCCTTCGGAAATGCGCACGAATTCTGAACCAGGAATCATGATCAGTGAAGAAACGATCGAGCGGTTCTTTGGCTACGAGGACGCCTTCGCCCACCCATTCACCACCGGCGCGGTCATCGCCATCACCGTGGCCCTCTCGGTCGCTCCCATCGTTTTCAAAATATTCCAGGCGACCGTCGGAGTATCGAAAAATACCTATGCGGAACTTTGGGCTCGCTGGCGTTCTTGGATCTGGATCTGTCTCGGCCTGATCATCCCCATCTTACTAGGCTCCGCTTGGGTGATTGCCGGAGTCTTTATTCTCAGCCTTTTTTGTTTCCGTGAGTTCGCCCGTGCTACCGGTATCTTTAGGGAAAAACTGATTGGTCTCGCTGCCGTTCTTGGGCTCTGTCTCATCTCGTTCGCAGTCATCGATAACTTCCCACGGTTATTTTTCGCTGCCCCAATTCTTGGTATCGGCCTAATTGCCATCATTACCATCCCACAAGACAGGCCCGAAGGTTTCATCCAGCGTGTCGGCCTAGGAATTATGGGCTATCTTTTCTTCGGTTTCTCATTGGGCTATCTTGCCCTCTTCACGGCTGATCCTCTTTATCGTCCTCTATTGCTGCTACTATTGGTGACTGTCGAACTAAACGATATCTTCGCCTTCTGTTGCGGGCGCCTCTTCCGTGGCCCGAAAATGACTCCCAACATCAGTCCAGGAAAAACCATTTCCGGCGCGCTTGGAGCTCTCATCCTGACAACGACGCTTGTCA
Organism: Akkermansiaceae bacterium; assembly: GCA_045106015.1. Classification (GTDB taxonomy): domain Bacteria; phylum Verrucomicrobiota; class Verrucomicrobiia; order Verrucomicrobiales; family Akkermansiaceae; genus Luteolibacter. Next base: position 62,668 of record JBGCEE010000032.1, on the reverse strand, counting down.
TTGCCCTAGGCCACTGGGTAATCTTTCCGGGCACTCCGATGGACAGTTGGCGAAACCTCCTTATCATGGGATTTGGTATCAGCGCCTTCGGCCAATTCGGAGACCTACTCCTCTCTTCAATCAAACGCGATCTGGGAGTGAAGGATTTGGGCCGACTACTTCCCGGCCACGGTGGGCTACTAGATCGCTTTGACAGCCTCATCATCGTCACTCCGATGTATTACCACTTCCTTTCCCTCACTCTTGGAACCCTTGCGCAATCGCAACCTGAGAGAATCATCACCGGAGGCTGAATATGAACGGATGGGAATTCGAACCGGCTCGCGACAAAGACCTCCAAGGTATCGAACGACACCGCAGTCTTCAGCGTGAACATGGGTTGGCCGCCAGCGTCTGCCGCCTGTTCTGGTGGGGAAGCCTCCGCTTGATATTTCGAATCTGGAACAGACTCGATGTCAGCGGCCGCGAAAACCTCCCGAATTCACCTCCGTTCATCCTCGTTGCGAACCATACCAGTCACCTTGATGCGCCTCTGCTCGCCTCGATGCTTCCTCCGAAATGGCGTGACCAAATCTCCCCAGTGGCTGCGAGTGACACGTTTTTCGAGAATCTCCCCACTGCCGCATTTGCAGCTTGGTTTCTCAACGCACTGGCCATCCGCCGCCGAGGGACCGGTGCTCACGATCTCGAACGAATGCGTGAACGCTTAATTAAGGAGAACGCCGTTTTCATCATTTTTCCCGAGGGAACTCGTAGTCGCTCTGGTAAAATGCAACCCTTCAAAAGCGGAATTGGCCGTCTCGTTGCAGAAAGCAAAATCCCCGTCGTCCCCTGCAAACTTGAAGGCTGTGCCCACGCCTGGCCACCCGGCGGCCATTTCATCAAGCCGACAAAACTCCGCATCAAGATTGGAGAACCGGTCAGCTTCGGCAATTGTCCGGACAACCGAAGCGGCTGGAATGACATAGCCAAACAACTTCATGAACGTATCGAAAAACTTGGTCAATAGTTGTCAGACCGTTGAACATCCACGAATGACGAACAACTCCGATCTTGGCTTCGTCCGCCCGAAACGCTGCCTGACATCGCGTAGCCAATTTCTTCAAACCCCAAAAAATCCACTCGATTTCGGCAAGGCCATTTGGAAACCGGTCTACCCACCAAAGCGAATTGGTTATTCTTACCTCCGTGAGATGAAATTTTTTCGTTTCGCTTTGCAAGGAGAGCTCCTCTGTTCTAAGTCCCAGCAAGATGTTTGCCCAAGAACCGATTGAATGGCCCGACGAAGTCGAAGTTCTCGTGGATCGCCTCGAGAGCGAAGCCGCCGACCGTCCCCTCAACCGCGAGGAACGCGCCCTCATGGATGTCTATGAAACCGTGCCAATTCTGGAAAGTGGTGACTGCCTCCATGAGTTCTGGCAAAGCGGACTGGACCATCAACGCGTGATCAATTCCTTCGATCTCGTCGGTGCCGCAACCATCGTTGATCCCCTCAACGCCAGCCGCTGGTGCCAGACCCGCCCCCAAGACCGCAGCGACTACAGCGAAACCGAAGCCGACTACCTCACCACCATCGAAGAAGAACTCCCGCCCGGCATGGACGAACTCGTCGACCTAGTCCTCGAATTCATCGAAGAGGAATTGGGATAGGAACTGGCTAAGAAAAACCTCAAAATTCACTTGAGATAGAGGAATTTTTCGCTTCATCGCGCAAATTCCGCGCACTTTCCGAGACCTCATGCGGAGCATGGTTCCACGGGAAATGCCATGTTTTTTGCCGTGCCGGAGCCCATGCAAAAAAACAAAAGTCCAAATCTTGTCTCGCTGACGACGATTAATCCGGACGGGTCTCATTTCGTCCTCCACCCAGCGGACGTCAAAGGTCGCTTCACGCTGTTCCGGCGGCTATTTGGAATTCTGCTCATTGCCGTCTACGTACTGATGCCTTGGATTCCGATCAACGGAGCCCCCGCTCTGTTCTTTGATGTAGAAAACCGCCGCTTCCATATCTTTGGCCTGACCCTCCTAGCCCAAGACCTCTGGGTCTTCTTTTTCCTCATCAGCGGGCTCGGTTTCTCACTCTTTTTTATCACCGCGCTCCTCGGCCGCCTCTGGTGCGGATGGGCCTGCCCTTACACCGTTTTCCTGGAACATGTCTTTCGGCGCATTGAACGCTGGATCGATGGCGATGCCACCGCACGGCGCCGCCTCGCTGCAGCTCCTTCAAGCACGAGAAAAACCATACGTAGGGCCGTTAAATACGGACTCTATTTCATCGCCTCAACCCTAATCGCCCATGTGTTTATCAGCTACTTCGTCTCCTTGCCGCGCCTGTACCAATTCATGCAGGAAGGACCGCTCCAGCACGGAGCAACCTTCACCATCATCATCGCCCTCACAGGCACCCTCTACTTCTGTTTCGCCTGGTTCCGAGAGCAATTCTGCATCATCCTCTGCCCCTACGGACGCATCCAATCCGCGCTGACTGACGAGGAAACGGTCATCATCGGATATGACTCCAAGCGCGGGGAACCTCGCGGAAAGGCCTCTGATCCCAACGCCGGCGATTGCATCGAATGCACCCGCTGTGTGCAGGTCTGCCCAACGGGTATCGACATCCGCAACGGCCTCCAAATGGAATGTATCGGTTGCGCAGCCTGTATCGATGCCTGCAACGACATCATGCGGAAAGTCAAACGCCCCGAAGGCCTGATCCGCTACGATTCGACTTCCGGACTGCAAGGTAAGAAACGCCGTATCATCCGCCCGCGTATCTTTCTCTACGCTGTCCTCGGCATGCTGGGCCTCGCCGCCATGGGGACGACCGCTTACTTCCGAGCAAGGCCCTTCCACGTCGATCTATCGCGGATGAAAGGCGCCCCGTTCTTCGTTGATCAGAGCTCTGTTAGAAATCATTATCAGCTCCGCCTGCTCAACAAGCGCAACCAACCTGTTGAATACACCTTCTCCCTCCAAGATCCTCCGGAGGGATTCACTCTCAGTGGCACTGGCGAATCAATTACGCTCAACGCTCTGGCAGAAACGAGTCGCCCACTCATCATTCTCAACGATCGAGAAACCTACACCGGCCCCACTGAGCTGACTCTGCAAATCTCCGCCGACCCAGGCAAACAAACCATCACCCAGACAATCAAATTCCTGGGACCTAACCCCAACCAACTGAAATGAAAAAGAAATCCGCAAACATCCGTCCTTGGCTCTTTGTAATCGGCGCCTTCGCACTTCTTATGGCCGCATGGTCCAGCCTCATCTTCATCGCCGTGAAACACACGCCGGAACGCATCGAAGTGACATCCGAGAAATAATCTACGATGGATCCCGTCCAAACTACTGTCGGAGCGCTTGTCGCTGGTCTCGTGACCAGCGTCCATTGCGTCGGTATGTGCGGACCCATCGCCTGTGGCCTTTCGGCCATGCCTGCAACGGAAACTCAAAGGCTCATCGCCACAACCTCTTACCATCTTTCCCGCCTCGCCGCTTACGGAACCATCGGAGCCATCTGCGGGGCGATTGGGCGCCAGCCTCTCGAATGGTTCTTCTCCTCACCCGCTGCACTCCTCCCATGGGTGCTTGTCGTTGTCTTTCTGATTTTTGGATTCGGGCTGGAGAAAAAGCTTCCTCGTCCTCCATCCCTGATGAAATGGACAGCCAAGATGCGCTTCCGGCTCGGCAGATTATCGCCCATCCGCAGCGGAATTGCCCTTGGGTCTCTGACGCCACTTCTCCCATGTGGCCCCCTCTATCTACTCTTCGGCGCATCACTTCTCACTGGCTCGGCCATGCGGGGTGCTGAATTCGCACTCGCCTTCGGTCTCGGGACCGTACCGCTCCTCTGGATCGCCCAGCAGAGTTTCCGCCACATCGGCAAGCGGTTCAATCTCGTCCCCATCCAGCGCACTTTCGCAATCGCCGCTGCCTGTCTCATCGCCTTCCGTCTCTGGGGCACTCTTCCGTTTTCCCAATCGCCGACGGATACAAAATCTGACCTTCCCTCCTGCTGCCACTAGAGCTCCATCAGGGAGAGGTAAAACTTACTTTTGAATCTTTGAATACCTGCGTCCACTGCGCCACACCTTTCTCAGCGACCGGCTCGCTGGAGAAGTTCTGCTGCCGTGGCTGCGAATTCGTTTACGATCTCATTCAAGACGAAGGGCTGGATCGCTTCTACGATCTTCGTAGTAATAAGACCATCCGACCCGTCAGGAGCACACCATTCGAATCACAAGACTTCGAGTGGTTGGTAGCGCGAAAAAACGAAACCGAAGAGCTTCTGGAACATGGTGATCTCGCCGAGGCGGAGTTCTCTTTGGAAGGCCTCTCATGCGTCGGTTGCGTCTGGCTGGTGGAGAAAGTTTTCCAGCGATACGAAGGTGCAATTGAAGCATCTGCCCATCCAGCAACGGGTAATCTGAACCTCAAATGGACATCCGGCCAAACCGATCTTGTCGCCTTCGCCCACGAAGTCGCATCTTTCGGTTATTCCATCACACCCAAACGCTCGGGAACCCTGCGCAGCGAGTCGCGCGAACTGGCCGTGAAGCTTGGGCTTTGTGCGGCCTTCGCCATGAACGGAATGGTCTTCACTCTCCCGAGCTACCTCGGCATGGAAGACGATTTTGCCTTTGCCGGAATCTTCCAGCTCGTAACCTTTCTCTCCGCCACGCTTGCGATGCTCGTAGGCGGTAGTTATTTCATCCGCCGTGCTTGGCAAGCCGCTCGCGCGAAAATCCCTCATATCGACCTACCCATCGCCTTGGGAATCATTTTCGCCTTTTGTGGCTCGCTAATCGGTTGGGCTCTCGGCGTCGAAGGTCTCCTCTACTTTGATTTTGTTGCCACGTTCGTCTTCCTAATGCTCGCGGGTCGCTACCTCCAGCTGGCCGCTGTTGAAAAAAACCGGAACCGCCTTCAGCGCCGTCGCCCGGTTCCTGATTCGATTCGTTCACCTGACCGACCCGAGCCCATTCCACTTTCCGAAATCGAACCCGGTCTCCGCATCGAGGTCAACTCGGGCCAATCCCTTCCTGTTAGTTCCACCCTCGCTGACGACGCTGCGGAGTTCTCGCTAGAGTGGATCAATGGTGAAGCAGAACCAGAGACGTTCCGTGCTGGGCGTCATGTTCCCGCCGGGGCGATTCACTTGGGTAAAGACCCCGTCATTCTAATCTCTTCAGAAACATGGCAGGACTCACTTCTCTGTAAACTCACCGAATCCACACGCTCTCCCACCCGCATTCCAGCCCTCGAAAAGGTTCTCAAATACTATATCATCGCCATCATTCTCATCGGCATTGCTGGCTTTGCCTTTTGGATTCCTGCTGCCGGATTCGCGACCGCGCTGCAGGTCATGATCTCGGTTTTTGTGGTCTCCTGCCCCTGCGCCCTCGGCGTAGCTCTGCCCTTCGCTGATGAACTCGCAGGTTCGCGCATGGAGCGCGCCGGTGTCTTCATCCGCGAGTCCCAACTTTGGGCAAGACTCTGCCGCATTCGAACCATCATTTTCGATAAAACCGGAACCCTCACCCTAGAGCGCCCCGTCCTCACCAACCCCGATTCCATCTCAACACTCACAGACCCAGCCCGCCTAGCCCTTGCCCGCTTGTCTCATGCATCGCTCCATCCAGTTTCAAGGACACTTCTCGAATCTCTTGGGAAAAAAAGCCTCACCGAACTTCGGCTCTCCGCACCCATCGAAATCGAGGACGTCCCCGGCATGGGCAGGCGCTTCACTGACAAATCCGGCGAATGGACACTGGGCCGGCCTGGCTGGGCTTCTGAAAACACCGGAACTTTTTCCCCACATGACGCCGAACTCTGCCACGCTGGCAAAACCATCGCCTGCTTCCATTTCGAGGAAAGCCTCCGCCCCGATGCCAGAGAAGCACTGGAGCGACTTCGAACCACCCACCGTCTCGTCATCCTCTCTGGTGATCGTAACGAGAAAGTGCAATCCACCGCGAAACTGCTGGGTATTGACCTCGCAGATGCCCATTCGACTCTGCAACCTGCGGAAAAAGAGGAACTTGTCCGCCAAATCGATCGCCGCGACACCCTCTACCTCGGTGATGGCGCCAACGACTCCCTTGCCTTCAATGCCGCCTTCGCCACAGGCACACCCGTTGTCGACCGCAGTTTGCTAGAGACAAAATCCGACTTTTTTTTCCTCGGCCAGAGCCTTCGTTTCCTGCCTGGCTTACTCGAACTGGCTCGTCGGCGGCACCTCACCGTCGCCACCGCATTTAGCTTTGCCCTCATTTACAACGCCGCTGCCATCAGTGCGGCTCTACTCGGCCTTATGAGCCCTCTGATCGCAGCCATCATTATGCCGCTCAGCTCTGCCATCTGCCTCGGAATCGTTGCCATCGGCCTGAAAAACGAAAAAAAATACCCTCAAAATCCGTAAGTTCATGAAAAGTTGCACAAGATCGGAAACTCATCTAGTTTCCCTCACGTTCTCAGGAAATTTGAGCTTACACATGATTAACGATCCGGAACAGTTCAAGAAGGCCATGCACGAAAAAGTGCTAGGTTCGGAGCTTTTCACGACCTACCAAAACGCATTCAGATGCGCTACTGGGCTCCCGCTACGCTTTGTCGATCCAGATTCAGGAATCGAAGACACCTGTAGAAACTCTACGAACGGCAGCGCCTTTTGTGAAAAACTCAACCTCTGCTCCACCGCCTGCAAATCTTGTATCTCGGTAAACAACCGCCTAAACGAAGAGGCAAAAATTCACGGCCCAACCACCTGCCATTGTTTCACCGGCATGGCCGCCACTGCGGTCCCAGTCTCTTGCAGCGGTGTCCTGATCGGAATGCTTCGCACCGGACAAGTCTTTCATAAAACTCCCACTCCAAAAAAATTCGAAACCGTTACAAAAACACTTCTGCGCCAAGGCCTTAGCGAAAGCGATGCCACAGCACTAAAGGAAGCCTACTTACAGACCGCCGTTGTCGAACCCGAGCGCTACCAAAGCATGGTCACCTTGCTCGCCACCTTCGCCAGCCAACTCGGCAAACATGCCGAAAAGCTAGCGATCATCAGCAATGGTAGCGAACCTGCGGCCGTAGCTCGCGCGAAAAAATTTATCGATAATAACTTGGCCGACCCGCTCCCCCTCTCGCTGGTCGCCAGACAGGCAGGGCTCAGTGAGTCTCATTTCTGCCGCGTTTTCAAAGACGCCACCAGCCTGACCCTCACCGACTACGTCAACCGTCGCCGCATCGAATGGGCGAAAAAAGAACTGCTCCGCTCTGAAACACGTGTGTCCGAAATCGCATTCCAAATCGGTTACCAATCACTTTCCCAGTTCAACCGCAGCTTTGCTCGTTTCACCGGGAATTCTCCAACGAATTTCCGTCGTGAGGAACTCGCACGCGCTGCAATGGTTTGAGATTTCGACTGCGCTTCCTCGTCGAATCGTCCAATAGAGAATTGAAAGCCTTTGCTACTATTTCGAAACGAAAACGACTTTGGCATGTTCCGTGCTGTCCTCATCTATAGGCGGTCCGACTGAGACTCCTCTGGTTATTGGGTTTTCCTTGGGGATGATCGGTCGGGCCGCACTTTTTTTGATTTTTGCTTTCTATAGGTGCGTAGTTCCGCCCACACGGTATACTGTTGCCGTATGAGCCGTGAGGAACCCACCATCGAAGCCGAAGTCGTCGAGATCGACGGGGTCGCTGTGGAGCCAAATCCCGCTCAGAAATCCAAGCGTCAACGCAGTCGCTGGCAGAGCTGGGGCACCTTACAAGGAAAGATGAGAAAGCTCGATTCCCGCTGGTGGCCACTCTGGTTCATCCTTGGCTTTGTGCTTCTTATTCTCTTTGTCGCCATCGGCATGGTCGCTGCAGTCCTATTCGTTTGCTACAAGGTGCTCATGACTCTTTTCAACGGCATGGCGAGGCTGCTCTTCCCTTCAAGCGAACTGCAACGCCGCTGATCTACACTGCAGACCTGCCGATCAAAAGAAGGCGCAAGCCATTGAGACAAACTAACACCGTGCTGCCTTCATGTCCCACGACACCCACGGGCAATGGCAAAGCAAATCCAAGCGCACCGATCACAAGAACAATGATCACGCCTGTCGCGAAAGCGAGATTCTGTATAAGAACACGTCTGGCTCTCCTCGCATGATTCAAAAGCAGTGGAATCGATTCCAAACGATCCCCCATCAGCACGACATCTGCGGTTTCCATCGCAACATCCGTTCCCGCCGCACCCATCGCCATACTCAGGTCCGATGTCGCCAAGGCCGGCGCGTCGTTCACGCCATCCCCAATCATCAGGACTTTTCCTTCTTTCTTCAGTTCGCGAATCACCTCCAGTTTATTCTCGGGAAGCATCTCCGCATGAACTTCATCAATCCCAACCTCAGCAGCAATCGTATCAGCGACCACCTTCTGATCCCCCGTGAGCATGACGAATTTTTTGATCCCCAAAACATGAAGCTGTTTCGCGAGAGTCTTCGCTTCTTGGCGAACCGTATCCGCCATAGCGAATACCGCTTTTACCGAAAGCTTGTTCCCCTTTCGCACCCCAAGCCAAACGCAAGTTCGCCCTTTCTTCTGAAATTCATGGGCGGAGCTCGAAAGCTCTTCAACATTTTCTGCCAGCGAATCGCGAAACCATCTTTCACTACCGATGACATAGCGTTCGGATTCCAGAGTCGCCTCGGCTCCTTTGCCAGTTATCGACTGAAACTCGGATGCCTCTGGAATATCTAAACCCAAGGAAGAAGCAGCATCTGCGATCGCGTGCGCAAGCGGATGTTCTGATCTTGTTTCCAATCCCGCAGCCATACGGAGAAGACTTCGAGCATCTTCACCCAGCGATGGCGACATTATTGAAGCCCCTTGCAAGGTCACGATTTCCGTCAGTGAAGGCTTTCCTTCTGTGAGGGTTCCTGTCTTATCCACCGCGACTATATCAATCGTTGCTGCCTGCTCCAAATGCGAACCTCCTTTGACAAGAATCCCCCTTCTTGCTGCCCCACCAATCGCTGACAAAACCGTTGCAGGAGTACTGATGATCAGCGCACAGGGAGAAGCCACTACCATCACTGTCATCGCTCGGTAAAACGATTGGGAAAATGATTCTTCCCAAATCAACCAAGGTAAAAAGAATACACCTATCGTAAAAAGAATGACTCCCATCGCATAATACTGCTCGGCAGTTTCCAAAAAACGTTGGGTTTTCGACTTCTCAGCTTGAGCCTCGGCGACAAGCTTAACCATGCGCGCCAGTGCCGAGTCCTCGGAGCGCTTCGTTACCCTAAGTTCAATACCTCCGCTCTGATTCATCGTCCCTGCAAAGAGTTCGCTACCCTTGTGTTTCGCCACTGGCATCGACTCACCAGTCAGCGAGGATTCATTCACATGCGTGCTACCCTCGGAAAGCTCCCCATCCACCGGAATCTGCTCTCCCGGCTTTACCACAACCGTTTCCCCGATCTCTAGGTCCTCCACGGGAACAAGGACCGTCCTACCCCCACGCTTCACCAACGCCTCATCCGGCCGAAGCGTGAGCAAAGACTCGATTGCCCGATGTGTCCGCTCCATCGCATAGCGTTGTAGAACGTTCGAAAAACTGAAAAGGAATAAAAGCAGTGCACCTTCAAATGGAGCACCGACGATGGCCGCACCGATGGCTGCAAGTACCATCAACACATCCACGTCCAAGACCTTCTCCTTAAGAGACGCAATCGCAGATCTGACTCCCTCCTGGCCTGCGAATACATACGCACCCACATAAAATCCAATGGCCAAAACACCCATGCCAGCAATTTTCTCGGACACAAACGCAGCAATCAAAAAAGCAAATCCAAGACCACACGAGATTTCCTCGTTAAGCTCACCCGCTTTTAGTTTGTCGGCAAACGAAGTCTTACCCCCTTTACCAAATTCCAGTGGTTTTACTTCAGCCCCAGCTTGCTGAATACCAGCAACCACTTCGTCCTCCGCCGCCATGGACTGATCAAAAGTCAGGCACAGGACCTTACCGATGTAAGTTGCCGTCGCATGCCGAACACCATGGACATTGCTAACCTTTTTCTCCAATCGAAGCGCACCTGCTTCGCATCCCGAATTCTCCAATCGAAAACTTAACTTCCTCAATTCCTCCGCCAACTCGCTAGCATCCTCACCGGCGATTTTTCGCAGTTCGCCTTCGCTCATCTCTTTTGGGTCAAAATCAATTTCGAGACGCCCATGCTCGGGGTCCGCGCGAACTTTCACGACACCCTGCTGATCTGCTAAGTCATGAATCACATCTCCAAGCAAATCGGACGATCTCTCTTCCCCCTTCATACACGACCCTTGTAGCGCCACGTGGGAAATTCTTCGAGCACGGAATTTCCCGACGCACAAGCGTTCTTACCCCGGTAAATATTCGAAAACCGACAGGCACCTGACAATGATTTGGTCTCTAAAATCCTCTGGGAACAAGAGGCCAAGCGGTAACCCAACAAGCAATAGAGCTGGCACCCGACCCATGGGAATTTTCCAGTGCTTTTCAGCTAAGACCAGCAGACCGTGGACGACGAAAAACAGGGTCGGCAATCCGAACCCCGATCGCACAGGTAAGGTGATGGCCAGTTCATGCAAAAGTCCTGAAACAAGGAAAACGACCATCAATCCTGAATTCGATCCCGCAACCGCCGTGATCGGACGCCCCACCACACGTTGCATCATTTGCGAATAGCCCACGTTCCACTTCCGGCTCCAAAAATCACCTACTCCACGAGCCTCCAGCAAGTTCGGGAAAAGCGTTCGAACAGGAAATCCCGATAATCGCAGGACTCCTTTGAGAACTCTCAGAGCTCCAAAGTGAAATCCCAAACTCATGGGTAAAAACATGACCAAAAGCTGACGCCACCCAGATACCCAAACCAGCCATCCCAATAAGGTGCCAACCAACATGAGAGTCAGGCCAACTGTGATATCCGCCTTCCAACTCAGCCCTGTCCGACGCTTTTGAAAGGCACTCGGATCCATTCCAAACCAGCAGAACGCGAACAACAAATATCGACCTAGAGCCAGTGGACGATCTCCTGCCCACTCCGCATACACCAGTCCCTTCATCCCACCGAGTAAGACACAACAGATCCCAATCATGCGTAGGACCGGATCACTTTCGGCCATCAAAGAGTCCGCACACCAAACGAGTAGCAACAAGACAGCCCATCCACACAGTCGCCTCCACGAGACTCGCTGAACTTTCCTTAAAGCAGGACCAGCAAGAACGCCTACGAGCGTCAGCGATGCGATAAGACCAATCATCGGTTCAAAGAAATTCGAACCAACCAACATTCCAACAAAGTAGCCCGCCATTCAGAACCACGAGCCCAATAAAAAGTAGCGTCAGTAGGCCCTTCGCTAGCCGGTTGCTCAAATTTTTTTCGACCTCAGAGAAATCGAATCCAAAGAACTGCAACCAGAGTCTCACCGACCACCAAAGCAGCATAAAAACGTTCATCGCAATGGCCGATCCGCTCCCACCCATTAGCCAATCACGATGAAACAGAAGTAAGACCGAAAAGAATACATGACTGCTCAAGACGTAGATTGAGTAGGTCCACCAAAGCTCTCGCATCAGCGGAGTCAACCCAGCCAGCTTCTCCTTCCATCCCAGTTTCTGAGGAATCCAAAAACTACCGATACATAGGATGACCAACGACCAGCCTCCGATCAGCGTTCCAATTTCTAACAAATTTTTCATGGTAGCAGTGCAGTTAGGGTGAAGACGACACCAAGGAAACCAAATACGCAGAGGAAAAAGACATCCCAGAAGCGGTTCGAACGGCGTAGATCCCTGTCGTAATACTTCAACTGAACGAGCACTCGGCTGCTCCAGAACAGGGCGAAGAAGATGCAGAACACACGGCTGAATTTTCCTTCGGTTAAGAGCTCTGGCGATCCCAAACACAGAACTGCCAACCCACCAATGATAGCGATGATATACGCGCTATGGACATGAAAAATCTGGCGAATGATCACGTCCGTTGACCGAAGATTTTCAGCATACTGAAAGCGCTTCGCCGCAACAAAATTCGCGAGAACCAATCCGCATAGCACAAGACCAGCCAGACGAAGTAGAAGATGTATATCTTGGAGATTCACTATTCAGCCTTTCAATTTTTCTTCACATTCAACTCTGAGTCGCACAATGGCCCTTCTTACAATCGGGCGCTGGCATCTGATGAAGCTTCTCCCTCACTACCTTGTCCTTCCCGTAAAAAAATACTTTGCTGAGGCTGTGGCGATTTGCCGCAAGAACCCGACAAGCACGTATGGCAAGAGGAAGAAGTTTTGGACCACTCAACTTCTGCGCTGCCCGCTGATGGTTCGCACAACTATTCAAGCACCAAACCCAAGCTTCAGCTCCCCGGAAAAGCTCATGGTCACTCGTTCGAACCACCATTTCCCGAGAGGGGTCGAGGCTACCAATACCGGGGAAGACCTGCTCTGCCTTTTCTGCCTGATACGGAATGAAGACGATTTTAAAAGCCCGCGGCTGGCGATTGATCCATTCGTGAAAACTACAACACATCCCGCACCGGCCGTCATAATACACTTCGATCCACTCCATTCGATTCGTTAGTTTCATTGGTTCTTCCTTTCGTTGTTTTCAGTAAATCCTGAAAGTTACGAAAGGACAAGAACTATTTTGAATTCGAATAGAAATGCGACGGGTTATTTTCTCCTGCCAAACGGACCAATCTATTCGGGTAAGGGAGTGTTTGGTGCCACCGAGTTTTTTGGATAGAGATGGTCTTTTCCGAAAACTAACATTGCAGAGCGATCTTCTGTTTCAACAAAGGACTCGTCGATTTTTTCATCCTCGTCCATCACCGCCTTCAAATTGAGTTTCAAATGTTTTGCCAAGAATGGATAGGCGGCCATGCGCTTTGATTCCCCGTAGTCGTGTTTTTCATCGGCAAAGTGCGCGTGTTCGATTCGATCCGCAGCACCATACAACTCATAGACAAACTTGATGTAGGGAAATTCCACGCGAGGATTGTGCTTGGTCCAATCGTCACCGTTGGAGACAAGCATTTGTGGGCGCGGCGCGGCTAGTGCTGCGATTTCTGCGTTGTTCGTCTTATGCTCCGGACTCTGATGAATCGGCATTCCACTTTCACAAACACAACCTCCAAAAAAATGTGCGGACACTTGGCAAACCGGAACACTCACCGCAACGCGTTCGTCGATCGCAGCTAGGAGAAACGTCTGCGTGCCTCCCCCAGAGCAACCGGTCATTCCTATCCTTTCGGCATCCACCTTCGGCAAAGATTGAATAAAGTCGAGAGCTCGAATGCTGTTCCATGTCTGAAGCCTGAGCACCTGTGGAGTCTCCTTGTGCGACCATCCGGCTTCCTTTGAATCTCCGTAGCCTACCATGTCAAAAAGGAAAACTGCAGCACCCATACGCGCGAGTACAGCACAACGTTTCTGTCGACTTTCCTTGAACCGGCCACCGTGCCCGTGCGGGCACAAGATGCCTGCCAAGTTACCACTAAATTCGGTCGGTCGGTATAGTGAGCCGGTAACATAGAATCCGGGTGAACTTTGAAACGCCACGCTCTCAATCTGATAACCTTTGTAAATTCGCTTATTCGAAAACGTTGCTTTGAGCGGTGTTTTCGGCGGGAGCTCTGACAGGCCTGCACCGTGAAGTATGCCCTTGAGAAGGATCTCTTTGCGCAACTTCCATTCATCAAGGTTGGAAAATGTTTTCTTAAATTCTTTGAGCTCTTCTTTTGCCTCAGCTGGGCTTTGCGCATTCCCTACCCTCAGTTTCTCATTGTCTGCGAGGACGAAATTCGTAAGCAGAGAACTTGCAACAGTAGTAATTGTTAGAAATTTCATACAGTCGGCTTCCTCTTACTTAAGCTTCACGCGCAAAAGCAACATGTCCGCAGTGATGTAGAGAGTTTTCTGCTCCGGGCCAAATGCCACATTGCTTGCAAACTCCTTCGTCACAATGGTTCCAAGATGCTTTCCTTTCGGGTCGAGAACCCAAACACCACCAGGAGCTGTCGCAAAAATATACCCTGCATCATTAACCTTCAGACCATCCGGCATGCCTTTCCGCGTTCCGACCATTTTGGTGACATCTCTAAAAACACGCTTGGACTTCACCGTGCCATCTTCATTGAGATCGTAGGCCATCCAAATGGCGTTCGGCCCGTGAGAGTTCGCCACATAAAGCGTGTCGTTCGTCGGTGACAAAGCGATACCGTTCGGGCGTTCCAACTGATCATCGATCAGGGTTACCTTTCCATTTTTAGCAAGCCGGTAGACTCCAGAGTAGTCAGTCTCTCTAGTTGGATCGTCGGCTCCTTTCGGCAGTCCATAAGGTGGATCCGTGAAAAATAGACTGCCATCGCGGTGGTAGCATCCATCGTTCGGGCTGTTGTAGCGCTGCTCTTCGTCGTTCTGGTCAGTTAGAGGAATGTAGTTCGGCTTCGGGTCATTCAAGGGAGCCTTCATCATACCGATCTGACGTAAGCCATGCTGGCAAAGGACAAGCTGATTAAGCGGGCTGAGAATGAGGCCGTTTGATCCAGCTTGGTCGAAGGCGCCGGTCACTCCGGGACGTGGTACTTTGCCAAGATAACCGCTCTTTTCCAAATACACCGTAGCGCCCTCCTTTTCTGTCCATTTCCAAATCTTGTTTGGAGGGATATTTGAAAAGATCAGGCAATTTTCAGTGGGTAACCACAACGGGCCTTCAATCCATGAAAAGCCTTCGGCGATGATCTCGATTTTTGCATCCGGGGAGACCAGCTTGTCGAACTGTGGATCGTGGCTTTCGAGGGAACCAATGGTCTTATAATTTTCAGCGCTGCAGGTGATAGCCATCACGACAGCGAAGAGAGATTGAATAGTATGTTTCATAAATTTGAGAGTCTTTTTACCAGAGCCAGATCATGATGGCGATCATCAGTACAACCGTGGAAATTTCGTAAAACCCGGGGCGGGAAAACCAAGGAACATCACTTCGTATTCCAAGAGTTTCATACTGGATGTTGGCCTTCGCTTTCCAGTCTTCCAAACCTCCGTCTTCCATGAGTTCTTTGGCCTCATCGGGCGTCATGTTTTTCCCAAAATCAAAGGTATTGAAACGGCTCGCAAGCTGACTCTTTGGAATCGGACCTTTCACCGCATTTTCCACAAGCGACCAGACTACCATGGTAACGAGCGCCACACCGAGAACCCAAAGCGGGCGGCACTGCGGTTGTGTCATGTAGACTGGTAGGTACTCGGTAGCATTAAAGAGGATCAGTCCGACCCCACACCCTGTGATAAGCGATGCAAGTGCTGAGTGGCGGCTTGCTTGAGGGAAAAAGGCAGCGGCCAGATACGGGACCGTGAGTGGAAGAACAAAGGTTCCCGAAAATGTCACATAGAACGGAACCATCCCTCCGAAGTTCGAGACCTGTGACGATAGGATCGAACCGAAAACAATCGCTGCGGTTGAAAAAATTCGGCTCCATCTTAATTTCTGCGCAGCCGTGTATTTCTCGCTATCAAGAATGTTGAAAACATCATTTGCCATGAGGCCAGAAATCGCGGTTCCAATTCCCGCACCCGTAGACATGCTGCCAACGACCAAAGCGGCAACTCCCAAGCCCAGAATCCCAGGCGATAGATATTTCACCATGTAAATGGGATACAGGTCGTTTCTCGTTTCCGCAGGTAAGTCCGGAACTAGAACCGTTCCTACCACTCCAGCAAGGATCGCCACGCCAGTCACAATGAACCAAGGAAGCAGTGAAATCATACTGCCTTTCCGCGCATCCGATTCACTTGCAGCCGAAACGATTCGCTGCGCCACGGTCTGATTGACCAATGGGTAGGTGAAGAGAACAAGAATTAGGCCCCAGAGGTAAAGTGAGGGGTTCAGCCCGTCCTCCGTGTAGTAGGTCAGGTGCAACATGTCACCATATTCCGGAAGATGACTCTTGAACCCCTCCACACCCCCGATATCCATATACACGGAAAAAAAGATGATACCTGAAACGAGCAGCATCAGTGCAACTTGAGGTATCGCGGCCATCACCACACCCAACTGCCCAGAAGCGAACACATAAAGAATTGTGATGCTCATGGAAATTAGAATTCCATGGGTCATCTCAACACCCATCACCACCTTGAACATGGTGGCCAACGCGTAGCCTACTAAAGCCATCGCAATGAAACGATAAAGGATCTGAATCAATGCCGAAGCCTTTCGCATGGAGGGAGTAAAACGCAGTTCGAGAAATTCTGCGTTGGTCACGACTCCACTTCGATAAAGCATCGGTGCCAGATGGCGTGCGAGAATGTAGGTTCCGAAGGCCATACCAATCCAGATATACCCAAGCCCTGTGAAGCCTTTCAGATACGCCATGCCGGCGATGGCAATAAAGTCTCCTGCATCTACCGAATCGGCAGCCTGCGCAATACCAATCTGCCACCACTTCAGCTTGCGGCCTGCGACCAGATAGTCTCTGGCTGTTTTCACGTATTTGGAAAACCAATAGCCGAACAAACTCGTGCCCAGCACCCAGAATACGACGACAACCCAGTCAAGGGTTTGCATGTGATTTACGATATTCGCAGTAGTTCCGGAAAATTGATTGATCATATTCTTACCATTCTGAAATAGAACCATCCTCGTGGCGCCACACCGGATTTTTCCAGTCATGTTTGACCTTGCTCTGTTCGATCACAAACTCTCTATCGATATCCACGCCTAATCCAGGCAACCGCAGCGGTGCGATCCAGCCGTCCTTGGAGCCAAAGTCAGTTTTGTTCCGAACATAATCCGTCAGCTCAACACCGTCGTTATAGTGGATGCCGACTGATTGCTCCTGCAGCACGGCGTTCGGTGAAATAAAATCCACCGCGAGGCAAGAGGCCAAAGCGATCGGCCCAAGGGGGCAATGTGGGGCCAGCGAAACATGAAAAGTTTCTGCCAAAGACGCAATTTTTAGGCACTCGGTGATTCCGCCTGCATGCGACAAGTCCGGTTGAATGATACTCAAGCCGCCTGACTCAAGAATGGGCAGAAAATCAAATCGGCTATAGGCACGTTCCCCTGCGGCAAGCGGGATTGATGTCAAATCGGCCAGCTCTCTGTAGGAACGCGCGTATTCCGGGAGCACTGGCTCCTCGACGAACAAGGGCCGCGTAGTCTCCAACTCCCTTAAAAGGACTCTTGCCATGGAAAGTGAAACACGTCCGTGAAAATCCAATGCAAAATCAATCTCGTTTCCAAAGTGCGCCCTGATCGCTGAGATACGATTGACGATTTCATCGATCTCTCGATGCGAGGCGATCTGCGGCAGCGCTCCACAACCGTTCAACTTGAATGTGTCCAGTCCCTTCGCACGTGCTTTCTCGATTTGCGATATTTCATCTTCGGGATTGTCACCACCAACCCAGCAGTATGACTTCATTTTCTCACGAACTCTCCCGCCCAAAAGCTCAGTGATGGGCTGACCGAGGGCTTTGCCTTTCAGATCCCAAAGGGCTTGATCCACCCCAGCAATCGCCGACATAAGAATCGGACCGCCTCGATAGAAACCACCTCGATACATCGCATTCCACAAATCATTGATCTTTTCTGGATCTTGACCGATCAACATCGGCTCGAGTTCTCGAACCGCCGCCATGACGGTTTCGGCTCGACCTTCGATCACTGGCTCACCCCAGCCAGACACACCTTCGTCAGTCTCAATTTCCAGAAAGACCCACCTAGGCGGGACTTTGTATAAATGAAGCTTAGTGATTCTCATGGAGAAAATTTTCGGATCTAACGTTCACAAGACTGCGCCTCTCATCTATCAACAACCTCATGTGGATTGTATGTGACTGGGGAAGCAGCCGGCTACGGGCATGGTTGCTCGATGCCGATGGGAAGGTTTTGAATAACTACGAATCAGATATGGGGGTCAAGCAATTGGCAGGGCGAAAGGATGAATTCCACGAAGAGATGACCAAAGTGCTCAGAAATTTTGAAGTTGGGTTTGATATTCCCATCCGCATTTCTGGCATGGCTGGCTCGAAAAACGGATGGATTGAAACGGAGTATGCCTCCACACCGACGGGAATCGATAACTTTTCCAGTAATTATAAATCCATTCAAGAATTTCCAAATCTTCGCGTATACGGAGGCATCAAGCACGAAACGCATGATGGGGCCATTGATGTAATGCGAGGAGAAGAGATTCAAGTGTTCGGCATCTTGCTTGAAAAACCCGATGCGCGCCTCATCTGCTTGCCGGGAACTCATTCAAAATGGGTCAAAATCGAAAACGGTAAGATTGCCAGCGTCAGAACGCATATGACTGGCGATTTATTTCATTCGCTTAGTGAAAACAGTATCTTCAAAGAACAAATTACCAGCACGACATTCGACGGCGATGGGTTTCTTCATGGATGTCACATGGCAAACGAAGGTAGTGGCCTAGATCGGCTCTTTCGATTGCGAACGGAATACGTCTTTTCAAAGGTTTCCGCAAATGGGTTTCACTCCTGCCTTTCTGGCTTTCTTATTGCTAACGAAATCTTGGCACAGAAGGCACAGGGCACGGTCCATCTGTGTGGCTCTGGACCATTGATCAAGTCTTATGCCTTGGCACTTGAGCAGATTCACATCAAAAGCATCCCCGTGGACAGTGAATCCGCAACCGTGAGAGCTCACATCGAACTAAAACGCCCATGAAGAATTCATTCGTTGCCGAACAAATCGACAAACTCCCAATGGTGGCGATCCTCCGTGGCCTGATGCCATCTGAGGCGATCGAAATTGGCACTGCCTTGTTCAACTCCGGCATCACCACCATGGAGGTCACCTTAAATTCACCGGAACCATTAAAAAGCATCGAACTGCTGGCCAATCACTTTGAAGGGAGAATGGCAATTGGTGCGGGGACCGTGCTCAGCGCCAAGGATGTGGAGAACGTCCAGTCCGCAGGTGGGCAGTTCATTGTTTCACCCTCAGTGAATGTGGAAGTGATCGAAAAAACCGTAACAATGGGCATGTATTCCATTCCCGGAGCACTGACTTGCACCGAGTGCTTCGAAGCCATCAACGCCGGAGCAAACGCTCTGAAAATTTTCCCAGCCTCGGTCGTTGGCGTCGCGGGTGTGAAAGATATGATGGCAGTCATACCAAAAGAAATCGGAATTTTCGCAGTCGGTGGTGTGAACGAACACAATCTCGAAAACTGGCTCTCGATCGGCATAAAAGGAGTGGGGCTGGGTTCCAATCTCTACAAGGCAGGAGACACTTCGGAGAAAGTCGCTGCCAATGCAAAATCAATGATCGCCTTGATGAATAGGCATTCATGATGCGACCAGGAAGACAGAAGCTCTCTTCGCTCAATTCCCTCGCTCGTCTTCCGCTTCGTGAGACTAAATTTGGGTGAGTCCAACTATCCAAATTTTCGGTATAGTTGGGCCTCTACCTTTTGAAAGACAACCCGCTTGATTGGCGTTACTGTAAAAGCCGTAATGGGTGCCTGTGTGCTCCCCGGCAGTTCTTTGATGAAACTTTTCGATAACATATCTTCCAGACGCTTCAGCTTCATGCGAATTCTGCCGCTTGCGACAGTTACCGGCTTCCTTGGCCTCGTGGATGGCAACGCATCGCCAGAAGACTTCAAATCACAGATTCAGCCCTTCTTTGAGACCTACTGTATCAAGTGCCACGGGCCAGACAAAAGCAAAGGCAAGATCACTCTCCACAGCCTCGATGGCGACCTTTCCAGAGGCGAAGAGCTTGAACGATGGGAAGAGATTCTCGACGTCCTCAACTACAAGGAAATGCCTCCCGAAGACGAGAAACAACCGAACGCGAGGGAGCGAGAGGTAGTCGCTGAGTGGATTGATTCCGGTCTGCGAGACTATGTGAAAAAAGCGAGCAGCCAAGCTCCACAGACAACGGCACGCAGACTCAGCAATTTCGAGTATCAGAATACTATGCGAGATCTACTTGGATTCGAGCTCGACCTAACGAAGACGCTTCCTGAAGACCCGGAAAAGCCCTACCACTTCAACAATACGGCAGATCTTATGCTACTGGGGCCCGAGCAAATCGACCGCTACTTGAAAAACGCCCGCCGCGCCATGGCCAGCGCGATTGTCGACCCAGGCGAACCGAAAGTTTATCGGCAGAAATGGACGTTCGAACCGAGAGGCCCCGCTTTCGCAGCTGCCCACGATGATGAAGTGGGGGTGCATGGAGGTGGAAGGCGTTCCGTATCACGCGGAGTTTCATTCAAAGAATGGCCGGAAACAGGTGAATTCAGAATCCGCATCAAGGCTGCGGCCATTCTCCCAGAAGGATACGATGAAGTCCCTCTTCGCATGGTCATGGGAAGCCATCTACGCCATGACGCCGGCACTGGTGACTACCACCCAGTCGGAACCGTCTACCTCAATAATACCGTCGACGATCTCAAGGATTTTGAATTTCGCGGCCGTATTGAAAATTACCCAATCCAAGTCGGTCGAGTGACCAAAAACGGCCAAGAGCCAAACCAACGCTACATCTATCCACAGAATCTCTTCGATGACGGACGCCTGATGGACTACTATAGTTCTAGTAATGGTAAGATGCAGTACGATTTACCACGGGCAGTTGTGCGCGAGATTGAATTTGAAGGACCAATCACAGATGTATGGCCTCCCGAACATCACACCCGTATTCTTTTCGATTCGCCAGTTCGGGATTCAAATCCGGATGCCTACGTGCGGGAGGTGATCAAGAGATTTCTAGACCGCGCTTTCAGACGCCCTTCGACAACTGAAGAAATCGATCGCTTTGCGGGACTTTATAAATATCTCAGCCCAAAGTTCGAAACTCTTGAAGAGACCATGCGGGAAACTCTTTCCATGGTGCTGATCTCCCACCAGTTTCTCTATCACACACAAGCCGTAGAAGGCATCGCTACTCCCGAGTATGAGCTCGCATCAAAACTTTCCTATCTACTTTGGGGAACGATGCCAGACGAAGATTTATTGCAACTTGCGGAGCAAAAGCGCTTGAATGACCCCGAGGTCATCACCACACAAGTCAAACGCTTACTGGAAGATGAGCGATCCTCGGACTTCGTCGATAATTTCACGACTCAATGGCTGAGTATCGACAAGATGAAAGTCATCAACGTCAACCTACAACTCTTCCCACGCTTTCTCTATACCGTGGTTCGCGGAGAACGGACGGGCCAAGAGGTCCTGTTCCGCCCCACCATCCGCGATTTCATGCATGAGGAAACCGTCGGCTTTATCGCCGAATTGATTCGTCGCAACGCCAGTGTCATGAATGTCGTTGATTCTGACTTCGCTTGGCTCAATGAACCACTGGCCAATCACTACGGTGTCGAAGGAGTGAAGGGTATCGCGTTCCGCCCAGTAGCACTAAAAGCGGAAAGTCGAATCGGCGGTTTACCAACTCAAGGCTCCGTCCTCGTTGGCAACGGAACCGGTTCTGCGCCTCATCCGATCTATCGTGCTGTGTGGCTCCGAGAGGCGATTCTCGGCGATAAGGTGAAACCCCCGCCAGCAGAAGTACCTGCACTCTCCGATACCACAGGCGATTCTGCTGACAATGCCGTCACCATCAAAGATCTGCTCGCATTGCACCGCGAACAAGAAAGTTGTAACGACTGCCACGTACGCCTCGATCCCTGGGGAATTCCCTTTGAAGAGTATAACGCGATCGGTCAGTTCCAAACCAAGATCCCTAAGAACGGAACTCGTATTTCACGGTTTGATCCAAACACCCACAAAGACTTGGATGGATACAAGGCCTATCTGAAAACCGTCAATACGGAAGACGTCGACTCCATTGCACGAGTGCCACACGGACCGGAAGTTTCTGGAATAGAAGATCTCAAGAAATACCTTCTGAAGGACCGTAGTGAAGATGTCGCGGAAAACGTAATACGTCGGCTTCTCAGCTACGGCATCGGGCGCGAATTGACCTATCGTGACAGGTTCGACGTGGAGGCACTACTTGCGGAGGCAAAAAAATCGGACTATGGATTTAAAGATATGATCGTCGCTGTCTGTCTCAGTGATTCGTTCAGAGAAACTACTACCAACCAAACAGAAAAATGAGAACTAAATCCTGGAATATGAATCGTCGAGACGTATTGCGAGGCGGCGGGGTCGCCCTTGCTCTCCCTTTCCTCAACAGTATGAGTTGGGCACGAGGACTAGCTGGTGGCGCAAAACAGCCCAAGCGCATGGTGGTCAGCTATATTGGATACGGTGTTTACGATCCAAACACCAAAGATGGCAAAGCACACCCGTCTAGTTGGTTCCCGCGCCATGATTCAGGCCCACTCACTTTTGCAAACGCCTCCGCACCTTTTCAATCGCTTGAAAGTGATATCACTTATCTCCGTGGATTGGACCACCCCGGCGGCTATGGTTTAGGCGGCCACAGCAGCGGCGACGTCTTTTCCACCGGAGCTGATATGTCTGGACCTGAGAAAACAAACAACATTTCCGTCGACCAACTCGCCGCGAAAATGAAAGGGCAAGACACCCGCTACGCTTCAATCGTGCTCGGCACAGAAGGTGGCACGGGCTCTTACGGCATGTCTAAAACCCTCTCGCATTACGGTCCTGGTCAACCCATACCAGCCATGCATCGGCCGCAGGAAATCTTCAATAAACTCTTCAGGCCTTACGCAAACAAAACCATCAACGACGTGCGGGGAGAACTCAAGCGCGAGGCCAGCGTACTTGACCTGATGATGGAGAATTACAAATCCTTACACGGCAAGATCGGCGCAGAGGATCAGCAGAAAATGGATGAATATCTCGACTCGGTTCGTGCTCTTGAAAAACGCGTCGAACGCACCAGTCAGTGGACTCACGAACCACTGCCTAAAGTCGATACCAAGGGCCTCAACCTTGAGGCAAGCTATCAAGACCCTGCCGAATACATCAAATGCATGTATGACTTGCTTTACCTCGCCCTTCAAACTGACTCAACTCGCTTCGCCAGCTTCATGACGGAAAGTGAACACTCCACGGGAAATCCTGTCGGAAACTTTGCCAATCAACTCTTTGGGTATACCGGTGCGACTCACGATATCGCACACAAGCGGCCCGATGAGGCTTCTCTGCAGTGGGAGAAATGGCGCGCCGAACAACACGCCTATTTCCTCAAACGCATGCGTGATACTCAAGAAGGTGACGGCAACATGCTAGACAACACCGTCGTCCTTTGGGGCTCTGCCCACCCACATGCTTCTCACAGCACCAAACTCTATCCGATCCAAATTGCAGGTGGTGGCAAGCTCGGCTTCAAACACGGCAACCTTCACAACTTTGACGACAGTCGCAAGGTGCCGCTTTCCAATTTATTTGTCTCCATGCTCAATGCTGTGGATGCGCCGGTCGAAAAATTTGCAGACAGCACGGGTGAACTTACCGAAATCCTAGCTTAGTCATGGGGAGAACATTCTCACGGTCCGCCATCCTTGCCCTGCTGCTGCTTCCGCTTTGCGTCGCAGCGCAAGGGGAGTTGCCAAAGGTCTTGGTTCTCGGGGACCAGGTTCAGAGAAATCTCTTTTCCGCCGTGGGGAAAGACCTCAGGGATAAGGTTCAAATCGAATTACCAAGTGTTATAGCGAATGACACTGGAACCGCACTGAACAAGATCGATGAACTCCTCGGTGATACCAAGTGGGATGTCATCTATTTCAACTACGGGCTCGGCGATCTATTTTACAAAGACCCGAAAAGCACAGAAATCCGTGCGATGAGCAAATATTCCGGGGGGGTGAGAGTATCTTCACCGGAGCAATACGGGAAAAATTTGGAACAATTGGCGCAGCGTCTCAAAGCAACTGGAGCAAAGCTCATCTGGGCCTCGACAACTCCCATGGTCACTGTGAATGCCTTTCCCGGATATATGGGAAACATGTATGATCCAAACTCAGAAATTGAGTATAACAAAATCGCCGCCAGCGTGATGAAGCGGCATGGCATCCCGATCAATGACATGCACACATTTGTCCTCGCTCAATTCGGCCCCGAAGAAAAACATCCAGGTCACACGGGTTACCAGAAACACCTCTCCGGCTTCGACAGGGGCAAGAAACGCAAAGATTGGAACAAGCAACCCATGCGCAAGCCCATCGTCGAGGCGATTCTCAAACAGGCTTTGTGACTAACTAGTCGCAGATTTTTTCTGATTCTCCGCCTTCAACATTCCGCAGCCTGCCGCGACATCGATACCCCGGCGTTGCCGAAAGGTGCAGGGAATCCCGGATTCGCGAATGATTCGCTGAAACTCCGCCCCACTATCGCTTGGCGCGCCTTCGTAACCCTTGGTCGGATTCAACGGAATGATATTCACGTGACTGTCAATTCCCTCTAGCAAAGCGACCAATCGCCGAGCGGTATCTGGTGAATCATTTTTCCCTTCGATGAGCGTCCATTCGAAAAAGATTCGTTTCCCCGTGCTTTCGCAATAACTCCGGCATGCCCCAATCAATGTTTCCAAATTCCACTTTTTACTCGTTGGAACGAGCGATGAACGTTCCTCCTCAGTCGAGCCATGGAGGCTAACTGCAAGGCGGTAAGGGCGACCTTCCTCTGCCATACGCAGGATGCTTGGAACCAAGCCAACCGTACTGATGGCAATCTTGGACGGACCGATCGAAGCCCCTCGAACATCTGAGACTATTCCCATCGCCTTCATCACCGAATCGTAATTATGCAAGGGCTCTCCCATGCCCATGAGAACGATGTTCCTCAGTCGGCGATGTGGATGGCTCTCCGCCAGCATTCTTCTGACATGACGCACTTGGGCAACGATTTCACCCACTGTTAGATGGCGCACAAACCCCATTTGACCAGTCGCGCAGAACACACAACCCATCGCGCATCCCGCCTGCGAGCTGAGACAGGCGGTAAAGCGCCCGTCATAGCCCATGAGAACCGTCTCAATTACTTGGCCGTCAGCAAGACGCAGCAGGTATTTCCGTGTCCGTCCGTCGTTACTATGAATTTCCTGAACTTGCTCGGGTCGTTCGATAAAAAACCTTTTACCTATACCCAGATTCGCCGTGGCCCATCGTTTCAATGGAGGAGACAAATCAGCAGTTTCCACATCCGTCATGTGGTCTCGGTGGACAGCTCGCCACAACTGCCTAGCGTGATGTCTCAGAACACCATCTTCGGATAGAAGACCCTCGACCTCGGAAAACTTCAGCCCGAGAAAAGATTGGGAGGAAACGCTCAAGGCTCTACAGGAACAGCTTTCAGAACACGGTCTTCATCCTCAACAGGGAGAGCTCTTTGTGGCACGACAAGAGCTTTCGGAGGGTTTGCTTCAGGCGCAGGCCTCACGTCACGATTGGGCTTAACCAATACCGCCTTAGGGGGTGCCGGCTCCTTGGGTGGCTCAACGACTTTGGGTTTCTCCACAATCGTTGTCGGCTTGGGAACAACCATAATAGGTGCATCTGCTGGGGGGTTTTTACGCATCTTGATCTCCACCCTCCGGTTCGGTGCTTGTTCGACTTCACTGCCCTCGGTGACAAGCGGTCGAGTTTCACCGAAGCCACGGGTAATGATCCTTTCAGGGTTCATCCGCATGGATTCGACAAGGTAATCTTTCACGGATTCAGCGCGAAGCTGCGAAAGTTCAATATTCGCTTCATCCGTGCCGATGAGATCCGTATGTCCCTCAATCCAACAATATAGATTCGGATTTTTGTCCATCAACAAAGCCAGTTTCATCAGGCCGATTTTCGCACTTTCTTTCAGCTCTGATTTGTTGAATTCAAACAATAGGTCACTAGGAAGAAGTGTCTTCTTGGAAAGCAATAAGTTGGGTGGTAGGTCGAGCAAATCATCAAGCGATTCAATTCCGTCGAGTTTCCCGTTCTCCACCAAACCTTCGTTGCCCTTTTTAATCAGGTCCTCGGTAAAATTTGTCATCTCACCATCGTCGATCTGCACAGCTCCGGGATCGACGGTAATTTGCCCGACTGCAGCAGGCTTCAAATCTTCTTCGATACGCCCAAACTCAGGCAAGTCCGCCTCAATATCAAAATTAGATGAAACATCGGTCATCG
This sequence comes from Akkermansiaceae bacterium, assembly GCA_045106015.1. Lineage (GTDB taxonomy): Bacteria > Verrucomicrobiota > Verrucomicrobiia > Verrucomicrobiales > Akkermansiaceae > Luteolibacter. The sequence goes on along the minus strand of JBGCEE010000032.1, from coordinate 36,548 downwards.
GTGCGTCCAGCTCGCCCTCAGCCAATGGATTAGACATTTTCAACGCATATTCGGCATCCACGACGCTTGGGGCGATATCGATCTCTTCGTTTTCAGGCAACAGATCAAGGAGGTCCACTTCCTCAAGCAACGCTGCAGAATCATTTGGCGGCGTGATCGCTTTCTCCTCGGGCAGCGCGGTTTGTGGCTCGTAAGGCTTCACAGCCACTTGCCGAATGTCTACTGGGCCGGTGGCAAGCTCTTCGGTGGTGGACTGAATTCCCAAAGCGATTTTCACACGGTCCAAGGCGAAAAAGACCACGACATGCAGAAGAATGGACACGAGCATAGCAACCGTAGCCCAGCGCCCGAGATGCTCGGCACCGGGGAGACGGTAGCCATCCGCATCACGCGTATCGCTCCAGCGTACCTCCTGTTCCATCTCTATATCATAAACCAATGAATCTTGCTGGCAATGCCGGAAAAAGCGATCTAAGCCCTGCCCCGGCACTCATTGTGCTTAATGACAACCAACCACTTTCATTCATTATGCCTAGTAAGAAATCAGCGAAAAAGAAGACTGCAAATGCCACAAAAAAAGCCGTGAAGAAAAAGGCCACGAAGAAGGCCGCAAAGAAAATCGTAAAAACAGAGACGAAAAAAGCGGTTCACAAGAAGGTTGCAAAAAAAGCCACGGCGAAAAAGAAAACGCCCAAAAGAAGCGCGCCTTCCAAAGAAGCCATCGCAAAGGCTGCGTATCTCATCTATCGCCACCGAATAGATCTCGGTCTTCCCGGCGATCAAGCGAGCGACTGGAAGGAAGCCGAACGCACGCTTTCTCAGAGCTAGGCAGCCACCTGAAGAATGCTTCCTATCGAAAAAATCGAAGGTTTTCCATTTAGCGATTGTCATGCCGCAATGAAATCGAGATAGTTCATGTATCTTGATTAAAAGTGTCGTCAGCTGGCCGCCTTTTGATAGCGGCATCTGGACTGTTTCCGATCCGCTGGAACTTCTTCGCACCGCACACGATACGTGTGATTTCTGCCCAACTAGCAACCACTAATCCATAATCCCCACTCCCAAATTTATGCAGCCTGCCCTCTTTGATGATTCCGCTCCCATCGGCAAAGCCAAAAAAAAGGCTAACCGCTCAAATTCCAAAGCAATCGAAGAGTTCGGACTCAAAGCACCATCAAAAAAGGGCAAGAACTACGTTCTCGATACCAATGTCCTCCTCCACGACCCCGCGTGTCTTGAACGTTTCAAGGAGAACCATATATGCATTCTCGTCGATGTATTGGCCGAGTTGGACAAATTTAAAACAGAGCAGTCGGAGCGCGGAGCAAATGCACGGCGCGTGCATCGGCGCCTAACTGATATCTTTTCTACGGCAAGCGTAGTAACAAAAGGTGCGTCTACCGAAGGTGGTGGAACGATTCGTCTGGTCATCTACGATCCCTCGACCTGTCCCGACAACTCCGACCAACTCAACCAATTTTACCGAGTCTTTCCTGATCGAGAAAGAGTGGATCACCGGATTCTTGCCGCGTGTTTGCTTCTGAAGCAACACAACCCTGATGGCCAAATTGCATTGGTAACCAAGGACATCAATCTCCAACTGAAGGCCCGCGCCGTACACATCGAGTGTCAAGACTACCTGAATGACAAGGTCGATGCGCGCGAGGTTTCGAACTACGAAGTCCGCCGAGTCGAAGTGGATGCATCCGAGCTTCATCGCTTTGCGAGCAAAGGTGAGATCGGGCTCGATGAAGAACGATCCGTTGGTGTATCCGTAAATGAATACGTCCTACTTTGTTGCGGTGAGAAACAAACTATTCCGGCTCGCTTTCGATTCGATAAAAAATTTGTTCGGCTCAATATCCCCGAGGTTTTGAAAATTCCCGACGGCCAAACATTGAAACCTCTCAATCTCGGTCAGAGATGTTTGATCGACGCCTTACTCAATCCAGAAATCTCACTAGTCACCTGCTACGGCCACGCCGGAACGGGTAAGACGCTCGTTGCAGTTGCAGCGGGTCTGCACGAGATGTTCAATCGAAAATACAACGGAATAACAGTAAGTCGGCCAGTTGTCGCCATGGGAGATCAAATGGGTTTCCTCCCAGGGTCACTCGACGAAAAAATGCGCCCTTGGCTGCAACCCATCCATGACGCTTTGGACCTGCTCATGCGGCCGAACATTCCACTTGGGCCAAAGCGTAAGCAACAGAAACAAACCAAGAGCGACACTCCAACCATGAAGCCCTATGAAGCGTTGATGGAGCGAGGTGTCTTGGAAATCGAAGCGCTCTGCTACATCCGCGGGCGTTCGATCCCAAATCGTTTTTTCATCTTAGACGAAGCCCAGCAACTCACACCTCAAGAGGCTAAGACCATTGTCACTCGCATGTCTCGTGATTCCAAGCTGGTGCTCGTTGGTGACCCAGCACAGATCGACAACCCATACGTCGATAGCCGTAGCAACGGCCTCGTCTACACGCGTAACCGCTTGAAAGGACAACCATTCACTGCGCACGTCGCATTGAATCGCGGTGAGCGTTCGGAACTTGCCGAAGCAGGTGCGCAATTGATGTGATCTCCCTATGAGATTCTTGCTTTTCATCTCCGTTCTCACCGTTTCTGCCTTCGCCGGAAATGAACCTCTCCCTTCGGACCAACTCATTCTTGATCTCGACGCAGCCAAAGGGCTTCAACTGGACGACGATGGGCGGGTGATCTCATGGAAAAATCAGGCACCGATTCATAAAAGTCTGCTCTTTTCGATACAAAACGAAGGCCGGGCTATAGCGGGTAGCGGGAGACCTTCGCTGCGTAAGAGTGCTGCCAACAAAAAGCCTGCCTTGATCTTCAAGCAGCAGGAACTCATCTGCCCGGATGAGGATATCTTCGATGGATTGACGACAGGAAAAGGCCACACTTGGATCGCCGTGATCGCGGTCTACGACCAACGCGTCGGCGTGAAAAACGTAAATTCATTTTTCGGTAACCTTCGGAATGGCAAAATCTACGAAGGCCTCTGGGGTTGCCTTGACGATGACAACACGATCTGGTGCGGAGCACGGAACGGCTTGAGTTTCGGGCGTTTTGACAAAAACAACCCGAAGGTCTCCGGTCCTGTTCTCGAAAGAGAGAAATTCTATATCATCGCCGGCCGCATGGACGCTGGGACAGGAACCGTGAACATCACGCTTCATGTGAATACTCCTGAGGTGGTTGCCACTGAAAAATTTCCAGTGAACCCGAAAGCCAACCCATCCCGTATGGCCATCGGTCAAGAACGTGACGCCATTGAACATCCCGGAAAAGAATCCTTCGATGGTGAAATCGCCCGCTTTCTAATCTGGCAAAAGCCACTCAGTGATAAGGAGCTCGCTTCCTCGATGAAAGCCTTAGCTGATACCTACCTCGAATCGGACTAACGACTACCGAAGTCTCGGATTGAGGGCGACCTGAGCGAGGTCGGCTAAGAAGTTCGCCGCAACGATGAGGAAACCATAAAAGAGCACAAGACCCTGAATTAGGAAGTATTCGCGGTCATTCGCCGCATTGACAAAATGCTGACCCATCCCCGGAATTTGGAAAATTGTTTCGATCACGAAGGAGCCAGAAATCATCGCAGCAAAGGCGGGCCCAATAAAAGCGACAGCCGGAATGAGCCCACCTCTTAATGCATGCCGAACGATGATACGAAATCCAGGAACGCCTTTTGCCTTGGCCGTGCGAATGTAGTCTTGGCTGAGAACATCCAGCATTCCACCGCGTGACAAGCGCGCAAGGTAGGCAGCGTTGATCATTCCCAGTGTGACTGCCGGAAGAATCCAGTCTGTTGCAGAATTCCATCCCGCGACATTGATCGATTGAAGTTTAAGTCCTGCGAACACCGCAAGTAGCGGCCCAATCACAAAACTCGGCAAGCAAATCCCGATCATCGCAAAGGCAAGACAGGCAAAATCTGTCGGAGAATTTTTTCGGACCGCAGCAATCACACCAGCCGGAATTCCAACCAGTAAGGCAATGCCCATAGAAGCAAATCCCAGAGCCATCGAGACTGGAAAGGAGTCACCAATCACTTCGGATACTTCGACGCCCGGCTTACGAATCAACGGCCCGAGGTCTTGGTGGATAAGCAAATTCTGAAAGTATCTGAGATATTGCACAGGCAAGGGCTTATCCATACCGGAATAGGCCATCGCTCTTTCCAAAGCATGTTTAGGAATCGCCTTTTCTTCCGTATACGGGCTGCCTGGCATCAGACGGACGAGGAAAAAGGTGAGCGTCACCAGCACGAACAACGTGAGCAGGCCTTGGAGAAATCGAGAAACGAGCAGTTTTAACATGGCCTAATCAGCGTGCTTCTTCTTGGGGAATGAGTTCGACAGAAGTGTAAGGATGGCTATCGAGCAAAAGCGGATCCCATCCTTTGACGGAGGGATGGATGAGGAAATTTTTCCCGCGCCAGCCAATGGGGGCAATAGGAGCCTCCTGCATGAGAATCGTCTCGGCCGCATGCAAATATTGGTAGCGTTGCTCCGGGTCAGTCGCTTGGAACGACTTCTCCAAGTTCTCAACAAACTCGGAGTTTGACCAACCCGTGTTGTTGTTGCCGTTTCCAGGAGACCAAATTTCAAGAAAGGTCAGGGGGTCGATGAAGTCGCCGATCCAACCAGCACCCACGATATCATATTCCAAACTCTGGGTGGCTGCGAGATAAGCGGTCCACTCTTTGTTTTCGATCTCAACCTCAACTCCTAGATGCTTGCTCCACATCGCTTGAATCGCAGTGGCGAGAGTCGCTGCCGTTTCGCGAGAAGCGATGAGAATTTTCAATCTTGGAAAACCTTTACCGTCAGGGAAGCCTGCTTCCGCTAGGAGTTTCCGTGCTTTCTCAGGCTCAAAAGAGACACCACGAGGTGGATTGTAGTCACCCATCGGAGGAGTGATCGCATAGGCAGGCAGCGAACCTCGGAATACGCTTTTACAAAGAGACTCGCGATCCAAAGACATGCTCAAGGCACGTCGCACACGGGAGTCGTTGAGTGGCTCTCGTGTGGTATTGAAACGATAAAAATCGGTTCCCAAGTACGGCTCTTGCCGTAGCACGGAGGGATTCGATTTACTCATGAAGTCTACGACCTCAGGAGCTGCGGTGTATGTGATGTGAAGCTGCCCGTCGCGGAACATCCGAGCTTCGGTGAACACATTTGAAATCGGCAGGAACCGGATTCCATTTAGCTTCACATTTTCTGCATCCCAGTAGTGTGGATTCCTCTCAACCTCAATGTGATCGTTACGGCGAAAAGATTTGATACGGAATGGACCATTGCCAACCAATCGATATGGCTTGGACCAAGGATTGCGCATGTCGTCGATTTTCCCATGCTTTAGGACGGCGTGTTTCGGCACGGGATACCAAGTGTAGTGCTTCAGCAGCTCCTTGAAGAAAGGGGTCGGCCCACGCAAGGTGATGGTGAATGTAAGCGGGTCAATCACTTTGACTCCTACCGTGGAAAAATCATCGGTTTCGCCCTTATTGAAAGCCTCCGCACCCTTCATAAAATAGAGCATTTCGGCATACTTCGCTCCGAGGTCGGGCTTAAGGAATCGTTCGTAGGAGAAGGCAAAATCCTCTGCGGTAACGGGTTCACCATCCGACCACTTTGCATCTGGCCGGAGTTTGGCCGTCCATACCGTGTATTCTGCATCCGGTGTGACCTCTAAAGCGACCCCTGGAGGGGCTTCCAAATCTTCACTCGGATGAAACTGAACCAAGCCTTCGAAGAGAGAACGCATGATATTGCTCTCGAGGACTCCCGAAACAATATGCGGATCGAAGCTCTTCGGATCACTGGAGTTACTCAGCAGCAAAATGCCCTCTCTTGTCGCCTTATCGACTTGGCTTTCCTTCTGGCAGGAGAAGAGCAGCAAGCTTGAAATGACTATGAGGGACAGGCGGGAGAACATCGCTGGCAGGACCATGTCACAATAGAGGACTGATGACAGGTGAAATTATCGAACTTTTACGCGGAAAGTTCGGGATCGAGAAAATCTCAATCCACGGGTCGCGCAAAGGAACAAAGCGCGGGAATCACTTGATTCCCCGGGGGCCTTGATTGGCTATTCCTCGAACTTGTATTCGAGGAATTTCACGTAGTCACCCAGGGCTTTGTCAGCTTTCAGGAAACTGCGGAAAACCTTTGCGATTCCCTGTGCCTCCCTGAGGCGGTTGTAGCCAAGCGAGCCTTTGACTTCATCTTCGGTGCCCCATGCTTCCATGGCTGCCTGGACTTCTTTATCTGCGTTGTAAATCCGCAGGGAATTTAAGGCGGCGTTCTGGGCCGTAAAACGTGAAGCACCTGCATCTGCAGTCATGGCGACGGCGTATTCGACGAGGGCCTCTTGTGGTTTTCCCTTCTTTTCAAGAGCCAGACCCTTGCAGTAGGCAACTTGAGCCAACTGATAGGCAGGAAGGTTTTCGTCGTAACGCTCGTCCGCGATGGCAATCACTTGGTCCCAAGCTTCTGACTTCACAGCATTCCACATGACATAGAGCTCTAGCTGGCGAAGGTGATGGTCACGGGTGAGCGGCTCTTTGAAGAAATTTTTAAGGATCTCGAGAATCGCTTCATAGTCCTCAAGCTGCCTCAGGCACTCCATTTCATAGAAAGCCGAAAGCGTATGGAAATTCCCTTTCAAGGCTGCGATGGGTTTGGAGATTTTTTTGTATGCCGCGAACTTCTCCTTCGCTTCTTTGAACTTACCTCCTTCATACAAATCCATGGCCTCAGAAAATTGCGGAGGTTCCATGAGGTAGATATTCGAAAAGTCCGAGATTCCGGCGTCTTCGAATTGCGTAGAATTCGCGCTGGTCTTGTAGCGAACGGCTTTGTCTGTCGCGGCTAGAATCCAAGCAACCGTATTACCGCCACCATCAAAGGAGAGAATCGCTCTGGCTTGAAAGGCATCTTGAGCAATCGCGGTGCAGGAAATGACGGGAATGAGGAGTGTTGAGAGAAGTTTTTTCATCGGTTTGATCATTGAAAGGTTCAGATATAGGGAGGATTTGGTTTATTTCTCTTTCTCCTTCTCAATTTGTTCCATGGATTTGACGTTCGGATCCGCCACCAATTTATTGGTGAATTTCTCGACCTTCTCCCAGAGAGCGACTTCCTCTTGGCTCATCTTGTCCTTAAAGCGCCCGGTCAGTTCAAGGTAACGGTAACCTCCTTCGTATGCGCCTTGGCGGTCGGATGGAATGTTCGCATCTTCTGACTTCCTATTTCGGTTGGACTGAAGCTCCATCCAAGAAAGAATAGCTGTAGCGGAGATCGGAATGTAGCCCATGTGAGCCGACCATACTTTGACATACATGGCGATGGCATCGTCCACCTTCTTTCTCTTCTCGAAGGATTGCGCCAACATCAGGCCGACTTCAGGTGAGTATTTGTTGAAGCCGTGAGTGGGTCCGGATTTCTCGTCGCGGTTGAGATACTCATTCGCACGTTTGGCAGATTCCGCGTAGTCGCCCTTCTTCATTAGAATCTCAACAATGCGGTAAAGAGCGAAGTCGCGTTGGCCCTTGTCGTCTGAATCCGCAAAAATTCGTTCAAAGTCCTCAACCGCTCTCGCAAGATCTTCATTTTTCGAGGAATTTCCGTAAACATCGGCCCGTCCGAGAAGGGCAGCGAACTGGTAGGTATTGTCCTGACGCGAAACTGCCTCGACATAATAGGGCAACGCCTCAAGAGGTGTCGCGGTATTGCTGCGAAGATAATCGCCGAGCTTCACAAGAATATAGGTGGAAAGATCTTTCAGATCGAAATCCCTTTTCAACTCTTGGAAAAGAACCGTAATCATTGCTTTGGCTGCACGCGTTTGATCCTCATCTTCGGATTGCTCACCGACTCCTTCAAACACACCAATAATGGCAATGCGAAGGAGCGCACGGGCTGCTTTGTCTTGGATACTGATCCCAGGAAAGTTGTAGTAGTGCTCCTTGAGCTCATCTGGCGAGTTTGTCTCCAGATAGACCTCTGTGTAGGAATTGATCGCTTCTTCTAAGCCCACGGCCTCCGGAAGTTTTGCCATGGTGGAAATCACTTTCTGCAAGCGCTCCAAGGCTTCTGGTCCCCGATTCACAGCATACATGGCACGTACCTGGGCGACGGCGACTTGGGCGTTATACGGAGAGCCGGCGGAGTATTCCTCCCAATATTTGTCGGCAAAAGGCACAGCATCTTTGAGGCGAGGGTTCGGATCATCGCCTTTCTTCTGCTCACCCAACAAACCAACAAGATAATAGAGAGCTTCTGAAGACACTCCGTCGTTGTTCCGTGATTCAGCTATTTCAAGCGCTTTGAGGTAAGCCTCTTCAGCCCCTTCCTTGTCACCCTCACTCTGAAGCACATTTCCCTTAAGGTTGTAGGCTTGATCCAAAACCGGAGAATCTGGAAAGCGGGTGATGACTTGCTCTAACTTCGCAAGAGCTCCTTCAAATTCTTCCTCAGTGAAATGCGCGGTAGCTCGATCAAAAAGAGCGAGCGGCATGTAGGATTGATCGTCGCTATCATTGTATTTCCCAATAAACTCATCGAGCAAGCGAGCGGCTTTCGTCCAGTATTGGAGCCGAGAGGCATTCGCACCACGGAAATACATCGCTGGCATCGCAAAGTCACTTTCCGGATAGATTTCAAGATGCTTGTCGATATGTGGCGTGGCTTTGTCGTATTGACCCGTGTAGAAATAGGAACCGCCAAGGACAAACAGCGCAAGGTCGTGTTCCTTGGTTCCTTCGGCAACTTTATTGTTATTGATGAGATCGGCGGCAATCTCAATGGAGAGTTCGTATTCACCCTTGAAGAAAAGGGCCGAAAGCATGAGTTGCTGAACTTGGTTCTTATAATTCGAATCCGGATACTCACTGAGGAAGAGCTCCCCGTATTTTTGAGTGACAGGAACCTTGCCTAGGATGGAAGAGGTGCGGACGAGATGATAGAGATTATCCTCACGCTTTTCAGCTTTTGGGTAGAAATTTTCAAGCTGTTTGTAGGATGCATACGCTCCGATTACGTTGCCATTGCTTTCGTGCAGGTAGGCAACACCGGCGAGTTTGATCATTTCGATCGCTTTGTTGCCGGCTTGCTCCTCTTTGAGAGCTTTCAGCTCTGCTTCGAGTTGCGGTTTGCTAAGACGATAAGGTCCATCCGTGATTTTCGCCAAGGCACCCATGCTCGCAATGCGAACTTCTAGGTCATTGATCGCCACGTTGGTCGATGGCACAAACTGATAAAGAGTCATGGCCGTCTTCGGCATCTTCGCTCCAATCGCATCGCCTGCGAGTTTCATGAAAACTTTGGAGAAGCGCTGCATTTCGAAAGGCGAAACGATTAGCGCGCCGCGGTTCTTTTTCACAAAATCCAAAAGGGCCTGCTCATCCTTCGCACCGATCGATGCATCCACGAGGGTCTGAAAGCCGGAGATGATCGCAGCATTCGGAGTTGGGAAAGTCAGTTTGTTTTTGATGGCGATCTCAAGGTGCTCATTTCCCTCAGGAAGTTTGCCCAGGTTGTAGAGACAAATGGCCATATTCACATGGAAGGCACCCTGCGGATACTTGTCGCGGGTTTTGTCACGCTCTTGGAGAAACTTCTTCCACTGCTTGATTGCTAATTCGTATTCACCTGCACCCATGGCCGCTTCACCCCATTTCAATAGCGCCATCTTGTTGAAGTTGTTACCACCTCCCGATTTCTTGTCGTTTGGGAATTCCTTGTAACACGTTTCAAAGGACTTCATCGCCTTTTCAAACTCACCGAGCTTCATTTCGCAGACGCCCTTGCGGTAAAGAATGACGCCGAACTGAGGCCCGTAGAGGTTCAACGCCATCTTCGGGTTTTTACCAAAGCGTGTGACGGCGCTGGTGTTGAGTCTGGCAGCTTCTTTCCAGTTGCCCTCGTTCATAGCGGCAAGCGCTTTGTTGACGACGGTTCCTAGATCATCTTGAGCGACAAGCGGTGTCGCAAGAGAAAGACAGGCAATGATTGGAAGGAGTTTTTTCATGGCAGATGTTTCAAAAGGGGGGGGTTCTTTTTAGAGAGTCGAGAAGATGGGTGATTTGTTTAAATTTTTAAAAAAATACGCCATCTGATGAGCCCCGCAAGTAGGGAACGTTCAGCGGCGCAATTTCTTAGGTGCGTGTTGTGCGGAAAAGCCTCACTCGAGCAGGTCGGTGAAGGTGACCGAGGTGATTTTCACTCCGGCAAGTGCGTTGAGAACATCGATCACTCGTTGTTGGGTTGAGCCGGGGTCCACATAAATTTGAACCAAGGGATTGCTACCGGCGCTCTTGGCAGCAGCAGAGTAAAGTTCCAACTGACTGGAGAGCAACGGCAGGTCACGCACGCTGCCATCGGAATCCATCGCTTGTTGGCTTGGACCCGTTCCGGTGAAAATCTGGCCGCTTGCCTCCACTTTGATGAACATCGGTTCAATCTTTGGCTGCTCGTCACTTGGCGTGCTCGCAGGTAAGGCCATTCCAAGATCTTGCTCGCGGGGCGTGATCGTAGAGGTGACGAGGAAATAGATCAGAAGGAGGAAACAAACGTCAATGAGAGACGAGATATCAAGATCTGGATCTGGTTCCGGCTCACTGACGGATTTCTTATGGCGTGCCATGTGGGAATTTTAGCTGGGGTTTAATTATTTCTTCAGGCCCTTGTGGGTCTGATAAACGGCAAAGACGACCTGATCGACACCTGCCGCAGCGGCAGCGCGAATCGCGGTACGTGAATATTTGAAAACAGCATCTTGGTCTCCACGAAGGTGAAGCTTCGGAGTAACACCAAGCGCGTCGATTTCTTCTTTCTGCTTCTTCACAAGATCGAAGATGTCCGACTCTCCTGCTTCTAGAATCTCGAAATTCTCATTCGTGAATTCACCGTCCTTACGAATGTTCACCACGATGCGACCGCGACCGTCCTTCTGCTTGAGCGAATTCTTCGCCACGGGAGGAAGGACCTTTGGGTCCGTCTTCACGATGATTGCCGTCGCGTTGACGATGAAGAAAATGAGAAGCAGGAAGACCATGTCGATCATTGGCGACATGTCGACCTTCGCATCATCATCTTCGATCGCGCGGGATTTTCTGAGCTTGTTGGCTGCCATTGGAGTTTTGTTAGAAGGTTTTCAGGAAACGGGATGGTGGCGCGAGAGCCGCGCCAACCAGTTGAGCGTTCCTTAGGCCTAAACGTCGATCCCTTCAGGAATCTTGGCGTAAAGTGTATCGGCGTTCACGGTTGCTACGGCTGCATTGAGCATTTCCTCAGCAGCATGAATGGATTCAGCGACGAGAGCGTTGTACTTATTTTTGAGAATGAAGTAGGTGAGAATACAGGGGATGGCGTTGATCAGTCCCCAAAGGGTGGTCAAGAGAGCCACGGAGATATCACCCGCCAGCGCGGAGGGATCTGCAGAACCTGCAGTTTTCAAGGTTCCGAACGCGTTGACCATACCGATAACGGTTCCAGTCAGTCCCAGCATCGGAGAGGCCTGAGCGATCAAGGAGATGTAATTGATCCACTGCATACTCTTGCGGGATTCTGTGTTGGTGAAGTCGGCGATCGCGTCTTCCACTTTGTCGCGACCGAGATCTTCCGGCTGGGTGGCGTCGATGTTCGGGAATGAGTAGGCAACGAGACGGCCGAGGTAGGATGGATGCGAAGCGGCAAGCTCGATTGCCGAACGGACGCGACAGGCAGCCATGTGCTCCATGAGAGCAGCTTGGAGATCAGCTGGGCAGAACTTCGCTTTGCTCAATGACATGAAGTTGTAAACTGCGAGACCAATGAAAGCGACAACGGCAATACCGATGAAAATCATCGTATATCCACCATCAAGAACCCAGCGATCGAGGAGTGTGGCTTCTTTTTCTTGAGCGAAAATTTGTGGAGTCGCTAGAAAAGTCGCTAGGAGGGTCGCGGAAACAGTGTGACGTGGGCGGGTTCTGAATTTATGAATCATTGAGGTTTTAAGGTTGCTCTCGGTATTGTTGATGAGTGTGGAAATTAGATGGACGGCGGCAAGGAAGATTTTTGAAAAATGCAAAAAATTTAGGACGTATTTGTTAAGTTTGTTCTGGAGTCGCCTGAAAGTGCGGCCATCAAGGAAACCCCATCTTGAAGAAACGCAACCTTCAATGAAAATTTTAGGCTAAAAGTTTTCGATCCATTGAAGCCGATCGAAAGCACTAGGGCTTGGCGGTGTAATCGAAGACCATTGCTTTTTCCAAAATCGGAATCAGCACCTCCTTGAATTTCACATGTGCAGGGTGCGGAATGTAGACTTCAAGCCCCGCCTTGTCCTTGAAAGTCACAAAGAAGCAATGAGTGAATCCATCGTTCTTTCCTTCGACACTTTCCGAGGTTCCCCACTCGTAATCGACAATTGTATCGATCTTCGAAGGAAGCTCGCCGAAGGCTTTTTCAACTGACTTCACCTGCTCGGCGGTGGCGGATTCTTTGAATTGAAACATCACGACGTGGCGAAACTCGCCGCCGGCTTGGGACATGGATGAAGTGGACATAAAAATGGCTAAGAGGAGTTTTTTAATCACGGAAGCAAGATTGTAATCTCACCCCAGCAAGTCAATCCGGCTTTCCAGAGATGGCTTACCATTTGGGAAATTTCCCATTGAAGTCCGGATTGCGATGCGGTGGGCGGGCATTTGTTTTTTCAAGAAACGAATCGATGAGTTTGCCAAGCTCAGATGCAACTTCCGACTCATCTGCGAAAAGATCTTTGAGCTCGCCTGGATCCGCCTCGAGATCGAAAAGCTCGGTGCGCTCTGGCCAGTGCCAACGGATCAATTTCCATTTACCCTTGCGGACCGCCGTCCCGGGGCTCCCTCCCTGATTTCCCCAATGCGGGTAGTGCCAGAAAAGCGGACGATCGCTCGCTGCTGTTGCGGGGTCTTTTAAATGGGCAAGAAACGACGTCCCGTCCATATGTTGCTCCGGTAACTGAGAAAGGCCGGTTGCTTCGAGAATCGTTGGATAATAGTCGGTCGAATAAACAGGCTGCTGAGTGACCGTCCCGCCATGACCTGTAGCAGGATTTCTGACTAGCACAGGGACACGGATGCCACCTTCATAAAGCCAGCCTTTACCAGCGCGATAGGGAAGATTGGAAGTCGGCGAACCTTCGGATGTTGAAAGTCCTCCGTTGTCAGACGTGAAGATCACAAGGGTATTATCGATCAAGCCTTCAGCTTCGAGCGTATCAAATACTTGCCCACAGGCAGCGTCCATGGACTCCAGCATCGCTGCATAAATGGCATGCGAATGAATCGTGCGATTCTTGCGCGGTGGCTCCGGTGAGAACTCGTCCTCCAGTCCGAGCTTCTTGCGTTTCGCCTGAAATTTCTTCACCAGTTTCTCTGGCGCCATCAGGGGCGTATGAACGGAGTAGAAAGAGAGATAGGCCAGAAAGGGTTTATCTTTATTCGCCTTGATGAAATTTGCCGTCTCCCGTCCCAAGCGCTCGGTGAGGTGCTCTCCGTCGGGGCCATCCTCGATTTGATCATTTCCATATGGTGAAAAATACTTTTTGCCGCCGTAAGGCCCTCCGCCGCTCTGCCCACCTATGTTGACATCGAAGCCGTGGTCCTGAGGGTAGTTGCCTTTTTGGCCAAGATGCCACTTCCCGGCAAAGAAGGTCGCGTAGCCATTGCTTTTCAGAGCCTGGGCTAGCGTCGTCGTGCCATCCGGAAGCCTCCCTAAATACGGTGCCGGCCAAAACGGATATTTAGCCCTCCGTGGCCCCTTCTTACCCGGCTTGATGAAATTTTTGAGTGGATCGTAGTCCTCGGGAATGGCGTCGAGGAATTGATTCGGTGCACCGAAGAAATTCGTATTATCCGTTCTCGCTGGGTTACGGCCCGTCATGATCGCAGATCGAGTCGGCGAACAAACCGGACAACTCGCATAGCCATTGGCAAAATTCACCGCTGTCTTTGCGAACTTCTCAAGATTAGGCGTCTCGTAAAACGGGTCCGAACCGTCGATATCAATGTCGGTCACCCCTAGATCATCAACGAGTATGAACACAACATTACGAGGTTTCTCCGCAGCATGAATCACCGAGGAAAGGAATAGAGCGAGAAAGGTTTGTTTCATTTCCCCTCAAAGGTGCCGCATTCGTCCCACCATTCAATTCATAAGTGGAATCAAAACACACCTCGAAAAGATTTCCGTTACAAAACCCTAGCCAACCCGCTCAGCGCTCTCCCCTGCATATTGTTCAGTTCCACGCGAAGTCCGATTCGCACAAACCTCTCTCTAATCCATTGCTGAGATATAGACCGTATTGCGGATGGAATTGCCGATATTGGCTTCGTCCGCCCGAAACGGTACCTGACATCGCGTAGCCAATTTCTTCGAACCCCAAAAAATCCACTCGATTTCGGCAAGGCCATTTGGAAACCGGTCTAAACGTATGGAGAGTATTGCAGCTGGACCCAGATTCCTTGTTGCGTCCAAGCTGGACAAATCCCTTTGCCTGCTTGAAAGTCCGCGCCCGATGTCTGAGCTAGCGAAAGCGTATGAACCACAAGATGTGGAAAAGAAATGGTATGCCGCATGGCAGGAAGCCGGTTGTTTCCGCGCAGACGAGCAATCCGATAAGGAAGCTTATTCCATCGTCATTCCGCCGCCCAATGTCACCGGCATTCTTCATCTCGGGCACGTTCTGAACAATTCCATTCAGGATATTCTTGCGCGGCGAGCGAGACAAAAAGGCAAAGAGGTTCTCTGGCTGCCCGGCACGGATCACGCAGGAATTGCAACCCAAGCAAAGGTCGAGCGAGAACTCCGTGAGAAGGAAGGGAAAACGCGCCGCGATCTTGGTCGCGAGGAGTTTCTCAAGCTAGTCTGGGATTTCAAAGACAAGCACGGCGACATTATCATCAAACAGCTCAAACGCCTCGGCTGCTCCTGCGACTGGTCACGCGAGCGCTTCACGATGGATGAGGCCTACACCAAATGGGTCAGCCAAGTCTTCGTCGACCTCTTTAACGAAGGTCTGATCTACCGGGGCAAACGCATGGTCAACTGGTGTCCGGTTTCACTCACCGCACTTTCTGACGAAGAGGTGATCATGAAACCTTCCAAATCGAAGCTTTTTACCATGAAATACGAACTCGCTGACAGTCCCGGCGAATTCATCGAAATTTCCACCACCCGGCCTGAAACACTCATGGGAGATACCGCCGTGGCGGTGCATCCGAAACATCCAAAATACGCGAAGTGGATTGGAAAAGTGGTCAAGCGCCCATTCCCAGAAGCGGAAATCCCTGTCATCGGCGACGAGGCCGTGGATCTAGAATTTGGAACCGGTGCTCTCAAAATCACTCCTGCCCACGACAAAGTCGACTTCGAGGTTGGTATGAAACACGACCTCGAAATCATCGACGTATTGCACCCAGACGGGAATATGAATACGCCGGATCTTCCTGAATTCGATGGCCTCGACCGATTTGTTGCACGTCGGAAGGCCGCCGCAAAACTTGAAGAAATGGGCCTGCTGGTGGGAGTCGAAGAATACGATAACAACGTCGGTTACTCGGAACGCGCCGGTGTTCCCATCGAACCAAGAATATCCATGCAGTGGTTCCTGCGTTACCCAGAAATTGAAAAGTCCACAGAAGCCGTCGCTTCTGGAGATATCACCTTCCGCCCTGCACGCTGGTCAAAGACCTATGCGCATTGGATGGAAAACCTCCAAGACTGGTGCATCAGCCGTCAGCTCTGGTGGGGTCATCAAATCCCTGTTTGGTATCGAAAAGACAAACTGGATGCATTGAAAAACGCTGAGTCTTTAGAGACCAAAGATGCTGAATGCGGAGATATTTATGTTGGAATCGAAGCTCCATCCGAAGGCGAATGGGAGCGAGATGAAGATGTGATGGATACATGGTTCTCATCATGGCTCTGGCCGTTCGCAACCATGTCAGATGTCGGTGAAGAATCCCAATTTCTGAAGAAATTTTATCCTACTACGGATCTCGTAACAGGCCCGGATATTATTTTCTTCTGGGTCGCTCGTATGATCATGGCTGGCTATCGCTTCGCCGACGAGCTGCCGTTCAAGAATGTCTATTTCACCGCCATCATTCGTGACCTCAAAGGTCGCAAGATGAGCAAGTCACTCGGAAACTCCCCAGACCCCATCGACCTCATGGACAAATACGGGGCCGATGGCCTGCGCTTTGGACTCATGCGAATCGCACCTATTGGCTCTGACGTGCGTTTCGACGAAAGCTCTGTCGAAGAAGGCCGAAATTTCGCCAACAAACTCTACAACGCCTGCCGCTTCCGCCAGATGGATGGCAATGAGTTCGCCCCACTCCCCGACGTAAAAACCCTTCCAGTCTATCACATCCAGGTCATGTCGAAACTCGACCGGCTCGCCTTTGATCTGGAAGATATCTACGGCGAATATCGTTTCGGAGAAATCGCCCATCGTCTCTACGAATTCCTTTGGAACGACTTCTGCGACAAGTGGCTGGAGGCCGTTAAAGCAGACCTTCGCGAATCCGCCACACCAGAGGCGCGGGCTGCCGCTCTGGGTACATTCGATGCGGTGATGAGCCGCTATTTACAGCTCCTGCATCCATACATGCCTCATGTAACTGAAGAGCTCTCAGAACGTATGGACTACGTGGCCAAGGGTGAGTTCCTGATGAGCAAGGCACTCCCCGAAACCTCATTGCTTGGTGAGCTTTCCGAAAAAGAAACCGAGCTGGCCGACCAACAAGCAACAGCCGTTTATGAATCCGCTGGCCGCCTCCGTAACCTGAAAGCAGAATACAACGTCGCCTCTCGAAAAGACGTACGCTTCATCTTCAAAGGAGCAGCTGAATTTTTATCGAGTGAACTTGAAGTCTTAGCTCTTCTAGCCGGAGCTACTGAGATTGTCGTAGATGATTCTTACAATCCTCCCAAAGGGACGCCCGCAGCGGTAACACCGGGAGGTGAAGCCTATATGCCAATGGAAGGACTCGTCGACGTCGAAGCCGAAAAAACAAGAATTTCCAAAGAGATCGAGAAGATCCAGATCGAGGTTAGAAAGTCCGAAGGTAAGCTCAGTAATTCATCATTCGTCGACCGCGCCCCCCCACAGGTCGTCGCTCAAGAAAAAGAGCGACTTGAAAGCTGGAAAACGAAGCTCTCACAACTCGGCGAGATGCTGGATGCCTTGAAATAAGACCATGGCCAACCTGAAAGAGATTCCTGGTATTGGAGACGCTTCACTGGAGCTGCTCGCGGTCGCTGGTGTGAGGGATGCAGAACTTCTCTCTCAGCAGGATCCAGACTTTCTTATCAGCGAGATCAAAAAGGCCATTAAAACATTAGAGATCGACGGTAAGGCCCCTTCAAAATCCTCATTGGAACGATGGATCGAAAAGGCCAAGGAACTTGCAGAAGCGGAACCAACCGTATTGCCGAAAGCAAGAGGTCCCGTCAATTACGAGGACAATGAAGATGTCGCTGAACTCTTAATTTCCTCGCCCGCTGCCATACCGCTGCCTGGCAAGGTGATGGTCGAAAAAAAGCTTAAAGTCAGCGATGTTCCCGAGGGAGTTTTACTGAATCGATACGCTGGAAAACTAGACGTCCGGGTGGACGGTTCGGATCGACTAAAAGCTGACCTTCCAGAACGTCGTGATTCGGGCCATTCGGAACGCCTGATGACACGTGATGATCCCGCCGATTTTGATGGTTCTCAGCTGAAAGCACTCATTCCAGATCCAAACGCCAAAAAACGTAAAACTCCGAAATCCAAAGATTCCAGTGAAACTGACAGGGTTGGCCTCATCCGCGCACCTCTTGAAAAGACAAATCGCGGGAAAAACCCCGAGTCTCGACGGTATGTTCGCGGGGTCTTGCATACCCATCCATGGCGACTGCGGTTCGGGGCGCTCTTCACACTCATTCTGATATTGAATATTCCGCTCGCCATCGCTGCCGCATTTTTGCTCCTGCTTTCTGGAGAAAATCCGGAAACATTCGGATGGGTTCCTGCATGGGTCATCGTTTTTCCTCTCGCCTTACCTGTCATCGCCTTCATCTATTTTCTGCTCGGATCCTCCTGCAAATGCCGCATCTGTACTCAGAAATTGTTCATCCGCAGCGTGGCAAGAAAACATATCAAATCCCACCGTATCCCGGGATTTGGCTTCATTGTTCCTCTTTGCTTGCACCTTTTAGTCTTCAACTGGTTTCGCTGTCTTGCTTGCGGCACGCCCGTCCGTCTGAGAAAATAGGCCATGAACACGTCCATGGTAAAATGGTGCATTTATGCCGCGAGCACTTTGCTCGTTGGGTGCGCTGGGACCTCTGATGAAGAGGAACCCAAACCATTCGGACCCACAGGGATTCCTCCTCAACTAAGAGGTAATAGCGGCGGAACTCCTGTCACGCCAGGCGGCAACGCAAGACCACTCCCAATCAATATCACCCCCCAGGAAGACATTATTTTCACCGATCCAGACAATCCTGACGCAGGGATCCCCGAACTGGAAAGCTTGATGGCCGCACCGAAAAAAGGGCCTTGGGAGGAAAGTGAAACCATTGCTCGGCAAACCGCCGCACGTGAAGGTAAACCCATTCTCATTTGGTTCACAAATTCTGCCAGTAGCCCCATGTGCCGCGCACTCTCCGCAGAACTTTTCTCGACCAATGATTTTGGAAGCTGGGCCACCAAAAATATCGTTATGCTTCGTGTGGATTCGAATATCAATATCGACGATAAGGACCTCTCTCTCGACGATAAAGTCCATCGCCAAACCTTGGTGAAAAACTACGTGAAACGTATGAAAAAGCGCTATCGTGTTCTAGGTCATCCAACCTTATTGATGCTGAACCCAAGTGGCGAGGTACTCTGGAAGGATACCGGTTACAAGCGCGGTGAGGCCGACTTCACATGGGGTTTGCTCAAGCAAGCCAAAGTCGCTTCCGATCAGCAATACGATTCATGGAGAAAAGGCCTCGAGGCCAAGGGCTATCGTGAATGGAAAGGCAAGACCGGCCGGAAAGTATTCGCGAAACTCGTTTCCTATTCAAATGGCAACATGGTCTTGATCGAGCCGGGTGGCGAAAGATTTCGCACTAACGAATCAAAACTTTCAAAGAACGATAGAAAATGGATCGACAACCAAAAGGCTCTGCGCGGCATTCAATAATCGGCTTCCTTGCCACAAGCACACTCGCTCTCCTCCTTGGCTCTTGTGCCTTCAAGCCCACTCCCGAAGAGGCCGTTAGAATTGCCATTTCTTACGCAAACTTGGAATGGATGCCTGAAGAGCGTCACATCCGTCACGGAAAAGATAGTAATGGGATTCCCGTCCAAACGCCAGATACCACTCTGGCAGAACACGGTGATAAGCGCGGCTGGTGGAAACCTGGCCGGACCGCGAAAGGAATGGCATACAAATGGGGTGGCTTCGACACTCCTGAAAGTTTTCTCGATGGCCTCGCAAATGGGAAGAAAGCCGGCGATATCGCAAACACTTACAAAGTCCGAAACGACAATGCTGCCATTAGTAACGAGAGCGTTGGAATTGACTGCTCGGGGTTTATCTCACGCTGCTGGCAACTCTCCGAGCATGTTTCTACCAAGGACCTTCCCGCTCTCTGTGATCCTGTCAGCTGGGATGAACTGAAAATGGCGGACATCATCCTGAAGCCCGGCCATGCCCTGATGTTCGTGGAGCGGAGAAAGGACTATGTAGTGGGGTTCGAATCAGGCCCCATCCCCACTTGGCGAGCCAGACAATGCTCCATCCGCATCGACTGGTTGAAAGCAAACGGCTATTCTCCTTGGCGCTATCGAGAGATGGCAGAGCCCCTTCCAACCGAATAAAAACGGTAAGGAAAATCGACCCCACACCCCTCGAATCACAGAAATTTTCATCTCTCAAATTATGAACTCCATCGGCACACCGTTCACCTCTTCCGCAAAAAAAGTAATGCTCTGTGGCTCGGGCGAGCTCGGGAAGGAAGTCGTCATCGAACTGCAGCGCTACGGTGTCGAAGTCATTGCCTGCGATGCATACCCGAACGCTCCCGCCATGCAGGTCGCTGACCGCTCGCATGTCTTCTCTATGCTCGATGGCGAAGCACTGCGCCGCGTGATTGAACTTGAGAAACCCGACCTAGTCGTTCCCGAAGTCGAAGCCATTGCAACTGACGCCTTGGCAGCCGTAGAGCAGGAAGGTATCGCAACCATCATCCCCACTGCCCGAGCGACTCAGCTCACCATGAACCGCGAAGGAATCCGGCGTATGGCTGCTGAAGAGCTTGGATGCCGCACATCACCATATGCCTTTGCCGGGACTTTTGAGGAATACTCTGCCGCCATAGAAAAAATCGGCCTTCCATGCGTTGTGAAACCCATCATGTCATCTTCCGGAAAGGGCCAGAGCACGCTTCGCGCAACGGCAGACGTGCAACCCGCATGGGAATACGCACAAGCAGGTGGCAGAGCCGGTGCGGGAAAAGTGATCATCGAAGGCTTCGTGGAATTCGACTATGAAATCACCTTGCTAACCGTTCGCCACGTGGGCGGTACTTCTTTCTGCGATCCCGTAGGCCACATCCAAGTCGATGGTGATTACCGCGAATCATGGCAACCCGCCCCCATGACCGAGGCGGCTCTCGCTAGCGCGAAAAAAATGGCAGCTGACGTCACAGCGAACCTTGGAGGTTACGGCCTTTTCGGTGTGGAAATGTTCGTGAAAGACGATGAAGTCATTTTTTCCGAAGTCTCACCACGTCCCCACGATACCGGAATGGTCACGATGATTTCCCAAGACCTCAGCCAGTTCGCCCTGCATGCGCGGGCCATTCTCGGACTACCGATTCCCAACATTCACACTCACGGGCCGAGTGCATCCTGCGCTGTCGTCGTTGAAGGAAAGTCAGAAAATATCCGCTTCGGAAATCTCGATCAAGCACTTAGCGAACCCGACACTCAACTCCGCCTCTTTGGCAAACCTGCAGTTGCCGGTAAACGCCGAATGGCCGTGACTTTAGCCCGCGCATCCAACGTCGAAGAAGCACGAGAGAAAGCACGCCAAGCAGCCGGAAAAATCGATATAAAGCTCTAACCAATCGGTCACCTTTTTTGGACAATCAAATACAGATGCCTACCAATATCGTCCTTGTGAGCCTGGTCGTATTCCAAGTGTCGGCAAATGCATCCGCACTCAGCAATCAATGCAAGAAGCTTCGGAATTCCCAAGGCTGCATGATAAAGAGGCTGTCCAAGAAACGGGTTTGACCCGTCCTCAGACTGATCAACTCCTCCGCTAGAAAAAATCAATACACCCTTTTCTGAGAGGCTCTCACAAAGCTTTCGTAACACCGCTTCTTGGTCTTCCAGCGGCACATGCCAAACGCTGTCCCATGCCGAGATGAAATCGTACTTCCTTGGGAAATTCCACGTCACGATATCCGCATGATGAAACACAACTTCCGGATGCCGAGATTTCGCGTGCTCTAGCATCTTCTCAGAAATATCCAGACCTTCAGTTTTAAATCCAACTTCTGTTAGAAGATCGATAATCCTGCCACTACTGCCGCAGCCAATATCAATAGCACATCCCGATCTTCCGGAGAATCGAATCGCCCTCAGATGCTGATCCATCCCGTTCTCACGATGAAAGTCCTTCCCGTTCCAGTGATCCGCAAGAGTATCATAACTTTTGGCTGTTTCTTCAGGGGTCATTTATACCACTGCTTTACGAAGTCATATCGATCTAAGCAAGGCGTAGTAAACAAAAAGTCGATTCCTATTTTGGCGCGTATTCCCATGAATTCCTCCGCTAATCATACCATTCCGTCAGTTAGATTGGAGGAATGGCGGCGAATCGTTTTTCAATTCTAGTTTCTTATCCGAATAGAAAATTCCAATTACCCGAGTTTGATTCTTTTTCATGGTTGGGAAGTTACCGCCTGGATTTCCGTCGGTATCCATCATGTTGCACGTCATGACGTAGCGCCCGAGTTCGGGGCTAAAGGCAATATCGGCATCTTGGATCCGGTGATTGTCCCAGTCATCCGTTTCATCTGAGCGCGGTGTGATCGCCTTTCCCAGATACTCAAATGGTTTGGTCAAATCATCCGATCGCCATGCGGTGACCTTGTAGGGGTTACCCTTCGATTCGCGATCGCAAAAGATGTAGTATTTCCCCTCGATCTTTTCGATCGTAGCATCGCCTACGCCGTACTTGTTCCCTCCATCAGGATTCGGATCGACGGCCTTGGCATTTACCAGCTTCCAATCACCCAACCCGGTTTTCGAAGTAAAATGGGCCAAGCTGGTCCCATCGGGTCCGTGTGGAAAATTACCGTGCTCACCAAACATGTGGAACAACCCATCTTCGTAGTAGATCCCGATGTCATCGCATTGTTTTTTTGGAAAACTTCCAGCCACCTTCCACTTACCGCTGGCCTCTTCAAGCGGACCTGAAAAGGTATACACCTTTCCCGCTTCATAAATATAATAGGTCCCATCGACCTTTACTCCATCGTCGTATTCATAGTGCTTGGCGATCTTATATTGATCGGAAACAAGCTCCCAGTCGGCACCTTTCCATGAGAACTTCTTCGCTCTCCAAAGATGCGCCGCCTCCGGCGTGTGACTGATGATCAAGTGGTAAGGATATTCGAGTTCCGGTTCAACAAAGAGGATCGAGTCATGGTTGTTCCCCATTGTTGTGATGAAAGCATTGTTGTCAGCTGGCCGATGCCAAGAAAGCCAAGGATCCTCCTTCTTCACGAGTTCTTCAGCATGGGAGAAACCTAATACTGTCAGCATCACCAAAAATGCGCAGACCACTACGTTCATTCTTTTCATCATATCTTCTTTTGAGCCGAGCCAAAGGAGATGATCTCCCTTCAGCGACAAGCTATCTCAAAACACAGTCAACAACCATTCGAGTGATACCTCAAGATTTCTCGATGGAGTCATGGTCACGATACTTTCGAACCAACTACGACACACGATCCCAATGATTCCGAACCATATTCCACTGAAGAAGCGGCCAGCGAAACTTTGGCCGTTCGTTCATCCTCGGCTCGATCTGCTCCCTCAGCCAGCCAGAGTCAAAACCCGACCACTCTCCTGCGACGGTTCTTAAATTCCATATCAACACTGGGTAAACCTCACACCGCAGAATGTCTTCGATCTCATCAACAGAGTAAGGCGATGCAACGAGGACTTCGGAAATACGCAAATAGTCTCTTTCTTCCAGCTCGGTATCCAAAAAGAAATCGGATAAAGCCTCCCAGACAGGTAGCCGCGTCAGGACTTCGGAAGGATCAACCATGTCGGTTGCTATGATCAATGAATTCAGTGCTCATTTCGTAAACTTTGAAGCGCAAAGCCGACTAATCATGATTCAACCCATGTTTCATCACCTTTCGTTTCCAAAAGAGCTCTCCCAAAGCACCCACCAAAACCCCAACCGTGTAGCAAACTAGATCCGACCATAGGAACCCCGATCCCAAGACCAAAGCTCCTAGACGAGTCGCGCGAATCCGATTGATCCAATCATCTTGATACAACTGGCTGACTTCTATCGTGAATGCAAAAGCAAGCGCCATCACAGCCACAGCTGTTGTAGGTAGGGTTCGAAAAACCAGCCCCAAGCCCAGAAAAACCATCAGTGCCCAGAGTGTGTCACCCGCAAAGCTGACGAGAAAGTCTGGAGCAATTTCGAACCAGCTAGACCGAGATAAAAGCCCAGCAACGATCACGACGATTGTTAGAACAAGATATAAGAGTCGGTTACGCTGCATGACGAGGTGATGAAAAGTTCAGATACCTTCCCTACTCAGCACCCGTCTTTATTTCCTCAATAAGCCACTTCGTAAAACCCAAGGTGGAGTGCGGATCCGTCTCAGGTCCAACTGGGCGACCTCTACCGTCTCCATGCGGAAACGTATTCAAATAGTAATGCATATTCGCATGATGTTTCGGGAGACCTGCCTTCCAGAATTTCTGCAGCCAGTCACGCTCCAAAAACTCGTAGTAGACTTTCCCCTTCCATCGTATCGGGCCGTAATAAAAGATGTATTCCTTGCCTTGATCCAGTGTCCACTTGGCTCCTTCAATGACCTTCTCAGGTTTCCCCCAACCCGTTTCCAAGGGCCAGTGACGATTGAACTGGTGGCACTCGTAGGCGATCCCATCACACTTCTCCATGATCGGAAGGAACCGCTTGTCTTTGGCAAAAAAAGATGGCTCCTGCACCATCTGGATCAATTTGTAATTCGGGTGCTTGGTTAGATTTTGTTTGTGAGCCTCTGTGAACATTGTGCGTATGCTCTCGTAGTCTTCCGCAAATAGAATACGCGTATCTTCCTTGAAAGGCCCTGGCTTGGCGTCTTTGTGTCCTCGCTGAATCGCAAGGTCGTATTCTCGGCAGATGAGGATGTGTTCTACGATTCCACCCTTTGCCTCCCAGTTACGTATGCTTTTGATTAGCAGATTCTTTTTGGGATCGAGATCATCACGTCCTTCACTCAGACCCCAATAATGCTCAAAAAAGACCCGCTTGGTTTTGAAATCGCCATCGAGCCAACCTTTGACGGTATCAAGATTCTGAGCAACGAACGGATACTTCCCTTTCTGCTCCTCATAGGTGGGAGTCCCGGCCCAAGAACCACCATGATTGTGCCCGTGATCCAGCTTCGCACTGCGAGGCAACGGCCGAAGTCCGACAAGGCCATGGCTCGAGTCAGCCTCTTCAGCCGAAATATTGAAACCAAGCGATACAAAGGCGACAAGCCATGAAGAAATAATAAGTCTGATCATTCTGCATCTAGTTCGTAACACAGATGCAAAAGGAATGAAGTCTGAAAAGCAGCGATCACTTATGCTCAGGCTTCGGCTCGATGCCGGCGGCAGGATCTACCTTCTTTGTGACGAAAAGCTTGGGCACTTGCTCGAACAACTCTTGAATCTCAGGAGATACCTCCTTCTTTCCCATTCGTCTTTCATCCCCAAAGTATTCCTGAGCCATTCGATCCAGAACCTTCTTCGCAAGGTATCTACTAAAGATCTAATAGATACTTCTCCAAAGCTTCGCGATCGGCCTTAGGCAAAGCCTTGTAAGCCTTGACCGAATCTTCGGCTTCACCACCGTGCCAGAGGATAGCTTCAGCAATACTGCGAGCTCGGCCATCATGAAGAAGCTGAAGCGGATTCTTATCAGCTTCTAAATGCGTATCGACGTAGGTGACCTTGGTATCGCCGGGACGAAATGTTCCAACGTGGTCATGAATCGCATGGCGTTTATTTTTCAGTGCCCAAAGTGGAGCGGTCCGCCACTTCGAAGCCAGTGCCCCACCACGATCGTCGCTCAAACCTTCTCCCATATCGTGCAACAAAAGATCCGTGAAAGGATGAATCGTTTGGTGGCTGATTTCTGGAAACTTCGACTCCCCCGTCCGCAAGGTCGGAGTGTGGCATTGGTTGCAACTTAAACTCAGAAAAACTCGTTCACCTGCCAATACTTCCGGGGCTTCTGGGTTTGTACGTGGTGGGACGCCCAGTAGGGAAACGTAGGCTTCAATCCTATCAAGACTTTCAAACCCTGGCTCTTTGACCCCCATATCTTCCCGCAACGCGCTTTGTATCTGTGAATAAACCGTAGGCTGATCTGCTTTCCAGCCAAAGCGCCCAACCTTACCTCCGATAAGTCGCGGCTCTCCCGAGGAAGACTTTGCGAGGTCGAGAATAGTTTCATCCGTTACGGCACTCAGCAGGCCCGCGCCGATGATCGCAGGGGGTGTTCTTGGAGAGATCGCGTCCGAGGGCTTGCCATCGAGGTAAAAGATGGGTTTGGAAAGCTCTACGACCGTGCCGTCCGCTAACTCAACTTTCCGAGTTTCGTAACGACCAATGGTAACCGTGCCCTCGGCTCCCGCACCTGCTGTCTGTATTTGGGCGCCATGTGGCGAGTCCGGATCCGTCGTGCGCAGAATCGTGGTGTGAATCGGTTCACCAAGCGGGGGCAGAATCGCACCCCCGTTATGCACATGACATTCGATGCACGAGCGGGCGTTGTAAGTATCGCTGGCAAGTCCGCGGCGTGCTTTCTCCATCTCTTCGAAAAAAACCGAAGGCTTGTCATCAGAAGGGTTACTGATGTGTTTGCCGCTGACCATATCGGTATGGAACCATGTTCGCCCTTCAAGAAAGCCCAAGTTGTGCGCTGGTTTGAGATTAAATGCGTTTTGCTGTAAGGCGGTCCAAGGCTCAACACGAACCGTTGGGATGGTCGTCCAACCACCCGCATATCGTTTGGCGGAGGGAAACTCGTTCGCCTCACTGAAATTGTCGATGTAGAGTCCCGGCTCACCGATTTTGATCCGGAAAAATTCAGAATAGTAGGCGGAGAGATTGTGCGGGTTTCGCTTTTTCTGTTTCGCCCAGCCTGGGTGTGCCTCGTTGTTGAAGAAGCGAAACTCAAAGGTCAGTAATTTACCTTTTTGGAGGGCCTCGGGATGCTGATGAAAAGCGGTCTCATCAAGCTCAGCCTCGAAATGTGTGAATCCCTCTACGTGCTTCATTCGCACATTGATCGCAAACTTACTGCGTAAAGTTTCGTCAGCCAACGGATCACCTAAGTAAATCGCAGAAAAATCTGATCCACGGTAGGGAGTGAAGTCCTGAGGCCATTCGGTCCTCAAGGTGAACACCATTCGCTTTTCTCCACGCGAAGTATGGTCTTCTACTTTGAACCAAGCACGTCTCCCCTCCCAATAGAAGGGATTGAATTTAGAAAAATCCATGTCGTTCTCATGTCGGCGGCGGACGCGGATCACCCCTTCCGTAACCGCTACCCCATCGACTAGACTCGCGCCAGTTCGTTGGCCTATCTCACTGTATCCCCCGGCACTTGCCGGAGCGCCAATAAGACATAGAAAAGCCAGAGAGTTTGGAATGAGTTTCTGAAACATAATAGTCGATTGCAAAGTCCTGATGGTTAACCGCGAGCTAAACGATACCTACCAAAATGAGCCGTAGCACGAAAAAACGTAGATTGAGTCGTGGGAGCTTCTGAAAGAACTAGACCACTTCGATATCCACGTCATCGATTTACCGATTGAAAATTACTACAAGCGATGAGTTTGAGATATTTCAATCGGTAGAAGGAACACCTTCTTCTTATTCTACGACTCATGAGAATTCGTAAAAAGTCACACCCTAGGCGGAAGAATTTCGTGGTATGACTTTGGCTTGTTTCTGTCGGCTTTCTGTTCGGCAACGTTGGCTAGGCGCAGAAGTAGATGCTCCTCCCAGTGGCGCCCTATGGCTTGGATCCCGACTGGAAGTCCTTTACTGTTATAGCCAGCAGGAAACGAAATGGCAGGTAGTCCACAAAAATTCGCACTCACGACAAATCGCATCAACTCAGTCATCGTCTCCATATCAGACTCTCCATAACCTCGGGTGCTCGGATCAAGATACGGAGCCACACAAGCTGTGGTGGGTGTGATCACCGCGTCCACTTCAGAAAGCACACGATCCCACTCACGCATCGACTCTGTGCGCACACGTTGAGCAAGCACATAATCACGACTCGTGAAGCTCCGAGCGATTGCGAGACTAATACGCGTCGGGTGGGCAAAAGATTTTCGGTGCTCTGCATAATGAGGCTCCATGGCCGTTGCCATTTCTGTTAGAGTGGTAATGGCATGGGCCACGCGTGTCTCCTCAAGACCCTCAATTGTAATTTCTCTAATGACGGCTCCAGCAGTTTTCAGAACCTCGAGCGTTTCCTTACATTGTTCCGTAATCTCCGACGATGCGTCCTCAAACCAAGCAGGATAAATTCCCAGCGTGATTCCCCTCAGATCAAGATTGTGAAAATCGGATGAGCGCACGCTAGGCTGACCGAGAGACATCGAATCTTTAGGGTCTTTGCCTGCACAGATCGCATAGCCAATAGCGGTATCCAATGCTGTAGCCCCAATCGGTCCGATATGAGCAACGCTCCAACAAAGTGGCGCGGCGCCGAACTCACTCACTCGCCCGAAGGTTGGCTTCAAGCCAACCACTCCGCAGTGAGCGGACGGCACACGAATGGATCCACCTCCGTCGGCACCAATGGCCAACGGCACGATTCCACTGCTTACCGAAGCCGCACTCCCTCCCGATGAACCGCCTGCATCGTGATTGAGATCATACGGGTTGCGACAGAACCCGTGAATCGGATTGTTCCCAGTAGGAGAAATACCAATCTCATACATGTTGGTTTTTCCGACCAGAAGCGCGCCGGCTGCACGCAGTCGACTTACGACCGTCGCTTCCTCACTGGCAGTCTCTTCACCTAGGAAAGAAGTGCCAACATGTGTCGAGTAGGGCAGCATATCTAACTCGTCCTTGATCGCGACAGGTACACCTTCGAGAATACTACGAGGCCTCCCACCAGCCAGAAATTCGGCGCTCTCCCTCGCTTGGCGACGTATATCTTCCGGCTCATATTTGATAATCGCTCGGAGAGGTGGATCTGTTTTGTTTGAAACCCCGATTGCATCAATGATTCGCTCAGCAACGTCCACTGGCGACATACTCCCGCTCCGATATGCCCTCGCGTAGTCGGTAGTCGATGAATGGCTGAAGCCAGATGAAGTCGAGATCGGCACTTCCGCAGCAAGCGCCGCAACGGCATCAGTACCAGTGACTTGAGTCTTCAGTTCCAATGGTTTCACGAGGGGAAAATTCGTAGGTCCCGAGTGCGGAACATGTTTCCGAAACACCGTCACCCCGATGTTCTTCATAAGACTCGGCAACAGAATCGGGCGTATCCATGCACTCTCTATCAGCCCGGTAAATAAGCGAAGCCCCAAACCCCTAAGCCTCGGCGATCTAACAGGCTTCAATTCGTAAGCCATTTCGTCCTAATCCTTTCGCGACTTTGCAATTTCATATCGAGTGTAGGCTTCGAAATAGTCCTTCCATGCTTTCACTGACAAGAAGATGAACATTGCTTCGCAAGCTCCGAACAGTGCGAGCAATGATAACTCCGCATCTGAGGCAATTAAAAATCCAAAAGCAATCAGATCCAAAATGGCAGCCCAAGTCATTCCCCAAGCGCCATTTGTTCTGGGTTTATCCACGTCTGAGCTCATTGACTGATCACTGTAAGAGATATTACTTCGAATCCCAGAAAGAACCTTCTTCCTGGATCTGAATTTGAAACTTACTCAAAGTCGATCGCACCGTCTCAACGAGTTTCGTCTGTTCTCCAGCACGATCAAATCTCTCTCCAAGATCATGTTCGACATGAAACAATAGTGGTGTGTTCAGAGAGGCCTCGAATCCGTAGTTGTTTCCTGTTTGAGAAGAGATACGCGTATGCATCTTCCAAGCACCGATGCGGACTGCAGAGGGCTTGTTATCAGATGCTGAAAAGTAGAATTCGAAATCCGCAACGTTTTGCTTGTGGGATTGTGGCATCAAGTAGGGCCGGATATCACGACCGTCAATCGAACGATCCTTCGGAAGATCGACACCTGCTAGTGCAAAAATCGTCGGCAGTATATCCAAGGTGCTGGCTGGAGAGAGTTCGACGGAGTTCGGAGTGATACTTCCCGGCCAGCAGAAAATCCCAGGGACGCGATGCCCCCCTTCCCAAGTGGAGCCCTTTCCATCTCGGAACGGTTGAGCATATCCAACGTGAAGGCGCGCCTCCCCATACCTACTGTGTTTCTCCGTATCCTGAAATTTGATCCACGGTCCGTTGTCTGAAGAAAAAATGATCAGGGTGTTCTTGGTTAGCCTAGCATCTTCAATGGCATTTCGAATTTGACCAACGCTGTAATCGATTTCCTCCATCACATCCCCAAGCAGACCTCTGCGCGACTTTCCGAGAAACTTCTCACTCGCGTGAATTCCTAGGTGAGGCATGTTGAATGGAATGTAAGCGAAGAAGGGATCTGACTTATTTTTTTCAATGAATGCAATGGCTGCATCTGTGGAACGTTTCGTCAGCTCTGAGCAAATATCATGCTTGGACGGTAGATTCCTTGTAATCACTGAGTAACCTTCGATTGGATCGTTTCCCTTAGGATCTGATTCTAACAACATCGCATTCTGATAATCATGGGAAACGTTTGTCCCAAACCATTCGTCAAATCCGTGAGCCAAAGGCAGGGTACCTTGAGACTCGCCATTCTTTTTGTTCGGGCTTCCAAGATGCCATTTGCCGAAAATTCCAGTTTTATAACCACGCGTTCTCAAGCCTTCGGCGAGGGTAATCTCTTTAGGATGAATATGACGTTTTGCATCTGGTCCGACCACCCATGTGCCCAAGCCCGAACGTCCTGGATACCGACCTGTTAGAAGTGAGTATCGCGAGGCACTGCACGCCGGCGAAGTAACATAGAATTGGGTGAAATTCATCCCGTCTTGCACGAGCTTCGAAATTTGTGAGGTGCGAATAGTCGGATTACCATTGTGGGCAAAATCGCCGTATCCGCTATCATCCAAAAAGAATACAACAACATTGGGCCGGTCTTCGGCTTCTCTCGCATCCCCTACGGAAAGTCCTAGACTCACCACGAATGCCGCAACGATCGACCCCTGCAATCTACTGTATCTCATCGTTTGATTCACAATACCTTCTTTCTCAAAAGATCACCGGAAACGAAATAAGAAATCATCGCCATTCGATTCATTCCCTATTTTTTATTTCTTATGGTCACAGTAAGTCCTTCACCTTCATACAAAGTTTGGGGCGATTGCTCATACACAAACAGCTTGGTCTCATTCTTCTCAGTGGTTTCGATCGTTAGGCCTTTTTCGCCGGATAAAACTTGAACAGCAAAAACATGGCCGGGCTTTTGTTGGTTCGATTTACCTTCCTTGGAAACCTCGAATTTTGCGTAGCCCACATAGCTGATCGTCATCTTGTATGACCGTCCATCTAGGCCGTTGAACGTATTCACAAGAGGAGCCCCAGTCAGATCTTTGATGCTCCGAGTATGAGTGATCGACCCGACTTTCTTCCCTGCAGAGCTGTGCTCCATCCTAAATTCAAGCTTCGTGTCCACCGACGGTTGGGCCACCTCCGCAGCATGGCTGAACGCGCAAACCAAAGTACTAATCATGGCAATTCCAAAAAATCCTATCCAATTTGAGTTCATAGAAATTACCTTAAAGAGAGTTCATTTCACAACAATCTCCAATTTGAGAGCGTGCGTTCGCTGTTCAAGAGAAGGCTTCGATCTCATAGAACTATAGCATGATCATTTAGGAAAAACCTGTAGCGGCACCACGGACTCCCTCGATGAGCATTTGCACACCCACGACAGCGAGTATGAGACCCATGAGGCGAGAAATCACCTTGATTCCATTTTTTCCAAGAATCTTAGAAAGCCACTCTCCACTGACAAATGCGATATAAGTAACCGCACACATCAGTCCAAAAGCAGCAAGAACAATGATGATTTCCAGATGGCTGGATTCTGCAGCGAAGTTCATTGCGGTCGCGATCGTTCCCGGTCCAGCTAAGACAGGAATTCCGAGCGGAGTAATCGCCATGTCCAGATAGGCATCACTAGTGTCTTCGGTATCCTGTTCGTCAGGCATATGGAGGCTGGATGGTGCACCTTGCAGCATGTGGTAGCCAATGACACCAACCATCAATCCGCCAGCAATGCGGAATGCTGGCAGTGTGATCCCAAAAATCGTAAATATTTCACGACCACCGATGGAGAAAATCAGAACAATGACGAATGCCACGACCACCGAACGCAGTGCAATCAGCTGACGAGTCTTTGAGCTAGTATCTTGCGTGAGCGCGACAAAAAGCGACGCGTTGGCGACGGGATTCATGATGGCAAAGAAGGCCATAAATACGGTTATGAAGTGGACTGCTATCTGATTGATACGACTTCTTAGTTTGGGTTTGCCGCTACGCTTAAACTTTCGGATCAGACCTTCTTCTTAAGAAAAGAAAGCACCGCGAAGACTAAGAATAAGACAAAGCACACTTTGGCGATTAGTGCGGCCGTTCCGGATAATGAGCCAAAACCTAAAACGCCCGCAACAAGGGCGACGATAATAAATACAATTGCGTAATGGAGCATGATGTTGGTGGTTAAATAAAGCTTGTCCTTCGTTTTTTGTCCTTAGCCAATGCATTTGACACCTACTTAGGAATCGCATGAAAAAGCGTTAAGGCCCCAAACTTAGCGCTTCAACCGATGCGTCCAAGCCCATTCTTCTTGCTGAATGATCTTGTTTTATTTCTCCAGCTCTTTGCGGGCTGACTCCTCAGGGATAACAAGATGTGAGCCCGACCTCCGAAGTTCATCCTAAGCGGTAGCGATCCAGTTAGTTTCCCTCTGCGTGTATCACCTGCAAAGATCATCACCCTGCGATGGTATTCGGCTACAATCGGGAGGGCCCGCCTAAACTTCATGGTCACTGAATACCCATCGTCCAAAGCGACCGAAGCACATGCCTTACAAAAAGCTTCCTTGAGTGCTTGATCAGGCTCAGCGATAGATCCGAAAACTTCTGAGAGTCACTCTTATGGGCAGGACTTCGTCGATCCGTCCGCACCGACGAGTCCTAGGATCCGTTCACTTCTCGCCAAGGCGAGGGAGTCGCTCCAAATTTTTTTGATCGAAGAATGTGTGTTCGATCCACGGAGTAACAGGCGGAAAAGAAGAGCAAGTGAGTCTGTACTTTCCATCCCTTTCTTCAACGCTGACCTTGTAGTCATTTTTCTTCAACCACTCGCCGAACTCGGTCAGAAGTTTCTCTTCTTCCTGAGCAGATTGAACGTTTCCAAGCGCAGTGAAGTAAGCTTCGGCTTTGTCACGATCTGGATTTTCGACGACACCCCCCTCTTCCGTTTCTTCCACAATTTCTGCCCGAGTCTTGCCACCATGTTTTCGGAGTATCTCGGCAATTTCAGATTCGCCCGCTGCCAAGGCCGAATCCAATGCTGTTTTTGTCCGGTTTTCATACAACAACACATTCACATCAGCACCCTCGGAAATGAAAAATTGTACGATTTCTTTATGCCCGTTCTTTGCCGCTCTAGCCAACGCCGTATGTCCTGCACCTTCCCGTGCATCCAGGTCCGCTCCTCCCTCGACAAGTAACTCGATAATCTTGGTGTAGTTCTTTTCTTTCTCCTGCATGTTCGGACGAGGATCCTTTCGAAGATCTACCGCGAACATCGTTGCGACATATAATGGAGGACTGTCTGCCGGAGAATTCACATCCACCCCGGCTGCTATAAACCTTTTCACAGACCCAACATCTCCCAACGTTACCGCACTGGAGAGGTTTGGGCTACCACCCCTATCACAACCGACAACGAAAAGAGTGGCAGCAGTAACGATTAGTTGAGTGAAGAAAACTTTCATTTTAGAGCTGACCTCTTTAGCAAACCGAATGGCGGAGTAGAAACAAAAAACCATTCGCTGATCAGCCACCATTTTTCTTGGCTACTGCCAAGGCCGCCACGAGAGCATTGGAGACGATCAGGAAAAAAGCTCTGAAGCAGAAACTTGAGTGGGTTACGTCTTTCATCCCTAATGTGACAAGAGCCGAATAGTTTCCTTATAATATTTTGCGAAGTCAAAGTGCTGTCACTTCGTACAAAAGGCGCGCTTTGAAATCTTGGCGGGCAGTTAGTTGATTAACCGCGTCTTGTTCTTTTCACTGTTTTACCTTGGGAACGAAATCAAGCGGGGCTCCGAGCGGAATCAACTCCTCCTTTGCGACACTCGCTTTGAAGTCTTGGGCGATCTTGCTGGTATGAGCAATCACCCACGTATGCACATGCGGATAATTATATGCCTGACGTTCCTTCGGATCGACATCCAAGTTCACGATGTGAGGAGTGGCGAGACTAAGAGCGGGCGCATCAAGGCTTCGCTGCAGTACCATCACCATTTTGAATTGATGCCATTTCACTCCATACATTTTTTCGCCCATCCAGTATGGGAACCCGTCCCGGTCCGAACGATCCTGCTTACCTTCGAGAAATGCCCGCTGGTCGATGCCATCGATTACCCGATCGTCAGGAACCGGCAACCCTGTCCACTTGAGGAGTGTCGTGAACATATCCGTGATGTGGACGATTTCGTTACTTTTCTTCCCTTCCGGCACAACCTTGGGATACCGGACGATACAAGGAGTCCGGAGGGAACCCTCGAGTCCTGTGAAATACGATCCATCCCAAGGGCCCGCCGAACCCCGCCAAGGGTCCATTTGTTCGGGGCCGTTGTCTCCTGAAAAAACGACGATGGTGTTTTCGTCGAGATCGAGTTCCTTCAAGTAATCGAGAACAACACCGAAGTCATGATCAAGCTGGAGGAGGCAATCTGCCCTTTCACCGTGGCCTGACTTACCTGAAAACTCCTTCCGCGGAATCGTCGGCAGGTGCATCAAGGTATGATTGAAATAAAGAAAGAAGGGCTTTCCTGCCTCTTTGCTCTTACGGATAAACTCTTTGCTCCGTTTGAGATAGGTGACGTCCAGATCCCGTTTGACTTCTGTTGTCAGTTGGATTGTCTTCTTAACAGCTTCTCCTTTTTTCCCCTCATACATGTATGCGACCGGATCGCGTTTGGGATCATACCACGGGTCATCCGCCCAGAGAGCTTCGTCATAGCTGTGAGGGGGTCCAATCCATTCATCGAAACCCTGGTCGGTCGGCCAGCGGCCCTCAGAGGCACCGATGTGCCACTTTCCAACACAAGAGGTTGCGTAGCCGTTGTCGGCAAAAATCTCGGCCATCGTCCGTTCCCATGCGACAAGACCTCCCTCGCTCCCTGCCAGAGCCACCGTATGATTTCCTGATCGGATTGCATAGCGACCGGTCATCAGCGCCGAACGCGATGGCGTGCATTGTGTCTCAGGCGCAAAATTGAGAAGCAGCATTCCTTGGTCCGCAAAGCTGTCAATGCGGGGCGTCTCCGCCCCCCGTAAGACACCGCCACCATAGCATCCCAATTCGCCATTCCCCAAGTTATCAACTAGGAAGTAGACCACGTTTGGCTTGGACTGTTCGTCTGCCACTCCGGGGAGTGCTAGACCGCCCAGGGCAAGGAATGTGTATAGTAAAATTTTCATGTTTGATATTTGTATTGTGACGTTCTCGGGAAATCAACACGCGTCTTTTTCAACGGTAGAGGGAAGGCATTCATGAGAAGGCAGTCAACAGGGATCCTCACTTCCGGACAACCCTACAACCCCGACAAAAGAGGCTTCGCCGACACTTGAAAACGACTGCAGTGAGCCCTTACAAAAACAAAAGAAATCTCAAATTACTCTTGCCCTTTCAGCGCAGCATCTTGTTATGCTTCTTCATTGTTCGTTCCAGACTTCGATAACGACTTCACGCAATCGGTCTAAATCGGCCTGACAAGCCCTACGCCAAGCATTCTTCTCCTCTTGAGGCCATGGAGCGAAATCCCACCTATTGGGGTCTTCAAAACATTGAATAATTGCCTTCTCCCAAAGCTTCAAGCGGCTCCTATCGATATTCGATGCTCCCCCACGATACGTAGAGATTAAGTTCGTCAAAATCACGACGTTCGCTCTTACGCTCGGAACATCTACCGAACCAAATTCTTCAAGACTCACAAGCTCGTCGTTTCTCTTGGCGATGTCCTCAACGATTGTGTCCAACTCATCATGAGCGGCATCGAATGAAAGGTCCCCCTCGAATGCGCCAAAGCCTTCGTCCTGCTCCCCTCGTGATGTCTCGGCTTCATTCATATCGGCAGGTCTCGGTCTGTTGCAACCAAACAGGCATGCGATAGCAATGGTGATGAAAACGATGCTCTTCATTTTTTGCATAACGTCGAAGTGGTGGCACCCGCTACCGGGAGCGCCAGTCCGACTCAAGGTAAAGGGTTCTAATCACGATTCAATCTCCGACTCGCGGCGGGTAGCGGGTTGTCCACCCACGCCTTGTTCTCCATCTTGTTTGTTCATCGGAAGCGGTTGAAATAGTTGCCGTTGAATTCCCGGAGAATCCGTTCGTGCGAATCGAGATCGACTGAAATCTCTCGCTCGGATTCAATCGTCGGAGTCAGCAACTTGATAATCTTCTCGCGCAACGCTTGAGCCTCCTCCCCAGTCACTTCGGCATCGTGTCGAACGAAGAGGTCGACGTGGCACTTCCCTTTCGGGAGCCAGACATAGGCATCGTGGTAGATCTTCGATGAGCTACAAACCGCTACGATTCTGCTCTTGATCGACTCCTCTGATCGAATGCGAGCCGCCATTGACTTTGAGGCGAACTCGAACTCGGCATCGGTAGGTATCGAGTTCGTTGGGCGAGTCTTCATTCTTTTGGAGAACGTTTGAAGTGTGGCACGGCGGGAGTGAGGCGTCCAGAGCGAAGCGAACTAGCGGCGTTGTCCGCCGTTGCCACCACTGACTTGTTCTGCCGTCTTCATTCTATTTGGGTTGATGACATGCACTCAAAGTAATCTCAAAGGTCG
>JBGCEE010000031.1:0-3680 GCA_045106015.1 Akkermansiaceae bacterium | reverse complement strand
AGACTGAAAATCGAAGGGGGATAACAAGCCGCAGCACCACAACCGCCTGACCCGCTCCGAGTCGAATTTTCCCCGTGACTACAACCCTCAACCCACAGTCAACGCGCGGCTGCCGTCAGGCGGTTGGTGTGCTTTGACGTTCTGCTAAGAAAACATGAGCGCGACCTTGCAGCGAGATCAGGCAATGTCGCTGGCGAAAACTCCTCCGGCAAAAGCCCACAAGAAGGCGCTTCAAGTTAGCGAGCCATGGTTTCGCGCGCAGGCACTCTCCGCAGTTGCTTACCACGCTGAGGGCGACCCTTTGCCATTTGCCGCGCAAGCATCCAAGGCAGCAGCGGAATGCAACGATGACTACAAGCGATCGGCAGTTCGAGCTTGGGAGATTTCGGCGCTCGCCGAACGTGATTTTATGTCTGATGCGCGGAGAGCCCTCGATCAGGCGGTCAAGCTGGCTCGGACAGTGCAGCCATTCTCATCCCGAAGCGAGGCGCTATACCTCCTTCTTCAAGCGGCGTTTGCCATTGGGAACAAGGAAGCTTCGGTTGTAAACGATGCTATCAAGGCATCATGCCCTAGCGACGAGCACTGGCGATGCAAGCGAGCGCTTAGAGATGGAGACAAGCTGATTTCGGGTGAGCTTGTGCCACGAAAGTTTCACTGGTAAAACGAGCAGAACAAGTCGTCGCAGATCAACGCACTGCCCGCCACGAGTAGAAATCACCATGAACGTTCAACCCCAAACCCTGGATTCGGAGCGCGCTCTCGGCAGCGCGTGACTGGACTCAAACGTTCGGCAGAAAGGAATGTTCAAGAAGCTCTTTAGCGGCTGGAGAACCAGCGTGATTCCTTTGACTCAGTTGGTGAGGGATCGCGTTGACGATCTGTTCCCTGAGAGGGATCGCGGGGCTGCGAGGGCAATTCTTGAACAACATTTTGGGTTCAGTCTTCCCCTGATTCCAGGAATCAAACCCGAGACCTACAACCCTGTAAGGTGTGCTGCTCTGAAACTTTCTGAGGGTGACCTCAAGGTTCTTGAGGAGCTAATTCCTGAGGCCCATCACGATTGGAGAGATGTTCTGATCGCTGCCGGATTCGGGTGGGATACTGAGGCACACAAGAACTGGCGACCAACCAAGCAAGCCGAACAAGATGCTGATGGCGACCCCTTATAAGCGGCTTTGTTACGATCTTGCCGCCAGCGTCGGGAGCTGCTTGAGTGCTTGGGGCCGTCCCGGTCCGGTTCCGGGATCGCCATAGCGTTGACGTTCTCCAGAAAATTTCAATGCCAGCGCTCACTGCATATTCGAATACCGAGAACACGGCTTTAGTCATCCTTCAGCGCAAGGGGTATCAAGTTTGGTTTGATCAGGATACTGAGAGTTTCTGGTGCGAAAAAGATGGTTGGGATTTCTCTGCTTCCGGTGCAACCGAGCTTTTGGGTGCCGTCGCTTTCCGTGAGTATCACGAGCCTAAGGAATTCAAGGAATATTGGTGGAGGATAGAGGAACCTTGGTTGCTCAACAATTTGCCATCCGAACCACAGCCATTCGAACCTGTCTGGAAGCGCCGGGATGACTAATCGGAGAATCGGGTAGGCGGGAGGTTCTAACTCCCGCCCCCCACAC
The DNA here is from genome assembly GCA_045106015.1 of Akkermansiaceae bacterium. Classification (GTDB taxonomy): domain Bacteria; phylum Verrucomicrobiota; class Verrucomicrobiia; order Verrucomicrobiales; family Akkermansiaceae; genus Luteolibacter. The sequence goes on along the minus strand of JBGCEE010000031.1, from coordinate 2,055 downwards.
CACCGGCCATACGGATCCGTAGCACGGCGGTTCCAATACGCCACCTGCTACCCTGACTTCTTCTTTGGTCCCTCAGGATAACGAATGGACACCCACTGTTGTTCCAAACTCCACACACCTTGCTCGGCCAGCCAAGCGTTCGTCATCGCTCGTTTCACGAGACTGTTGTGACTCATCCGCCAATGGCCTTTTCTACTTCGACTCGCCTTCTTGACCTCATCGCGACCGATCCCGAGACGCAGTAGTTTTCGCCGTCGCGTTCTCGGTCTGCCCCACGCCACCGCGTGGGCGAAGCCTTTACGCGGGTTTCCAGTAGTACATCCTTATGCGACTGCGCACCCACTGATCGAGCTCTCGGGCCTCGCCAAACGCGATTCCCAAACCGTAGTAGTTGAATGCCCCGCGGAGGTAGCTTGTCAGCTCGGCAATCACGGCCTTCGGCGAGTGGCCTCGCGTCCGTCGTGTGATCAGCTTCACTTTCGCTTTGAACTTCCTCTGGCTCTTCCTCGTCCAGCGCACCTTGCGCCGCACAATTTGGAATCCGAGAAAACTCGCCTCCGCGAGCGAAACCACCCGGCTCTTGGTCTCATTGACGATGAGCTTGAGTTTGTCCGCAAGGTAGCGGCGGATGCTTTTCAAAATCCTTTGGCCAGCCCGGGGGCTGCCACACAGGATCACAAAATCATCCGCGTATCTCACGAATTTATGCCCTCGCTCTTCGAGTTCATCATCCAACTCATCGAGCAGGATATTTGCCAGTAATGGACAATACCGCGGAGCGGGATGGACAGGAGCGAACGCGACGTGCCCCGAAGGGGTGAGCGCCGTGAGGCGGCGCGAATCAAAGAGGACCACCTTGCGGCACTCCCTTCAGTGACGCCTCAAAGCATCCTTTCCGCGAGATCGCTCCCGCTTTGAGATACTTGAGGATGAGCGCCAGAAGATCAGGATCGGTGGTGCGTTGCCGCAGCCGACCCATCAACTTCTGGTGGTCGACGGTATCAAAGAATTTCGCCAAATCACAATCGACCACGTGACATTTCCTTCCTTTCCCCAAACCCTCTTTCGCCATCTCTCTGATGGCATCGTGAGCACTGCGCATGGGTCGAAACCCATGCGAATGCTCGCTAAAGGTTGGATCGTAGAGAGGTGTTAGCACCTGTGCGATTGCTTGCTGGATCACTCGATCGAGCACCGTTGGTATGCCGAGGGGGCGTCTACCCCCTCCGTCTTTAGGGATTGAAACGCTGCGCACCGGAGACGGTTTGTAAGAACCATCTTCCAGTTTGCTGCGAAGCTTTTCCCAGTTTGCTTGCATGTAAGCGGGAAAATCACCCACCTCCATACCGTCAATGCCCGCCGAGCCTTGATTCGACTTCACCTGTTTCCAAGCGATGTCGAGGTTCTCGGGTCGAAGGGCATCGACCAATGTGTATCCACGGGAGCTCGCTGTCTCCGCCTGTGTCCGATTTCCTACACTCATAGCGCCCTTCGGCGGTTCGGGTTTCGGATGGGTGCACAGGTCGGCTCCCCGATATTAGTTCGGCCCTTTCCAGATCGTGCTTGCGGGTTTCGTCGTTTAAACGGACCACTTCCAGCCCCCCGATTCACGTTTCTGGTCATACGGCCTCGGCTGACTTCTGCCCGGTCACCCACTGTGTTTCCACAGAAGGCGCTCCCCGTTTTCACGGAGCGCAAAGCCAGACAGATCTCCCCAGGTAAGCAGAGAAACCTCCGCCACCCAACCACGCCATTTACCTCCGGAACTGAATGAGAGGATTTCGCTGTGTTGTGCCAGCTCGTCCCATTCCGTCGGCCTCGTATGTCGTTTTTGTTCATTGGCTGGTGGCTTTCTCCTAGCCTTCCTTCCCACGTTTGGTCGCCCTCCCGCAGTTGGCTTCAGATAGTCCTTTAATCGTTAGCAGTTTCTTTTGTTCTTCGACGCACCGCGTGGGCAAAGCCTTTACGCGGTTCATTCTATAGACAGGGGACTTGAACCCCTTTTGGTTTCCATGCATGCTGGGCACACACAAGTTGAAGGCGGCGCCTAACCGC
>JBGCEE010000030.1:0-15716 GCA_045106015.1 Akkermansiaceae bacterium | reverse complement strand
CTCTGAAATTTCATGGGAGAAAGTCTTACTTAAATACCGTGGAGGTCTGGCCTGTCATCGCCTAAAGGTGATGGAACGGGCATGGCGTAGTCCTCGCGGGCTCGCTGGTTAGAACTCTGGGATTCCCGATGCACGGGTTTTTGATGCTCCACTTGGGTATGAAGCAATGCCATGAGGTGAGTCGAGGCCGCTTCGAGTTCGGCAATGTATTTCTGCACCCGACCACGAAACAGGGAATAGAAGACCAAAGCTGGGATACCGATCATCAGTCCACCAGCCGTCGTGATGAGAGCTTCCGAAACGCCTTCAGCGAGTTCCATTTGGCGCACGCCTTGGACGTCGCCACCTGAAATCTGGAGAAACGATTTGATCATTCCGATCACCGTCCCAAGAAGACCGACCATCGGCGCGATCGATCCAATATCCGCAAGGTAAGTGATGCGCGAGCTCAACAACCCAGCCTGGCGTGAGCCCTCCGCCTCAGCGACTTCTCGGACCTCCCCGAACGAGGCACTGGGATACTTGGTGAAGAAATCGAGAGTCTTCTGCGTCACGCGTGCCATCGATTCATTCTGGCGATGGCAGTAGGCGACGAGACCCAAGTAGTCACGCTTTCGGATCATGGCCTCCGCGGCATTCATGAAACGGTCACTGACGACCGCGTTCCGACGAATCGTAAGCAAATAAAGCAGAACCAAGACCACACCGATCACAGAAATCAGCGCCAAAGGATACATCATCACCCCGCCTGCGGCGACGATCTCAAGAAAGTTCGTTTGCTTGGTAGCAAGTTCCTCGGGAGCATCCTGAGCAGCCGCTACGAGCACACCGCTAAATAACACGGCGGTTGAGAAGGTTAAGCACTTCATTTATTTTGGGAGAGTCTAACGTGAGTCCCAGCCTTGGCAAGCATGGGGATAGGCTTAGGGAATACGTAAATTTGAGAGAAAACTTACGTTTTCACCCGTGCAGCGGCCTCAGCGCATTTGAAGCCATCGAGCGCGGCGGAGACTATTCCACCCGCATATCCAGCCCCTTCTCCGCATGGGAAAAGCATGGAAATTTGCGGATGTTCCAAAGTCGCGGGATCACGCGGGATCCGCAATGGAGAGGATGTCCGAGTCTCAAACCCGAGTAGCAAGGCCTCTCTGGAGGCATAATTTCGGATTTGCCGATTGAACAAGTGGAGCCCTTCTCGAATGCGCGAAGTGATCGCTGGAGCAAGCAGCTCGTGCAGAGGAGCGGGATTGAGTCCGGGGAAATAGGAGGTATTGGGTAAATCGCTAGAAATCTTTCCGGATAGATAATCGGCGGCTCTCTGAGCAGGCGCGACCTGCCCAAGGTCCTTATTTCCACCTGCAATTTTTGCGGACCGTTCGATTTTTTCCTGAAAAGCAATCCCTGCCAAAATCCCATATTCTGGGACAAAGCGGGCCACATCTTCTGGTTCGATGGTCGTCACTAGACCTGAATTCGCAAACGGAGAATCGCGACGAGAGAGCGACATGCCATTGACCACGACCTGCTCGTCAGCTGTCGCCGCAGGCACAACCCAACCTCCGGGACACATACAAAACGAATGCACGCCTCGATCTTTGATTTTGGTTGCGAGGCGGTAGCGCGCTGCAGGTAGCAATTCGTGGCGAGGCTCTCCCTCCGCCATGTGATATTGCTGCCGATCAATGAAGGGCTGCGTGTGCTCGATGCGAAAGCCAATCGCAAACGGTTTATGCTCCATCAAGACCTCTTTCCTCGCTAGAAGCTCATAAATATCCCGCGCCGAATGCCCCGTAGCGAGGATCGTCGAGTCCGCCAAAAACTCCCTGCCGTCCGTCGTTGTGACTCCTCGGACTTGATCCCCAGTCACAAGGAAATCGTTCACTTTTGTTCGAAAATGAACCTCACCACCGTGTTCGATGATCGAATTCCGCAGCGCTTTGACCACATTTGGTAAAAGGTTGGAACCGATGTGAGGGTGGGCATCGGTGAGGATTTTTTCCGGTGCACCGTGGGCAACAAGAACTCGGTAGACATCCGCCACAGGACCGCGCTTTTTGGCACGAGTGTAGAGCTTGCCATCAGAAAACGTCCCCGCCCCTCCTTCGCCGAAACAGTAGTTCGAATCCTCAACCACTCGCCCTTCACGGAGGATGGGCGCGAGATCGAAACGCCGAGCTGAAGCGTCCTTGCCACGCTCTAGCACAATGGGTTTCGCTCCCATTTCCAAACACTTCAGCGCTGCGAATAGCCCCGCTGGACCCGCCCCAATGATCAAAACCCTGCACGCACTCTCAGTCAGCGATGGCACCGTCCAAACCGGCTTTGGCTCTTCAGGGAGCTCCTCATCCACAGCCACTTCTAACCGCAGTTGCACCTTCACTTTCCGCTGCCGCGCATCAATCGAGTGCTTTCGCAGCCGTATTCCTTTGATCCGATCAGGAGATATTACCAACTGACGCGCAATTTCGGCCCGGCGGGCCGCGTTATCCTCAGATCCCTCAAGAGGCAGGACGATATCGATGGTGTGGATCATTGCGAAAACTCAGATTTTTCGCTTTTCGCCTCGGTCGTTCACCGAAACGAATGTGACCTTGGTTTGGAAAACCGGACTGCCATCGGCCCTCTTCACATCCGCCACGGAAACTTGGTAAGTCGCAGAAGTTTCCCCTTTGCTAGCGAGTTCACAACTGATTCGGAGAATGGTGCCGTCGCCGACACCTTGCCGGAACTCAATTTTATCCATCCCGACAGTCACAAACTGGCAGTGGGGAAATTCCGTTGAGGCCGCAATCCATGCCGCTTCATCGATCCATGCCAACAACCTTCCCCCGAAGAGCGATCCGTATTGGTTCAGATCACCGGGAAGAACGAGTCGATGGGTTTCCATTTGGTCTCCCTTTTTCAATCACCACCTTCTACGGCGATCTTCCTTATGAATGGCTGCATCAGCGGAATAAGAACCCGCACCGGCGAGCAAAATCGCGATGGCTGGGATAAGAAATAGTAGGGCTGGCTCTTTGGAACCCTCGCCGTCAGCCATAAACCATGGGCCTCCACCGTGGATATTGAACGCCGCAACCGTCATCGTGAAGGCAAGAACGAATGCCGCCGGTCGAGTCGCCAGCCCGACCACAATCAGCAGCGCGCATCCAACTTCAGCACCGATCGTTGCCATCAGGCTAATCGGCGATGACATGAAACTTAGCGGGAAAAAGTCTGGAATAGGAAAGGAGTCCTTCTTGTCGGCATAGCTTTGGATTTTTCCCAACCCGTGGCCAAGAAACATCATCAAACCAATGCCAACACGTAGGAAGAGCAGGCCGAGAGAAGCGGTCGCGTCACGCGTGCCGCAATCGAATAAGAGTTTTTTCATCTTCTAAGGAGCTTGGAGTTACTTCGGCGAAATCGCGATGCGCTTGAGCCTGTCATTACCCTCCGGCGAGGTCGCATTGATTCCTTCTTCCTCAGAAAGCACGTTGTAGGCGAGCCTCCGGTAATAGGCGTTGAGCGGGCGCATGCGATAGGTTTTCCCTTGGGTTTTCACCAACTCGACAAGATCACGCACTTCTTCCTGCAGTTGGTCTTCCTGCATACTTCTGAAATGTTCGCAGTCCACTTTGACCCGACCAGCCTCGCCAGACTCTCGGCGGAGAATGCGGTTCACAAGATACTGGATGTCATCGAGGCGGTCTCCGTGCTTCCCGATGATCGCCTCTTTTTCGGCTGAAAAGATTTGAAGGCACGGACCGTCATCGGTTTCCTGAATTTGGATTTCCGCCACGATTCCAAGATGACCGAGCATGGCATCGAGGATTTTCTGGGCATGTTCAGCGTCGCTCATATGTAAGGACTCTAGCTTAAAGCCCGTGAGGGTCAACTTTCCTGCATTTTATATTGAAGACCTCTGTGAGCAGTTGAAAATCCCGCTCATGCAAAACATCCCATGGAACGAAATCCTTTCGTTCAAAGCCTTCGATATTATCAAGGTGCTACTGACGGCCGTGATCATCCTCATGGCGACAAAAGTTCAGCTCTATAGTGATAAACTTTCCGCCCTTCTCATCGCACTTCCTCTGACCTCCCTGATCGCGATGATCTGGATGTGGCAGGGCGGCCAGTCCTCCTCACGAATCGCCGGCCATGCAGAGGGAACCTTCTGGTTTGTCATCCCGACTTTACCCATGTTCTTGATCCTGCCGTGGATGCTCCGCAGCGGCTGGGCCTTCTGGCCCTCCCTACTCGCCAATTGCATCCTAACGACCGGATTCTTTTGGATCACGGTCGTCGTGCTGCGCAAATTCGGTCTCGATTTGATGCCAAAGTGAGTTTTTTTGCAAAATTGCCCTAAATTCCGTAAAACAAGAGAGTTTGGTCTTGCACAGAAGGTGATTCTCTGGTTTCACACCCAGCCCGCGACTGACTTACTAAAATTTATTTTGAGCGAGAAGACCCTGCCAGATGCTCCAGAGAACGTGGTTTCTTTTGACCAGACACGGCCAAGCTCGCAACCCCCAGGCTCTACTATGAAAAGCGACCTTGTTGAACAAGCATCTGAAATCGTCTCCGATCCGTTGATTCTCATCAATTTGGTTTCCCAAAGAGTTCGGCAGCTGAACAGCGGACGTTCGCCGCTTATTGACACTGTCCCTAGCATGGGCGCTGCTGATATCGCCCTGACGGAAATCATCGAGGGCAAACTCAAGCTCGTCGAAAAAGAACCTATCTGAGTCGCCGCTAGCGATTCACGACCTTAGGCCATGAGTGCCGAAATTGCCACCAACCGGAAGGCCGGACGTGATTTTCATATCCTCGACAAATACGAGGCTGGCTTGGAACTGAAAGGCACTGAAGTTAAGTCAATCAGGGCCGGTAAGGTCAATGTTTCCGATGCTTATGCCCGAGTCGAGGGCAACCAAGTATTTCTATACGGCTGCGATATCCAACCGTGGCAAACCGCCGGCGAATGGTTCAATCACATGTCCAAGCGTCCAAGGCGGCTGCTGCTCCATAAACGCGAAATCCTGAAACTCGCCTCGGAAACCGCGATCAAAGGCTGCACGCTCCCACTTCTTCGGATGTATTGGAAGAACCGCCGTGTCAAAGTCGAGATTGGTGTTGGAAAAGGTAAAACGCATTCTGACCAGCGGCAGGACCTCAAAAAGAAAGTCGAGATGCGCGAAGCACAGCGCGAAATGGCACGCTTCAACCGCAGATAAGAAGAGATTGTATCTCAGGTATTGATTACCGCGTGGCAATCGCCAACATGAACGACACCAAAGCTTTGAATCCTCTAATGTCAGATTCCCATCCAGCGGCTCCAAATAAAGTCACTCAGCGCCTGATCGAACAATTACGCCGCCACCCCAAGCGCGTGGTGTTCACTGAAGGCGAAGATCTCAGAGTGATCGAAGCCGCAGCACAACTCGTGAAAATCGAGGCCGTCGCGCCGATTTTGCTCGGTCGCCCAGAACGCATCAAGGCCCTCGCTGGCCAGAACCATATTCCGATGGACTTCATTCGTGTCATCGATCCGAAACGTTCGTCTGATTTGCCCCTATTTGTGAAACGCGCTGAAAACATGGCGAAATACCGCGCCAGCCATCAGATCGACAACGAAGAAACTATCGTGCGCCCACACTACTTCGGTGCGATGATGGTCCAGTATGGCCACGCAGACGCCATCGTTGGCGGCAACCAAGCGATTCCTGCTGCCTTTTTCCGCGCCCTTCTACACAATATTAAACCGGTCAAAAGCGTACCCCGCATCTTCGGTGTCACAATTCTAACAACCGATCACTTCCCGCTGCTCGGTGATGACCACCTACTGTTTCTCGCAGATACTGGGCTCATTCCAGAACCCGATGTCAATCAGCTAGCGACCATCGCCGTCGAAACAGGCAAGCTTGCGAATCATTTTCTGGGGAAAACGCCCACGATCGCCCTTCTAAGTCACTCCACAAAAGGCTCTTCCAACACTAAAGAAGCACAAAAAATCGTCGCTGCTACCGCACTGGCGAGAGAAAAAGCCTCAAGCGAAATGATTAGCATGGAGATCGATGGTGAACTTCAGGCAGACGTTGCCATGGACCCGAGAGCAGCGGAAACCAAACTGCCAGACGCAGCCAAAAGAAACGCTGCCGATGTTTTGGTTTTTCCTAATCTCGATGCAGCCCACATTTCATTGAAATTGCTTCAACATCTCGCCGGCGCTCAGAACTACGGCCAACTCATCTTGGGGCTCTCAAGGCCCGCTGCCCAAGTCCCCAGGACCGCAAGCGTCGAGACCATCTTCGGCACCGCGGCAGCCGTTGCCGTCGAGGCGATCAAATACCATGAGCTTCATCCGGAAAGCGATTTCTGAAAACTGGCTCTTGTTCTCACTTCAGCACGTCACAACGCTTCGCCCATGCGCGCCATAGATCCTTGAGCTCCGATATTTTCGTGGGATTTTTCTTCGCTAAATCACGGGTCTCAGTCGGATCATCCTTCAGGTTGTAGAGTTCCCACGGCCCTTTTTTTGGCCCAACGGCTTTCCAATCACCCCGGCGAACCGCTTTTTTACCGAAGTGCTCCCAGAACAGGTCGCGCTGCGAGCCTACAGCATCGGATTTAAAAACAGGAATGAGGCTCATTCCTTCCATCGGCTTGATTTCCTTGTCCTTGATCGTCAACGGGTATTCCGCACCAGAAATTTCCACCAGAGTCGGCATGATATCGATCACATGGCTGGGCGTACGCCGCAGCTTACCCGTTGCCTTGATACCTGCCGGCCAGTGAGCGATGAGCGGAGTGGTGATTCCTCCTTCATGCGTGTCCATCTTGAATTTTCGGAACGGTGTATCGGAAACGTTGGCCCACTCTAGGCCGACGCTGGCATAAGAAAGAGCCGAACCTAGTGGCGCTTCCTTTTCTCCTGTGCTAAAGCCCCCAGGCCCTCCTTCCGCCGAGCAACCGTTGTCCGAAAGAAACAGGATGAGGGTATTTTCAAACTGCCCGAGCTCTTTGAGCTTCGCAACGAGCCTGCCAACATTGCGATCGATACAATCCACCTGTGCCGCATAGATTTCCATCCGGTGCGCTAGGTCCTTGCGCTTGGGTTCCGATAAATCCTTCCACGCCTTTGCCGCAGAGTCTCGGGGGCTAAGCGAAACGTTCTCAGGAACGACCCCAGATTCGATCTGTCTGGCGAAACGCTTTTTTCGAATCACATCCCAGCCTTCGTCGTAGCGCCCTTTGTATTTCGCGATCTCCTCCGGTTTCGCCTGCAGCGGCCAGTGCGGAGCGATGTGGGCGAGATATAGGAAAAATGGCTTCTTCGTTTCCTTTACCGCTTCTTCGACAAAACCGATCGCATGGTCGGTAAAATCCTCGGTGACGTAAAGATCGTCTGGCGGTTCGGTCAGTTTCCCGTTGATGCTAAAATCGCGACCCGGACGCAATTTCATCGTTTCCTTAAAATAAAAACCACCCCCACTTGGAACCCCCCAAAAACGATCAAAACCACGGTCCGTGGGCAACTGCCCCTCTCCCGCACCAACATGCCACTTGCCAGTGATCAGGCTGGTGTATCCCGCCGACTTCAGAACTTCAGCGATTGTCGCGCAGTTGCGGTTGAGATGACCGCGGTATCCTGGTTGCTTTTCATCTTTGTTCATCGCACCGATCCCCGCCTGGTGCGAATAAAGTCCGGTCAACAATGAGGCCCGCGTCGGACAACAACGTGAGGTGTTGTAGAAATTCGTGAAACGGAGACCGTCCGCCGCGAGAGCGTCAAGATTCGGCGTCTCGATCTCGGAGCCGTAGCAACCCAGATCCGAATACCCCATGTCATCTGTGAGGATGACGACAATGTTCGGTCGCTCCGCCGCAGCCAGTGGAAGCACGGCAAGCAAGAGGGCGAAGGCGGACTTCACTTCGCCGCCTGCTTCAGTTCCTTAAAGCGCTCGCGCATTTCAGCAAGTCGCTTGGCCTGAGCGGGATCCGCGATCAAATCGTTTTCTTCACGCGGGTCATCAACGATATTGAATAGCTGCTCCACGCCGTGTTCTGGCCAGTAGAAATACTTCCAGTCTTTTCTCACAAGAGCCTCGGAAGCTGGGATGAAATCTTTGTCTCTCAGAGTCGCGTGCTCGTAGAAAAACTCCTGTCGCCATTCGGGTTTCTCATCCGCGAGATAAAGCGGCGACATGTCCATGCCCTGCATCCCCTTCGGAACCTCGATTCCCACATACGAGAGAATCGTTGGCGCGAGGTCGACACTTAGCGTGAAATTGTCGTCCGTCATACCGTGTGATTTTTCAGGCATACGTGGGTCGTGGATAATAAGAGGCACGCGAATGCTTTCCTGATGCGGATACCACTTGTCGGCCAGACCGTGCTCGGCGTGGTAGTAGCCGTTGTCAGTCGTGAAAATGACCAGCGTATTGTCGTACACGCCCTGCTTCTTGAGTTCCTTGATGATGCGTCCACAGGTCGCGTCGACCTCACTGGCGAGACGGTAATAGTTCTTCATCATCGTCTGGAATTTCTCAGGCGTATCGAACCGCCAATACCAGCGATTGCGACCTTCATTTTTCCGATCGAAAAAGTCTGGAAGGCGTTCCCATGATTCTTGGGTTGCGTTCTCAGGCACGGGGATTGTCACATCCTTGTATAGCTCCATGCTCTCAGGCTGGGGAAGGAACTGATCAGGATGCGGATCCTCCGCATGAGTCGCGAAAAATGCCACGGTCAGACAGAAGGGCTTTCCTTTCGGGCGCTCAGCCAGAAATTCCAACGAGTCTTTTTCGTTTTTCTTGGTCACGTGAATCTTGTTCCCTTCCTCATCCTTGATCCAATGCCGCCCGGAATAGGACTTGCCGTAATCGAAATTCTTCGCAGGAAACTTGCCGTTATGCCATTTTCCCACGTGGCCAACCCAATAGCCATTATCTCGTAAAAGACCGGGATAGGTTTCACTCCACGGAGTTTTAAATCTCTTAAATCCCTTATTGCCGTGGCGCGACATCCATTGACCCGTGAAAAGAGTCGCCCGGCTCACACCGCAGATCGCCGTGGTGACCGCATTCTCAGTAAAACGAACGCCCTTTTTCGCAAGCGCATCAAGATGCGGAGTCTTCACGATCGGATTCCCCGCGCAACCCAAGGTATCAAAGCGCCAATCATCCGCGTAGAGAACGACAACATTGGGCTTTTCGGATTTGCTATAGGCGGTCCCTGAAAAGACCGAGATGATCATCGCAGCACAAGGCGCGATCCATTTGATTTGTGATAATTTCATGTTAATCGAGTTTAATTTTTACGGTCTCCGCGACTTTCTCTTCTGAAGCTACGATACCTTTCATGATATGGCCATCCGCTTTGTCACGCCCAACCTTCACCGTGAATTTACCTTCCGAATAGACCTTGGGTTGATAGGAATTTCCTTTGACTCGGACCGTGTAAAGAATCTCACCCTTCTCTTCAGAAATAACCTGCACGACTGGATCCTCCACACCTGCAAAGTCCATTTTCGATAGATAACCCGCCACTTTCCGACCGTCATTTTTTTCCATGGAAACCGTCAACGGCCAACCCGGATATTGCGCCTTCTTACCTGTCTTTGGATTCACAAATCTAGGCCAGCATTCGAATGTGATTTGACGAGTGCTTTTGGAAAAGCGAACCACTCCATATCCATCACCGCGTTGCTTCTCCTTCATCCTGTCTTCGGGATTTGCGTAGGCCATCATGCTGAGTTTGTTGCCAAGGCCGTCCGTGAAATCTCCTGTCCACGGAAGTGGGCTTCCCTCGACTGGGTTTGGGCCAGCCTTCTCGTCAAGCGGATGCCACCAGCGACCATAAATCGTATTCACCAAGGCAGGGCTGGTAAATGAGTAAGGTCCGTCTCCGAATGCATCGATGCCGTGCTTCACCGTGACGGCAAGATGCTGATCTCCACAAAGATGCACCGCCCAGCAACGGCGAATTTCCTCAAGCGCTCGATTCCGCGGAGTCTGTGGCCAGCCGTTGCAATCGAGGTCCGCCAGCAAGCGTTGGTTCCTGCCGCCATGCATGTGCACCGCTCCACAAAATGCTGTCTGAGAAAGAACCGCTTTCATCTCAGCACCTGTCCAATCTTGCCCCCATTCACTCAGAAATTTTTCCTGCCGCTCTCCCAGCAAATTAAGGCCCGGCGTATCCACCGTTTTCGGATCATACGATGGATCATTGATGTGATCTGGGCGGGGTCCCATTTTTGGAATATTCCCTAGAGGCGCTGACTTGAATTTCCTGTCTTCAAGAATCGCAAAATCCACGCCACCCACTTTGAGGTTGGTGAAATACACCGTAATCCCCCGCTTCACCGTAGCGGGATCGACGGGATCAGGAAGATTCCAGCTTTGCTGGCGCTGCACCATGTTCACATATTCCACCGGATAAAAATACCCACCATCAGATCCGTCGCTACGGTTGGATTTTTTACCCGCTTCTCCCCAAAGGTTCGGATGCCCGACATCATGATCGTCCGGAATACAAATCGTCGGGCGATCCTTCATCACATCGCGAAACTGCAGGCCGAACTCGATCCAGCCAGCCGTATGCTCGGTGTGTCGGTAAGTTTGGTCGCCGGCGAAAAAGAGAAGATCTGGATCGTGCTTGAGCAGATCCTCGACAATTTCAGGACGCAAGCCAGTGGTGCGGCTGGAGTTGCATGACATATTCGCCACAACGATCTCCTCCTTGTCCTTCGGGTCTTTTCGAATGGTGCCTTGATACTCCGCCTCGTCGCCGTGCCGGACTCGATATTTCACATCTTTCGAATCATCCCATTCATCGACTCGGAAATGGGCGCTCCAACCAGGGAAAACAACCTCGGTTTTTGCAATTTCTTTCCATTCACCGCCCTCATCAATCTCCAACCGAACCTCACGTGCTTCATCTGGCTTGAGCGGATAAAGCTGAGCCGTCATTTTCATGATCCCGCGGTCTGTTGTATAAATCGCGAAGGCAATCACCTCATTCCTAGGCACGATCATCGTCGGTGGCGGATTTTTCCCGCCCGCCTTCTTCTTCCACCACTCCCCAGTCGCAAGGGAATCGAGTTTTGAGTATTTCTCGCCAAATGGCAGTTCCTCAGTGGCAGTTTCAGCTAGGATTCGTGAGACAGAACCCTGCCAAAAAATGAACGGAGAGATTTTCAGTAAAAAACGACGGGAGATTTTCATGGCTTGGAATCTAAGGGACAAAATTACGAAAGCGATACCGGAATTATTTCGAAGTCCAACCCACACCTCAGATGCCGGATCCTCCGAGAAATCAGTCCCATACGTCAGCCCTCCCAGGTTTAGCTTTTTGAACCAGCTTACGATTGAAAGATTGATAGGTGGCGCGTTCGAGGCAATTCTAGCTCAGAACAAAAAGTCCGTTCTTTTTCCTGACCCATGCCAACCCTACGCGAAGCAATTCTCTACTGGATCAAACTCGGCCTGATCAGTTTCGGTGGTCCGGCGGGACAAATTTCCATCATGCATCGCGAGCTTGTGGAAAAGCGAAAATGGATTTCCGAGAGCCACTTACTCCACGCTGCTTCCCGGGTCTGAGGCGCAACAGCTTGCCACATACCTCGGCCGGCGGCTGCACGGCTGGCGGGGCGGCGGGGCGGCGGGTCTTGCAATTGGCCTCAGAAAACCGCGTGATGGAGCGCGGCAGGCAATGAAAACAGATACCCGGAAAGCGTTAACCGTGACCCTTGTCGCAGCGGCAATGCTTGGGTGTGCCGTATTCGCGGCCTTCAAGCTGATGACCCGCTGGGATCCGGACGAGAATTGGGCAGCAAAGGTAATTCCGGAATCAGGGGAAATCCGAAACCTGCTCGAAAAATTCCATCACGAGAAAGGGGATTTCCCGATGTCGTTGGATGAAATTGACGGTAATTACGCCAACCCACCGGACTACCTGACCCGCAATGGCGCAGCGCCAGACAAGGGCAGGTGGCATTACAACCGGATCGGAAAGTATGATTACCAATTGTTTGTCACTGCGGACTCATGGGTGTCTTCATTCGACGCGATGGTGTACCGCCACACGGGGGCGTTTGACGAAGCTTGGTTTTCGTTGCCCGAGGCATCCGATTCGAGGGAGCTCGGGAAATGGAGGTATATCCGAGGTTTCTCAGGTTTCCACGGGAAGCACTACTTCGATGCAGATGGCAACATCCAGAGCAACTAGCGAGCGAGCCGGAAATGCCCCAGGAAAAGACCCGGTTGAATTTACAATTCTTTTACCATGTCATTTTTGAAATCTGCGATTGTTACCTAATTGCCTACTAAAAAAACCATGAAATTCAGCCCCATCGCCCTTGTCGGAATTCTTTCATTCCTGCCGTCGTTCGTATTTGCGACGCCGCCTTTGCCACCCAGCGCCAATGTGTGGGCGCAAGCAGAGGCGAAGATTGATGCCCGCCTCAAGAGCATAGGTCCCAAGATAAGTTCTGTAGAATTCAAGAGCGAGCGGTTAAAGAAATATCTCCCAGAATTCCGCGTATTCGTGCGATTTGACCCGGACAATGTTGGGCAGTGCGGGCTGATTCTGGTAAATCAGGATGCTGAGATCATCGATCTGGGCAACGAGAATTGGCACGGCGATGCCGCCGCACAATACTTGGGCGTGCCCCGATTAACCGAATTCTTGCGTGCTCGAAAAATACAAGTCAGGACGCAACAGGACGCCATTGAGTTCACCAAGTTTTTCGAGAGGTTGCAGGGAGCGCCCGGTCATATCGCGTCATTGCAGGCCAACACGGAAAAGTTTGAGGAACGAATTATTGATATGGAGTATCCGAGTACAGACTGGAAATATACAAGTGTGAAGCGGGAGGGAGGCTGGAAGGTGATGGTCGAGTATGTCGGGGATCCGTCGGTAAGCATTATGATGCCACCGACTTACGAGATGGACATCGACGAACAGGGTAATTTCCGCGACTTGAGGAGATCCGCTTCCTTGACCAGATGATTGAGGCGTGGCCTAACCATGTGATCGACCCTCGCCCTCAATGGGGGCAGGCGCTCGTGAGTTCAAATAAATCTAAGAAATTCCACCTCTGCGTGTCTTCACTGCTAAGACGATGAATCCCAAAAAATTGATCCTGTTGTTCCTTGCCCTGTTTTTCCTTGGGATCGCCCGTGGTGAGAAAGTGCCAGAGCGGAGGGAGGATGCCTCCCATGTCGTGGTAGGCAAGGTGAGTGAGGTGTTCAAATCCGATGGGCAGGAGTATGTTGCCTATGTGGTAAAGATCCAGGTGGAGAAAGTTGAAAAGGGAAAAGGGCCGGCAAAGGGACATTTTTTCTATGCGGAGTGCTTCGAAAGAAAGCCGCACGAAGGCCCTGGGGTGCCCGAGCCGGGCGCGAGCGGACATACCGGGGTTCCGAAAGCAGGCGAACGGATCCGTGTGTTCACAAACAATGGAAACTCGGCCAATGAGGGCGTGTATCCAGATTGGTATGATGTGCTTTCAAAAGTGGAAAACGAATAATTACAGGGAATATCACGAGAATGACAGCCAACCCCATGAAACGGATCGCAATAGGACAACTTACACTCGCAGCATTGGCCGTTCTGATTTGCTTTCCGCAGGCACTGCGAGCTTTTGAGCCAACACCTGCCAACCCCGTGGAAAAGAAAGCCCTCCGCAAGGAATTCAGCAAGACTGAGAGCTTCCTGATCGGGATGGCGAAATCCGATTTTGTCGAGGAACAGAGAAATGCGGATGATGGGAACCCAGCCCTAATCGACAAGGTCGCGCTTCATGGGCTTTCCTGGTTCCCTCAGAAGGGGGCTGACGGTGATGTGTATTTCATGGGGCATGTGACTCTGGATACTCCCATCACTGCAGCGCAACATAAGCAGATACAGGCCGCTATTGAAAAATTCAGGGTCGGAAAGGTGTTCTTGAAATTTTCAGCCAGCCTGACGAAGGAGGGCACAACCGAATTCCAAGGGAAGTTGCTCGGCTATTACGTCGTGATGGATGAGGAGCATGAAGGCTTCGTGGAAAAACTCGCAAAGGATCGTGAATGGCCTGGATTCGTCACCCTGCTTGAACAAGGAGGCACTGACCAACTCGCTGCAAACCCGCCTGATCATAGGAAACTTGTAGAGAAAATGACGGCCTTAGGTATATTGAGGCACTTCCCCAGCGACGTCAAAAGTGTGCAGGCATGGTATGGCCATAACTTCCTCGTCGGCGACACCCCTGTGATTGCGACGGATAAGGTTTCTGAAGAGACGCTCAAGGGACTTATCGGAGAGCTGGTTACTGTTACCGGTAAATGGAACCCAGGTGAACGATGGAAACCAACCGAAGAGGAATTTCCGGTGCCTACACCTCAGTCCAGTCTTCGTGGTGCGGAAGGGGTAGTTGATGCGGAAGGGGTCATGCGTGGTGATGGAATCGAGGCTACAACAATCAAGCGAACCAAAAAATAGCATGTGCAACCATAGTGTTGCACGTTTCGGAATTCCAGCCTGTGACACACAGACATCCAAACCGACTAAACCCATGAAAACAATTCAAACAATCCAGATCATATGCGTTGGCATGTTCACGTTATCTCCACTCTTTGCGCAGGAGGTCGAAAATATCGATAAAATGACGGTCGAATACCTGTCGGATAGCCCTATCCCCACACATGGTATCACGATGGAGGGCGCATTGAATGCACTCGGCATCACGCTCGACAAGATCGACTACATCATCCTGAAGGGAAACGAGGGTAGCGGTGCCGGAGGTCTAACACGCAAGGTGAAGATCGATCAATGGTTCTGGGACACTTATTTTCAAAGGGCGGAGCCTTACAAGTTCTGGGTGGCATCCGGAAATCACGAACTTGAGATCTACCTGAAGGGCGAATCGAAGGCGAAGGCTACGATTTACATCAACGAGACGGATAGCTGCTCAGTCGAAGGCGATCCCAAAAAACTGCGCTACATGTGCCATGGCTTGGAAAGCTGGGTCGTGATGCAACTCAAGGAGAATAACTAAAAAGTCGTTCCCACCGTCTCCAACCAGCCTGAAAACTGATCCAAAGACATGAAACCACAATACGCTCCAATACTCGATTTCACCAAGAAGGGGAACGGAGGTTTGCATCTGGGAGGCGGGTCTGTGGGTCACTGTCTTGGACGGCCATCAGGACACAGCCGTCTATTCCGGCGAGTTCATCTACATGCCCGGAGAGGGCGTTTTCAAGCCAAGGGCAATTCAGATACTGACTTTATAAACCATGGCTGATGCTGCGGAGGATCAGTTCTCCGGCCCGCCACGAGGTGATCTGGCATCTTTACATGGCGTGATTTCGCTGTATGCCATTCAAGATGAAATCACCAAAAGCCCTCGTAATCACCATCGCCGCTTTTTTGAGTTTGTTGTCCAGTTCCTCAGGCGAAGTCCTTTTTGAGGAAACTTTCGAGGGAGGAAACGGGCGCTTGGCAAAACGCCTGATTGGAAAGAAACAGGTTACTTTCGCACCGGGCAAAGGGCCGGACGGCCCTGATGCGATCAAGGTTGCTTACATAGGCACTGGGAAGGGAAGTGATCGCATTGTCATGGGCGAAGACCTCAGCAAGGCCGTCCAGGCTGCCACGCTTAGCTTCAATGTAATGTTCGTCGAAGATCTTCAATGGGTGAAAGGAGGCAAGCTTCATGGTCTTGGCCCCAAGCAGCCCGTCACCGGGGG
>JBGCEE010000029.1:0-12621 GCA_045106015.1 Akkermansiaceae bacterium | reverse complement strand
GGTTCGAAGAAATTGGTTACGCGATGTCAGGCACCGTTTCGGGCGGACGAAGCCAAGATCGGCGTTGCTCGTCATTGCTGGATGTTCATCCACTCGTTCCTCACGCCTTGATCTTGGCTCCATCCGCAAAACGGTCTAAAGCATCTTCTCTCGCCGATAGACGAACAGACTTTTGGAAACGGTCTATTCGGCCGAGAACTTGTGAATCATCACGTGCCGGTAAGTCTCACCTGGGCGAAGCACAGGGCTTGGAAATTCTGGTTGATTTGGGGAATCAGGGAAGTTTTCTGTTTCGAGGCAAAGGCCGGTGCGGAATTCGTAGGAAACACCGCCCTTTCCTGTGACAGAGCCATCCAAGAAATTTCCTCCATAAAACTGGATCGCTGGTTGATTGGTGTGAATTTCCATCACTCTTCCTGATTCTGGATCACGAAGACGGGCAGCCTTCCGAATTTCATCGCTACCATTCAGAACCCAGGCATGATCGTATCCTCCTCCGAATTCTAGGGCTTCGAATTCATCGTTCACACGTTCACCAATCGATGTTTCCTCACGGAAGTCCATGGGTGTGTCGGTGACTGGTGCTCTCTCACCGGTCGGGATCAAACCTGCGTTTGTCGGAAGGTATTTATCCGCATTTAGTGTGAGGAGGTGATCGTTGATGGGTTGTGTCGGATCACCAGAAAGGTTCCAGTAGGAGTGGTGGACTAGGTTGATGATGGTTGGGGCATCGGTAGTTGCTTCAGCTAACCACTTCAGTTCGTTTTCTTCGGTGAGTGTGTAGGTGACTTGGACGCTGAGATTCCCTGGATAACCCTCTTCGCCATTTTTCGATTCGTAGGTGAAGGTTACGGAATTGAGGTCTTCATTCGCCTCTCCTTTCCACAAAACCTTATCAAAGCCAACGATGCCTCCGTGTAAGTGGCATGGGATCCCTCCTGGTGAGTTGTTGGTTGCAAGGGAGTATTCTTTACCATCAAGAGTGAATTTTCCGTCGGCAATTCGGTTGCCGAAACGACCCACCGAGCTGCCAAAGTAGGAAGTATTTCCTAGCCATCCTTCGAGCGTGTCATAGCCGAGAGTAAGGTCTGCCGTGTTGCCTGCTTTGTCCGGAGTTTCCATAGAAACGAGAATTGCGCCATACTCCGTGACTTGAGCGCTTAGGCCATTGGAGTTCGTTAAGGTAAAGATGCGGACATCTCGGCCGTCTGGCATCGTTCCGTAGCTTTCAATTTTGATCATGTTTGTTTCATATTCGACGATTGATGATTCCTTACATGAAGACAATAGGAGGGCAGCGAACAGACTGAAATAAATGGGTTTCATGTTATGATTGGTTATCCGACCTCCGGAAGCACAAGAGGAGGTCAATTCTTACCTTTCTCGGTCCGAGAACAATGCAATTCTATCGCTAGGATGAATTCGAGACAATCAGATCCCGATCCGATGATGCGATGACGGGCAAATCGCGTTGGATCGGTTCTGTTTTTTTAGTAGGCTTTCCTATTGGACTAGGGATTAGCCTCCAATTTCAGTGCGGCCTGTCAGCTGTGCACCTTCCTCCATCGAAAAGACTTTGGATTTGATGTCTCCATTAATTTTGGATTTGTCTTTCAGTTCGCAGCGTTCGGAAGTGATTTTTCCTTCAACATTGCCGAAGACTTTCACTTCACCTGCTGTCACATCACCCTTGACTTTAGCATTCTCACCGATGGTAACTTTGCCTTTGTTGGAGCTGATTTCACCTTCAATCGTGCCATCGATAATCATGTCGTTCGAGAAGCGGATTGATCCAATGATTTCGATGCCGGTGGAGAGAACGTTGGTTGCATTTGCCATTACGAAGAGGAGGAAAGCAGATGTGTACTGAGCTGGCAATCCGAAAGAATTCCGGCTCGGATGGTTTTTTCTGGTGCATCTGTGTGGGATTCTGCGTTAGAAAAGCAGGGAAGCGACCGTTATCTTATTATGCCTCGAGTTATTATCACCAATCAGGATCAGAATGCGCAACCCTACCGCTTTCAACTAGAGCGCAAAGTTGTTAGCTTAGGAAGGGGAAGTGACAACGATATCGTCATTGATAGTGCTTCCGTTTCAGGTAAACACGCTGAGATGCTTCGCGTTGGAGGTGGTTATGTTCTCAATGATTTGGGTTCGACCAACGGAATCAAAGTGGATGGAACTCGCCAGAGCAAAGTCTCGTTGATCTCTGGAATGTCGGTGAAACTTGGAGACGTTGCCTTTGACTTTTCGCTGTCGGAAGAAGAATTAGAACTTCTGAGCCACGAGGAACCAGCAGAAGTGGAAACAGCGGGGCCTGCCCCGTTACCCGACCTTCCAGAAGAAGAAACAACCGAGAAACCAAAGGCTAAACGCTCACCAAGACCCCCTGCACACGCACCTGAGCCATCTGGGGTTGGCTCAGGAATGATCTGGTTATTCATCATTTTAGCCGCTGCAGCCTTTTTCACTGGTCTTTCGATTCGCCATCAAAAAGAAACTGGCGAGTCTTTGATCAAAGCGATCATCAACAAGAGCGATTTTCTGGAGAAAGGGTCCGGCGAAGCTGGAACGTCAACACCTAAAGAGGAAACAGAAGCGGCAGCGGAGTAAGGTAAACCATCAGACAAGTGAATCTGGTCTAACCTTCATTGACTGCTTGGCGAAGAAAATATTCGAAATCAGCCACGACGGCTTCCCAAGATAGTTCTTCTGCTTTCTTTCTTGCCTCTGATCCAAGCCGCCTACGTATCTCTGGGTTCAGAAGCCTCTCTGCATTTTCCAAAAATGCGGTTTCATCGCCTTTCTGCACTTTGAGGCAATTCTCTTCGTGTATTCCGTGCCAAGCCGCCGCAGCGTAGTCATACGCTAACAGAGGGAGTCCGGAAGCCATCGCCTCCAAGGTGACGTTCCCAAACGTTTCTGTTTCACTAGGGAATAGTAGCATGTCGCATGATGCGTAGCACTCTGCCAGATCTTCTCCAGTGATGTAGCCAGGAAATCGAACGCTTGGATTGGCCCGAGCTAGTTTCTTACGAATGGGTCCATTTCCTACGACGAGTGGAACAAGGTTAGGTTGGATCTCCAACATCTTCGCAAATGCTTTGATAGCCAGTTCGATGTTTTTCTCCCCAGAGACTCTCCCGACAACTAACGCAATAGGCGTATCGCCCTCAGCACCAAACTGCTTTCTGAGTTTCAAACTCCTTTTTGCGGGAGAGTAAAGTTTTGTATCAACCCCTCTTCCTACCACCTCAGGGACTTTGAAGCCTGAAGACATTAGTTTTTCTTTCATTCCGGGAGAGGGAACAAGTGTGTTGTGTAGCCTGCTATGAAACCACTTTTGGTATGCACCAACTGGACCTGAAAGGATTCCCATCCCGTAGTCAGCCAAGTATTCCTTGAAATTTGTATGGAAGCCTCCGAGTGCGGGAATTTTTAGTTTTTGTGCTGCAGACATCGCTGAAAAACCAAGTGGAGTTTCAATCGCAATATAGATGACATCGGGTCGATTTTTCCGCCACCGACGCTTGATTTGACCCAACCAAGGTGCGCCAACGCTGATTTCCCAATAGCCGGGAAGCGGCCATGAAAACACTGAAGATTCACCAGTCCCGTTTGCTTTTCCCGAGCGGAGTATGGTGACATCGTGGCCCTTTTGTCGCAATCCATTGACCAGTCTTCCCAAAGATATTGCGACTCCATTGATGTCTGGCACGTAGGTATCAGTGACTACCTCGATTTTGAGTTTGGGATTGGAGATTGAAGTTGCCACGGAGGTGTTATCAGCGATTCAACTTCACCCATTGCCGTTTTAAAACTGAAATCGTGCGCAAATACCATGGGCGATTGTCAACAATCGCGCCGCTTGCCATGAGGTTTGCTGCCTGAATTGCTGTTGTAAACTCTCCGCTAAGGGGATTTAGGTAGCGCGGATAACAAATTTTGGTGGCGCATACGAGTTCAAGCAGAGTGACCTTCCGAGTTCTCCGAGGGCATTCTAAAAGATCATTAGTCAATCCCCAGCCTGCATAGAAAGGCAGGCCATACGTGCGCACTGGAATACCGCGAATCAGTGCTTCATAACCCACGGTGGAAGTCATGGTGTAGACTTCATCGCAGAGTTCAAGCCAGTCAATCACATCACCCTTCGAAACAACGAGATCAGCAACAGATTCGGCGTTGCTCGGTAAAAGTTGCCCATGGCGTGCTCCGGCAACCAAATCTGGATGAGACTTGAAAATCAAGAAAGCGTCCGGTTCCTCATCTCTTACTTTTCTGAGTAAGTCGCCATTGGTTTGTACTACGGGGCTTCCCATTTTGATTGAGGCATCAAGTTCAACTTGCCCCGGCACGAGAATCACCTTTTTACCCTTTGCTTCGGCTTTGTTCCATTCAGTCGAATCATCTCGAAGGTTGTACTTGGATAGACGTTCTTTGAGAAGAAACTTCAAGATGATATCTGCGTCATGCAACTGAGTTTCTGAGAAATCACCTGTCTCGAGTATTCTCTCTAATCGACTGGGAGTTTTAGGGGCAAAATAGATGCCTAGATCATCGCAGATCCAAGAGAGGGGCCTATGAAAGCTGGCACCCAATCCGACAGAGCGAAGGAACCCATCCTCGACTCGCACGATCGGCACGTTGGATTCCTGTGGACACTCGGTAGAGCCCCAAAGCAGCAGCTGCGAGTCTTCAAAAGACTTCTGAACTTTCAGGGCTTCTTCATTATTGCGTGCATGGATCAATCGACATCCTGGCGAACGAAAATAATCTTCTGCAATCGACCGTTTCCATGGAACCCAACCAACGGTGATTTTAGTGCCGGAGTTTTCTTTGGCAATTTGTTGCTGCAATTCGATATGATCCAGAACTCTGTTGAGCTCACATCGTTTACCTGTATCCGGGTCAAAAAAATGGGAGTATTGTAAATACGCAGCTTCAAAAAGCCGTTCAACACTAACAGACCGGTCTCTTGGCGGTTTAGAGTCTTGGGATCTGTCAATTGTTAGGCCCCAACCGGCATAAAAATTCCAACCATAGGATTTTACAGTTTTTCCATGAAGCAGTGCTTCCATCCCGAGAAGAGACGTTACGGCGTAGACTTGATGACAAAACTTGAAGCACTTAGAAGGGGAGAGCTCAGGAGGCAGGAGCCGAATTCTCTCTTCTTCAAAAACCCATGAGCTGAAGCAAGAATGTTTTCCTCGATATTTATGGTCAGGGTGGGCCCGAAGATATACGGGACAGTCTGGATTTTCGTCCAAAGCTTCACGAATCATTTGGTCAAACGTCCTAGCTTTTTCGATTCCCAAAGGCAGCGATACATCGCCTCGTGTCTGATCAACTACTAAAACTCCTGGTTCAAATTCTTCCTGTGAAGGTTGAAAATCGCCCGGGTACCAGTTGTATTTTGAAGCACCCACCTCAACGAATCTCTTTCGAAGTATTTCTATTGAAGCGATGGACTTGGGGATTTCTCTCATCCAGCCTTCAGCCTGACCAGAGTTCAGAGAGACAATGAGATCGCTTTTGCCAGCTTGATCGTAGTAAATTCCCCTGGAATCTGCCACTAAACCGTATGTGTGCCGACCGCCTGGTTTCAAGGATCGAACAAACGCATCCTCCAGAAGTAGCAGTGGTTGATCCGCTTTTATGGATGAAGCGATCGCTGATTTGCCACTTGGTCGGTATCCCCAACCCGCATGCAGTGGGCGGCCGTCAATTGGCAGGTCAGCCAGAAATGCATCAAGATTGGGATTCTTGAGAAGTTTTTGGAATAACCTTTTTGTATTCAGTTGTTCCCTAGTCGACATCGACACCTATTTGTCGTTGCTTACGGCCCTATGTCAAACAAAGGGTGCTGGCATTTCCAGGGTGCCAACCGTTTACCCAGCTGACTGAAATGCGTGCGGCCAGTGCCCGTTCACCAAAGTAGACGCAAAAATTTGTCATTTAGAACTCAATGCTTGGAGGGAAGCGACAGCTTGAATA
This sequence comes from Akkermansiaceae bacterium, assembly GCA_045106015.1. GTDB lineage: Bacteria > Verrucomicrobiota > Verrucomicrobiia > Verrucomicrobiales > Akkermansiaceae > Luteolibacter. Next base: position 6,627 of record JBGCEE010000029.1, on the reverse strand, counting down.
AAAATGCAGAGCTTGACACAGGACTCGAAAAAACTTTCAACCTTTCACACAGAAACCCCTCGGAAATCATTCTCGAACGGGATAGCCAAATAACCCCCATTTGTTCCGCAAACAGTTTTATGAGTATATTCGGATTCTTCAGCCGCGCGATGATCCTTTTCACGTTTGGCCTTTCGTTGGGATGCTCTTGGATGTCACAACCCGGACCCCAGAAGTCAGATATTGTCGGAGCGGATGACGATGGCAAACAGCCTCCCTTCGCGATCGTTGAAGTCAGATCGAAATTCGATTTACCGAAAGGATCACGGACCTACGGACAGGGACAGATCCCGCCAAAGATTTTGGGTGAAAGTTACTCGGATAAAGTTAGAACAAGAGATTCGCTCACCTTTGTGATTACGGATGTGAATGAGCAGAGCCCGTTTTTTACCGGAGGTGAGAAATTCCCCTTCGGTCCACTCGAAGTGCCGGCAAACGGAATCGTCAGGTTGCCATACGTGGGTGAGCTGAATGTCATGGGCAAGACGGTCGCTGACATTTCACGGGATTTGAACGACAAACTTAAGCCGATATCGAATACAGCTCAGTCATCCGTGGCAATTTCGGGCAGGATAGCGAGAACGGCAAATGTCATCGGTGAAGTAATCAACCCCGGTCCAGTTTCCCTCGAGAAAGAAAATTTCACCACATTGGATCTTCTTGCTGCGTCTGGCGGCCCTGCCAAGGCTGAGCATCTTTTCAAATACATTTATCGACGTAACGGAGTGGACTATCACTTCGATTATCAAGGTTTTCGCAAAAAGGCTTTTTCAGTTGAGGAGGGTGACCTCCTGAGTGTTACAACGGACACCTCGAATCGATTTTATGTTATGGGAGCGATCAACAAGCCTGTTACGGTTCCTTTTCCTGTGCCATCACCAACATTGGCTGACGCTTTGGGAGCTGCAGTAGGCTTAGATGAGAGGCGCTCGGATGCGACCGGTGTATTTGTTTTCCGTAAAGGGAATCCTGACACAGTCTACACACTGAACATGAAAGAACCTGCGGTCATGTTCCTGACGCAACGTTTCGACATGAAGGGAGAGGATATCGTTTACATTACGGAAGCTCCTTTGACCCGATGGAACAGGTTAATTAATCAACTGCTGCCGTTTTCACAATCCTTGTTCAATATTCAACGGACGACGAACCAGTTTTGAGAATGACAATATAGGCTGATCTACCAGACTATTGTCATTCCAAATCTGGCTTTGAAAATTCCAAACATTCGATAATCAGTCTTCCGACCCAATTTCAAGACGCGTAATAGATCTCAAGGTGTCCCATCTAATTCAGATAAAAGTCCGTTCAGCATGGCGAACTCAGATTCATGTGATTCGCGCACTGATCAACCGAGAGATAGCCACTCGGTTCGGAAAATACCAGTTCGGCTTCCTTTGGATGCTTATCGAGCCCCTGCTGGGTGCGCTGTTTCTTGGATTGCTAATCGGATCCATCGCTGGTCGAACAGTTCCGGAAATACCATATCTGTTTTTCATTTTGAACGGGCGGATCATGCTGCAAATTTTTCAAGGAAGCATGAGCGCGGGAGTGAATACTGTGAATTCCAATCACGGACTATTGGTCTATAAAACGGTTCGACCGCTCGACCCGTTCATTGCCAGGTTTATATTCCAGTTTTTTTCTACAGCTCTTTCTTTTACGCTTTTTTGCGTGATCGGGGCGTGGTTCGGAATCGAACTTTCGATCCATCACTTGCATATTCTCCTAGCGTGTGCACTTCTCACTTGGCTTTCTGGTTGTGCCATGGGACTTATCTTCGGGGTCGCAGCAGCTTACTACAATGAGATGGAAAAGGTCGTGATGATTATCCAGATGCCACTGATTTTTTTGAGTGCCGTTTTCGCTCCACTGACAGCCCTACCCCAAGTTGCGCAAGAGATTCTGCTCTACAACCCTCTGGTTCACACAATCGAACAAAGTCGCAAGGCGATGTTTCCTTTTTATGATGCGGGGGCAACGAATTTTCATTATCCCGCTGTTTTCGCAGTGGTGACTTTGGCAGCGGGTTTGATTTTTTTCCGCCAAAACGAAAGCTTTCTGGTATCCAGACGATAGATGCTATGATTGAATTCAAAAACGTCACGAAGTATTATCCAGTCAAGGATCAGCGTAGGTATATTCTTAAAAATGCTTCGTTCCAAATACCTACAGGAACCAATGTTGGAATTCTCGGTGGTAATGGCGCTGGCAAATCCACGCTACTGCGCTTGATTGGCGGATCCGAACCCCCAATCCAGGGACGAATTGTTTCCGATGTCGATATTTCTTGGCCGTTAGGTTTGGCTTCCGGTTTCCAAGGATCCCTAACCGGAAGACAAAACGTAAAATTTGTCTGCGAGATCAATGGTTTGACTCGGGTCGAAATTGGCAACGTGATGGAGTTTATCAACGAGTTCAGCGAGCTGGGCAATTATTTTGATATGCCTGTGAAAACCTACTCCTCGGGGATGAGAGCTCGTCTGACGTTCGGATTATCTATGTCATTTAAGTTTGACGTCTATTTAATCGACGAATTGACATCGGTCGGTGACATGGTATTCCGAGCGAAAGCCGAAAAGGCTTTTAAAGAGCTAAGCGAACGAGCGTCGTTGATATTCGTTTCACATAATCTGAAGACTTTAAAAAATGCTTGTGAATCGGCGATTTTTCTTCGAGATGGCCGTGCTGATTATTTTCCTGATATCCAGGACGGAATCGAGGCCTACATCTCGCATGTGAAAGAGAAAAAAGGTGAAGATGCTGCTAGAAAGATTGCGAAGCAGGCATCGGGTAAAAAAAAGGTAGCGAAGAAGGTAGCGAAATGAGCACCACGCCTGCCTCTGAAAAATTAGATTAGAAATTTTATGTTAGATAAACAAATCGATCCCGGGGCCCGACGTAATACCTTCTCAAGGTATTTTTTGGGTTTGCTCACTCTGATTTATTTCTCGGCTGTTTCGATGTGCATCATTTACCTTTGGGTTTTTGCAGCTGATCGCTACGTCACGGAGTCCGAATTCAGAATTTCGGAGCATGAGAGCTCGACTGCTGAAGCAAGTGTTGCATTACTGGCACTTCCCGGATTGACCGATGCGAGGTCGATTGATTCGCAGATAGCCATCAGCTATTTCGAGTCGGCCGACTTGCTTTTGGATTTAGAAAAAAAATTCGATCTCAGAGAGCACTATAATGCTCCTGAAAAAGATTTTGTATTCAGGTTAGAATGTGATGCGAGTCTTGAGGATAGGCTGGAATACTACCGAAGGCACATCAAAGCCCACTATGATGAAGCCTCAGGACTGACGATGGTTTCGGTTTCTACATTTGACCCGAAGCTTTCTCAGGAAGTGTCAGCCTATCTGCTTGAGAGAGCGGAAGACTTCGTGAATCGAATCAATCAGGAAATCGCGAACCGGCAGTCCGATTTTCTGCATTCCGAGCTAGACCGCGCTTTGAACCGGTTACAAGAGGCAAACCAAGAACTTACTGAGCTTCAGAACAAGTATAGTTTCATCAGTCCCGAACAGATGATTGAATCAACTCTGGTGGCTATTCAGACATTGAGATTGGAGTTGCTAAAAATGAACGCGGAGTTGGCGACCCTGATTCGTGACTCACCCGATTCTCCGAGAATCGATACCGTCAAAAGCCAAATTAGGTCATTGGAAGAATTGGTGGAAAAAGAGGCAGCCAAGTTGTCAGGGGCTGAAAAAGACCGGCTGAATCAAATCGCAAAAGAGTTTAAATTTGTATCCGAAAAGATTGAATTCCGAGTGAAGTTATTGGCCGGTGCCGAACTGATGATTGAGCAGAACCGTAGCGAGGCAATTGCCAACTCAAAGTTTTTCACCGTAATTCAGAATCCGTTTCTTCCTGAAGAAGCCAGTGAGCCCAGACGCGAATATCTCTCGGTCACAATCGCCATTGTGGGGATACTGGTGTTCATCATTCTACGGGTACTCGTGAAGTCTGTCCTCGAGCGCGCTTGAGTGGATTTCACTCCAGTTCAAAAATGGAACGTTCCAAAAAACTTTCTGACCAACTGTGACTCTTGCGAATTGGCTTCTGAAAGCATGAGCATGATTTAAAAATCGGGTGTCGGGTAATCAGGAAAGACCTTTGGTGTCACTGCTTTCCCTGACCCTGCCAATCACGATACTTTTGGCGCATATTCAGTAAGAAGTGCCTTCCTTGTGATTTTAAATAATCGAGGTGGCCACGAACGACGAATTTCCCAATGTTGAGTCCCAAACGCCCGTCAATGTATGAGCCTGAATCCACGTGACTGAAGTTACTGGATCGCCCAATTGGCATTTTAACACCGTTCCAATTCAAGAAAGTCAATCTCCGTCGTCCACTACCATCGATCCTGTTTTTTGGATGCACATGTTTCATGCCACCTTCGTCAAGAAACGAATATTTTTCAGCGATCAACCAGGAAACAAACCGTTTCAGCAGATCCATATCCGGTCTCGCCGAACGGTCTTCTTTCACAATGCGAAATGCATCAGATAGACCCGTTGCTCGTACGCCAAGCCCTTCCAAGTTGAAATTGGCCGGACCTACGCTTACCAGTTTTTTTCTGTGAAGCAGACCCAGGAATCCCAGCGGTGAATCGTATACGATCAAAAAGTCACATGACCGAATCATATTTTGGGCATCTTGTTCTTCGCATAGGTATATGTTTGGGGGAAGCCTGCCCAGGTTCGGTTTGTTTTTCGAATCTGATCCTAGGAATATCTCACAATCCGGATTTTCTCGCGCGATGGCTGGAATGGATCTCTCAAAATCAATATAACCTTTTTTGGAATCTGAATGCCCCCCGTTCTGTAATTCTTCAGAACACTCCAGAGGTATAAAAATTTTAGTCAATTCAGGGGCCCTTTTAGGTTTTTTTTCAGGTGCTTTTTTTAACTTGGTCTCATAAAGGCTCTTAGCGGACCAATCACATTCGAGCATTCGTTTGATAAAGAGGCTCGCTACCGAAAGGCTCTCTTTTGAAATCGAATGTCGAGCGCGATCGAAATCAGAGAAGTCAGTTGTTGAGCTTTCAAATTCCTCGGCAAAATGAAGGGTTGAAGGAAAAATTCCGGCGTCAATGACAGCTCTGTGTTTGCAGTGCTCACCTGACAATTTAAAGAGTTCATGAACAGCTTGATGATCGTTCGCCTCCGACTTCACGGTAAAGAACCCTTCGAATTCCCCGCTTTCCATTCTCTCTTGAATTACAGAGATAGTTTTTGAATCAAACTTTTCTACTACCTCGATCCGGTATCCAATGTCACGGAGAGGGAGAAGGTATTCCGCATGTTCGGCTTTCGTGCAGACGCAGAGAGCGATTTTATCGCGATCCAAGTAATCGGTTTTGAGCAGTGCTAAGGAGTCGTTGAGCAATTTCGAAAGTGAATTTTTGAGTTTGGATCTCCTCCAATCGTTATTTCTACGCCAACTGCAATTCTTACGGATCGGATGCCATAGATGAAAGCTCTTGAAACCACTGCTTTCTGCACGGAAAGAATCAACTTCCGCCAGCCTTCTGAATCCAGCGTAAGATCGGGGGCCAAAGAAGCTTTTCCTAGAAGGTGAATACATGTTTTTCATCACTCCTTTCGGAAATTTTACGGCTTTTTTGTGCAAACCGAAACGTACCATCAATTCGAAATCTTCTGATCCATGCCCTCTGAAACCCGTATCATATCCACCGGAGAGATTAAAAAATGTCCGTGTACAGAGAAAATTATTGGAGTATGGAGCGACAAATTCACATGAATCTCCCAAGGCGTTTTCAGCGCAGTTTACAGCCAGTTGGCTCAGATAGGATAAATGCTGCTTGCCACTGAGTTTCAAAAATTCCCGAGAATGATCTTCGTTCAGGTGATAAGCTGGGATGTTGAGCACGATATCTCGGACAATTCCGAAGTTATGGCGTGTCGCGTATTCGGCCAGTCTTAAAAAGTGGTCGGGCTCACTGAAAAAATCAATATCTGTGAAATAGACAAGATCGCTCTTCGATTTGGAAAAGCCCGCATTTCTCGCTGCACTCAATGAAAATACTCCCTGATCTTCGACATGAAGATATGTAAAGCCGTTCTCCGAACAGATTTCTGAAATTTTTTCGGTAAAATGCGAATTTGAACCAAAATCAACGATTACGAAAAGCGGGGCAGGATCGTAATAATTTCCCAATTTTTGAAGCCGTTCCAGTATCCACGCATTCTCCTCATGCGCCCGGATGCTGACGATCGCGGTGATATCAGGGGCTTTGAATTCCTTGCTCTCACCCAGAAGTGCCGGAGCGTAGTTTGCGGATCGTTGATAAAAAGAGAACAACATTAAAAAGGGACCGGCAGGTTCTCCGAGGACCATTCTCGATTCGCAAGAAAAATGCAATACTCCAGCATGCGTCTTTTCCTGCTAGAACTGAGAGTCGAAGTGAGTTTGATGTGAAAATAGTGATCAGGTTGTGTCCTTTGGGATGTTTTTTTGGGCCTTGGAACACGGAAATTGCGTGAAATGCTGGAGGCGAGAACGGCGGTGAAAAGGAAGGAATCTGACAAATATTCCCTTGATACGTGGCAACATGGT
>JBGCEE010000028.1:0-29307 GCA_045106015.1 Akkermansiaceae bacterium | reverse complement strand
ACAAATCCTCTGAAACAACAACAGACCGAACAAGTCGCTGCATCCGACGCTTAACAGCGTCGCGACTCCGCTCGGTTTTCGGGGTGGGAAGGTTTTTGGTTTTTGAGCGTTTCCTTTGAGCGCGGTTGAGCTATACGTTCGCTATAAACAACACTACCAAAACATTATGAACAAACTACCATACGTATTAACGATAGCGATGTTGCTAGCAGGAATCTCTCTACCTCTAAAAGCTCAAGAAACATCAAAAGTTCCACACTCTATGTTGGCTGCTTATTTGAAGGCAGGCAATTCAGTAACGACAGATGGTGTTGAATACACACCTTTATATTTAAAATTCAAGGAAGGCGTTATCTTTAAGTCTGAGGAAGCTCAATTTCGAATTCAAAAGGAAAACAAGGCTGAAACCCCTGTTAAGTGCGATATTTTGTCGGCTATCCCTAAAGACAAGTTAACAAAGTTTGATGTAAAACAGATTGAAGATGGTTCTACTCATCGGATATGGGTGCGTAAAGACGTTAAGGATGATGGAGCATCTATACTTGTTTGGAACCTCCCCAAAGGATCTGTTAGTATTTCTGTCTATAACGAGGTGCCATTCAAAAAACAATTGTTCCCTAAATAAACAAAGCGAACAAGACGTCAATCCTAACGCCTGACCCGCCGCGAGTCGAAAGCCTTATGGCCATTCAACCAACATCCCAGAAGTCGAAGAGCGCCCTCGGTCAGGCGTAGGATGACTCGGACGTTGGCAAATAAACTGATCATTTCCCGCTCCACCTGAACTGCCCCAAGTCTAGACAACATCATAAACTTAGAGAATACTACTATCATGAAAACCGTTCTGACGATTCTAGCTGCGCACTGCATTCTGACCATTACTGCCGCGTCACAACAGGCTGACACAATTTACAATAATGGCACGATCATCACCATCAATGACACTGCGCCGACCGCCGAGGCCGTTGCGGTGAAGGATGGCAGGATCCTTGCCGTCGGAACCAAGGAGGACGTATTGAAGACCAAGGGCGACGCTACCAAGCTCGTCGACCTTGGTGGCAAGACGATGCTTCCGGGATTCGTCGACTCTCATGGCCATAGCTACATGATCGGCCTGCAGGCGTCGACCGCCAACCTGCTTCCGCCTCCAGATGGCACGGGCAAGGACCTCGCCAGCCTGCAGGCGCTCCTGACCGATTGGGCGGAAAACAATAAGGAGGTCGTTAAGAAAGTCGGTTGGATCGCAGGCTTCGGCTACGACAATTCGCAACTCGCCGAAAATCGCCATCCCACCAAGGAAGACCTCGACAAGGTTTCGACCGACCTTCCTGTCATCATTATTCACCAATCCGGTCACCTCGGAGTCGGCAATAGCAAGGCTCTGGAACTCGCGGGAATCACCGCGGAAACCGAAAACCCGAAAGGCGGCGTCTTCCAGCGCAAGGAAGGCTCGAAGGAACCAAACGGAGTCTGCGAGGAATACGCCTTTTTCATGCTGGTCGGCAAGTTGGCCTCCAATTTTGATAACCCTATCAATGATGCGCTCGTTCTCGAGGGAACCAAACTTCAAGCATCCTTCGGCTACACCACCGCCCAGGAGGGGCGTGCCATGGGCGCCGGACTAGCTGCCATGGAGCGCGTCGCCGACTCGGGCGAACTACCCATCGACCTTGTCGCCTACCCGGACGTGCTCGAAGTCGAGGATCCCAAGCCTTCGATGGAATACAAGAATGGCTATCGCGTCGGTGGCGTGAAGCTCACCATCGACGGCTCGCCGCAGGGAAAAACCGCATGGCTGACGAAACCCTACTTTGTTCCGCCTCCCGGTCAACCGAAGGACTATGTCGGCTACGCGGCGGTTGACGAGGAGACGACCTTCGCGGCCGTGGAGAAGGCCTATGCGAACGACTGGCAGATCCTCTGCCATGGCAACGGCGACGCCGCCTCAGATCGTTTTATCGCCGCGATCCGCAAGGCGAAGGCGAAACACCCGGACGTCGACAACCGTCCCGTGCTCATCCACGGACAGGTCCTGCGTGAGGACCAGGTCGATGCGTTGAAGGAGCTGGACATTTTTCCGTCCCTGTTTCCCATGCACACCTTTTACTGGGGTGACTACCACCGGGATTCGGTGCTCGGCCCGGAGCGCGCGCCCAACATCTCGCCTACCGGTTGGGTGCTCAAGCGCGGTATGATGTTTGGCAGCCACCACGATGCCCCGGTTGCGCTGCCCGACTCGATGCGCATCCTTTCCGCGACGGTCACCCGCAAGACACGCACCGGAAAGGTGCTCGGTCCCGAGCACTGCGTGCCCGTTGCCACAGCTCTCAAGGCCCTCACAATCTGGCCTGCATGGCAGCATTTCGAGGAAGATTCCAAGGGCAGCATCGAAGTCGGTAAACTCGCTGATTTTGTCGTGCTCTCAGACAATCCGTTGGAAATTGATGAGGACAAGCTGGCTGATATCAAGATCCTCAGGACGATCAAGAAAGGGGAGAGCATCTATGAGCGTCCAGCTCAAGGAGCCTCAATTTCTACGCCTGCCTCATTCGGCATTACGCTCGACCATTCAGCGGATGAACATTGTGACGGCCACTCCATCCCTGGCTTCAAGCCAGTCTGCGGTGATGGCTGCTTTAACCACGGTCTCAGTATGATGCTGAGGGCGATCGAAAGCGCCGACTCCAGTAGTGACTGACTCCGACAAACAAGCCTGCCAACAAGTCGGTGGACTCAACGCGCTATCGCGCGTGAGTCACCTTTGACGTACGGCAAAACAATGAACTTCCGAAGAATGCTCCCAATGATATTAGTCACTCTCGGTGCCGCAGCCACTGCTGCTTTTGGTGACGTTAAGATTCGGACATTCATCCCGTATGAAGAGATGAAGTTTCCGATGAAGACGGTCCCTTCCCGCAATATCGAGGGTGTCGATTGCACCCCTTTCTTTCTCAAGCACACGAAAGAAGGGACCAAGCTCGATCCCGAAGCTGCAAAATTCCGCATTGAGACTGCAGATGGGAAAACGGTGATCTTAAAGTGGGAAACTCTCGCGAGCATTAAGGAAGCCGATCGAACTGTTTTTGTGAAGAAGCAGATTCAAGATGGGTTTACCCATCGTCTCTGGATTCCCAAGGTCCCCAAGAAATACGCCCGCGCCAAGATCGTTTGGAATCTGTGCCCCCAATCCGTAGAATTCGAGTGGGGGAAGGAGGTGCCACTTGAGGTGCAGCCCAACCCGCCGGGGGACTGATGGCGATATTTACCAAAAATACGGAACTGCCGAACTCCAAAGGTAGCTTTGAGTGAAGCGTAGCGGAACCTCGAAGGCTATCGGTTGTTGGACGGGCCCAGGTTGGAACTAGCTGGGCTCTGGTCCTGCCTGGCGCGTTTCATCAGACTTTCTTTCCGCGGAAACCACTAGGAAAGCTGCAGCAGTAACGACTGCAATAGTGGCAAACTGAGCTTGCATTGACGAGTAAATGCCTAGCTTCTATGGTTTCCTCTCCGGGAGAACCCAACATCTCCATCCAAAAAATATCTACATGAAGTTATCGATTCTATCTTGTTCTCCCCAGTGTTATTCCTCACGTCGTTTGGTCGAAGCTGCGAGGCAGCGCGGCCACAAGGTAAAGGTTCTTAATACCTTACGGCTGACCATTGGCCTCGATCATGGGAATCCGGATCTTCATTACCGTGGCAAAGAACTTGATGCGCCCGATGCCATTCTGCCGCGGATTGGAACCTCAATCACTCGCTATGGTACCGCAGTCGTCCGACAGTTCGAGCAAATGGATGTGTTTACACCGAACACGGCGGCGGGCATCAGTAATTCCCGCGACAAGCTCCGCAGTCTGCAGATTCTCTCCCGCCACGATGTGGGCATCCCGCAGACGGCCTATGTTGATGACAAAAAAGACGTTGAAGAAGCTCTCCAGCGCGTCGGTGGGGCTCCGGTGATTATCAAGTTGCTGGAAGGAACCCAAGGAGTTGGTGTCATTCTTGCGGACAAGCTGGAAATTGCCAAAGCGATTGTCGAGACACTGCACAGCACCAAGCAGCAGGTATTACTTCAAAAATTTGTTGCTGAAAGTAAAGGGAAGGATGTTCGCGCGTTTGTCATCGGCGACCGGGTGGTCGCTGCGATACGCCGAACCGCGCAAGGCCAAGAATTTCGCTCCAACGTCCACCGAGGAGGCAAGGCAGAAGCCATTGAGCTCGATCCGGCCTATGAAGAGGCAGCTGTGCGTGCGGCACAGATCATGGGACTGCGGGTGTGCGGAGTCGATATGCTAGAGGGGGCCAATGGCCCGCAAATCATGGAGGTTAATTCCTCCCCCGGCTTGGAGGGCATCGAAGGAGCAACCGGCCTTGATCTTGCGGGTGCAATCGTCGACTACATTGCCGACCAGGTAAAATTCCCCGAAATTGACATACGCCAGCGCCTCACCGTCAGCCGTGGCTATTCCGTAGCGGATATTGGTATCCTTGAGGGCAGCAGCTTCGACGGCAAGTCACTCGAAGAAACCGGACTGCGCGAAATGGACATCATGGTTCTGACCCTACGCCACGACGGCAAAGTCATTTCCAATCCGAAGAGTTCAAGGATTCTTCAGGCAGATGATTCGCTGCTCTGCTACGGGCGCACCGATAAGATGAAAGAACTCATCCCGAACAAGCCAAAGAAGCGCCGCAAGTTGCGCAAGCTTCCGGATAACGTTGACTCTGAAGATTCCCAAGCATGAAACCTGACATTGGCGCATGGGGAGATAGTCGAATTTCTCCCGGTCAGCGAAAGCGGCTCCGCATCGATATTGGGAAAAGTTTTGGTGGTGCCAGCATCACCCTGCCATTGATGATTTGGCGCGGAGCTGAAGACGGCCCAGTCGTCGGTGTCACCGCCGCCGTCCATGGCGATGAGATCAACGGCACTGGGGCCATCCGCCGCATGATTCAGGAAAAGCCTTTCAAGCTGAAACGCGGTACTTTGATTCTCGTCCCCGTTGTCAACATCATGGGATTCGAGCGCCACTCGCGCTACATGCCCGACCGCCGTGATCTCAATCGGTGTTTTCCCGGAAATGCCAGTGGCAGCCTCAGCAGTCGTTTGGCAGCTGTCATTTTTGAACAAATTATCAATCGTTGCGATTGCCTCATCGATCTCCACACCGCCGCGGTGCGCCGAACGAATTTTCCCAACGTGCGGACGGATTGCACCAACAAAGAATGCGTCGAGCTCGCCAAAGCTTTTGGTTGTGAGATCATTGTGGATAGCACGGGACCTGATGGCTCACTTCGCAAAGAAGCCGTAAGAAGCGGTTGCCCAACGATCGTTCTCGAAGCTGGAGAAGTCTGGAAGGCCGAGCCCTCCGTACAGGATCTGACTCTGCGTGGTATTTCGAACGCCTTGGCAAAACTCGGTATGACTGAGGATGAACCGGAAAGCCCGCCCCATCAGATCACGGTAAGAGAAACCACATGGATCCGCTCAGACAGCGGTGGCTTCCTGCATTTCCACGTTGGCCCTGGTGATGCCGTCTCCGCCGGTCAGGCACTGGCCACGAGCACCAGTCTGCTCGGTCGGGAAAACGAGATCATTCGTAGCACGCAACAAGGCATCGTGCTTGGCATGACCACGATGCCCGCCGTTGGTCCCGGAGATCCCGTTGCCCATATCGCCGTGCCGTCCAGCGACCGCCAACATTCGAAACTTGAGAAAAGCATCGATGATCTTGAATCCGATGCCATCGAAACCCAATTGCGCGAACACCTCGCTACCAATATCGTCGTCACCGAACTTGAAGAAGATGAGTGAGAAAAAAATCATTGGCTGGCGTGAATGGGTGGAGTTTCCCGAATGGTCATTGAAAATCCGTGCCAAGGCCGATACGGGTGCGAAGAGTAGTGCGATTGACTGCGCGGAAATCGTTGAGCTCCCTGATGAACGCGTCCGCTTCACTGTGCGCCTTGATCGGAAGGAAAAAAAACTCATCACCCTCGAAGCCCCGATCAAGCTGCGCAAACATGTCCGCAGTAGCACCGGCCACGGCCATGATCGCATCTTCATAGAAACCACTATGCGCCTTGGCGATGTTGAAAAGAAGATCGTCGTTAGTCTGGTCTGCCGGAAAACAATGATCCACCGCCTCCTCCTCGGCCGTGAAGCTCTAACCAACGACTTCCTCGTCGACAGCGGCGTGGACCACTGGGCAACCCCAAGAAGGCTCAAAAAAATTAGCCGAAAAACTCCTTAGTTGCGCCGCTTCTCTTTTCAAGATGGCGTCGCACGAACTGCAGCCATCGACTCTTTCCCGATAGTCCGTTCATCTTTTGGGCAATTCCATCCGCAAAACGGTCTAATGGATTTAAAATGCTTTGACTTAGTCTATTCAAGGGCATGGGGTCTTTCTAGGTATTAAAACATCCCGATCAGGCGTGCTGAATTTATAGTTTTATCATGCTGAGGACAAAAATCACTACGACATGATGATTCTTTTACGTTTCCTATCAATCGTTGGCATCTCGCTCAATTTGGCACATGGCAAGGAAAACCCGCATACCAGCCTCACAGCTGAGAGAGCTCTTGCTGGCTTTGAGAAACGGGTGGATGAGATGTTCAGAGCTCAGGCGGGCAAACCACTCCACCGAGCAAAGAAGAAGCCGCCTCTAAAAAAAGGACGCCCGCCCTACATCAGAGCCTACTCGCACTCTATGATGGCCTTCGCCGCACGTTGTCTGTATCTCAACGAAAAGATTGAAGAGGCGAATGCCGCTCTGGTCGAAAATGCTGAAGCTTATCTAGAAGATCCGGAATCTGTATCAGACCGGGATAGCTTCCACTGGCACGGAGAAATGGTGCTCCGGTTGCTTGAGTTCTATGGACCGAAGGGCAGCGTCTCTCCCGGCCTCATCACTGGAGAGACCGAAAAGATCATCCTCCAGCCCCACTGGCATTACTCTCGGCTGTGTTCCAAGCTGGAAAGGGCCGAATACAAAAAATCGCAGACCTGGCACCTCTACAGCACGGAGAACCATCATACCATGGATTTCACTCTCCATTGGCATTTCGCCAAATACGTCAAAGACCATCCGGATTACAAAGATCGGGTATACAACGGAGCGAAAGCCGCTGAGCACTATGCCGCATGGAATGACTATTTTTTGCATTATTGCCTGCAGCGCGCTCGCTACGGAATCTGTACCGAAATGCGCAGTGACGGCTACAATGCGACTTGGGCCAAAGGACTCGTGAACTTCTATGATTTTGGCGATACCAGAGCAAAAAAAGCGGCCAAGATGCTTCTAGACCTCTATCTCGCCTACTGGGCCGAGGAACAAATCAAGGGACATATGGGCGGCGGTGCTGCCCGTGTCCGGGGATTCAATTATACGCATCAAAAGCGGAATCACGGGAACGCCCAACTCGCTTGGATGTATTTTGGGATCGGCGAACCACAGGTGATTAGTGGTCATTACATCGGCTATATGCTCAGTAAATACCGCCCTCCAGCATTGATTGCCGACTTGGCTCTGGATGAGGCTGGACGGGGAAAATACGAAATCACCCAGCGAGCACAAGGTCTTGGGCAGAATAGTAATGGGTCGTCCTGGATGCATCAAATAACACCACATTTGTTCCGGACTGATGGCGGCGGCAACTTGCGCTACAGCTACTGTGATCCTGAATTCATCATTGGTTGCGTCATGAGTGAAGCACGGCCTTTAGAAGATTGGGTTAGGCTGAATGTGCAGAGCCGCTGGCAAGGTGTCATTTTTAATGGCGAATACGATCCACGCATCGTCCCGATCGTGAAGGCTAAGAATAATCGTGATACCCAGAATGCCTCCTGGTGTGTGCAGAAGAAGGGCAGCCTGATTGTTCATCAGTTGAAGGATGCGCTTGGTGCTGAGGGGATCATGGTTTGGATGTCAAAAAAAGGCCTCTCCGACCCCGTTGAAGAAGATGGCATCGTATTTGTTGAAGCCCCAGGCGCGTATGCTTCCTTCCGGGCTGCCTGGGGAGACTATTCATTTGAGAAAAAACAATTCGGAACACAGCCCAAGCTCACACCGCCAGGCTTTGTGTTGATACCCGCAAATCCTCTTACACCGGTGATCCTCGAAGTGATGGCTAAAGCCGACGTCGAAAATTTTGAGGAATTCAAGAAGCGGGTTAAGGCAGCCACAGTCTCTCGGAGCGGAGCTGTCTTGACCTATCAGTCGATTTACGGGGACTTGCTCACCCTCGATACGTCTTACTCGGGAAACCCAACCATTAACGGTCAGGCGATCGATTACCAACCTGAGCGGGTTTTCAACAGTCCCTTCATTATTTCCGATTACAAATCGGGCGTGATGAGGATTCGCAAAGGAAGGGAAGAGATCGTGCACGATTTCAATACATTGCTTAAACCCAAATAAGGAGCCGCTCATGAGTTCGCTGAACGGATGCTCAGAAGGAGAAGAATTCTTGGATAAAACATGACTTTGTGCAGTATGGTTACTGAAGATGATTTAGTCCCCCTCGCTGGTGAGCAGCGGCGTTCCTCAACCTAAGAAACACTTCATGCTTCGATTTTACTCCGTATTCAAACTACTCGTGGGTCTATTCGCTTTGTTGTTTTGCCTTGGTTTGAGCACTCTCGGAATTGCGCTGGGCGGTGGCCTAACGCTGGAGGCCTCGCTCGAACTCGTTTTATTCCCAGGGCCAATCGGGGTTGCAGGAATCCTCTACGCTTGGTCTGGTCTGGTCCTTTGGAAATCGCTCCCTGCCGTCCAAGGCAAATGCGTGGTTCTGACTGGAATGGCCTGGGGATTCTGCCTCATCTACTGCATTGTAGGTTTTTTCATGGTGGGTGGTCTTGGAGGCGAAAGCAATTTCCGGCAGCCCGGAGGAGCTTTCGACGAAGAGGTCGTGATGTTTTTATTTATCCCAACAGCGATCCTTCTATTGGTCGCAGTTGAGTTCGTATTTCTATGGCGGAGATGGAAATACCGAGCCGTTTGATATGGATTCTAGATCATCGCAGAGGACGGCAAATTCCCTGATGAACAAGACTTCAATGTGAATGTTCGGCGATTGATGGTTTCTTGTATCTGATCTCCGATTGCCGTAGAAAATTCAGAAAGAATATCGAAAAATGAAACGACTCCTGATACTCGCAGCAATGACTACGGCGCTGATTCCTTTATTGCATGCGGAGAAACCAAAGCCGTTGGTCCTTTATCGGATCGGTGATGTTCCCGTGGAGATGCGCGAAGGCGATACGTATGGAGTCATGCTGGTCAACGAAGGCGGTAAGAAGCACCCAAGCCCGCGCTATATCTTGGCGATGGCGAAAACGAGAACATTGGTCGATACGAAGGATATTGAAGTATTTAGAGCGATGGTGAAGCGGCTCCCAAAGGGGGCGACAGTTTTCGAGTACGATTCATGTACCGTTCCGAGGTCGTGGGGTTTAAAAGACGAGCAATATATCGCCTACAACAAGGCTCTCAAAGATGCTGGCTTGGAAATTTCGGAAGAGACGCGAAGAACTTGTTATTGTAGGTAAGGCGGCAAATGAAATGCCCAAGGGACCAGCACAGTCTAACCGTGCATCAAAAAGGGAACTTTGAAATCGAGTTCTGTGAGCAATGCCGTGGGTTTTTGATACATCTGGGGCAAGAATCTGCCGAGAAGCTCGAAGGTTTGTTGAAAAAGCACTTTTCGGAGCCACCTGAAGACTCGAACGAAGAAGCTCTGAGTAGCCCAGATACGGGACAGAGAATGAAGAAGTTCGTTTATCGCGGTGTGGTTCTTGATTACTGCGTGGACAGCCATGCAATCTGGTTTGATCAGGGCGAGTATTCGAAGCTGTTTGCTCCAGAGCAAAAGGCGAATCAGATCAAGACGGCCACTCCCACCGAGCCGAATTCGACCATTTACAATGTGCTGGATGGTGCGACGTCTGCAGTCGATATCATTGATGTTTCAGGAGATCTGATTGGCACGGTAGGGGATTTTGTCGGGGATTTGATCTCTGGTATCGATATTTTCTGATACTTCGAGCTTTCTTCCCGTAACCGTCTGAATTTTGGGACTGAAGATTTCGCCTCGCGACTGGGGCACCTTTCAGATTCTGATAAGAAAGATTTGGCTGGGCTTACCAGTATGAATCTCTCCCATGGGTTTCTGGCTTCCAAGGCCGGTATTTTTTATCTAAACCACGTCTCATACATGCTCGAAAAGATTGTTCGCTTTCAAATTATTGTTTTTCTGGTTTTCGGCCTTTCTGGGGCTTTGCTTGTGGCTGCTGAGGAAATTCGCTATCCGAGCGATAATTTTGCCAAATTGGATACCTTTGAGGGCTTGAACCTTGAGGATGCCGACAAGCTCTACAACAAAGAGGACTACAAAGGCGCTTACGCAGCTTACAAAGCCTACTCCTTCGAATTCCCGAAGAGTAAAGCGCTGCCCTACGTTTTGCTGCGCATGGGGCGTTGCCTTCACCAGCTTGAAAAGCGAAATGCAGCGATCACAGCTTATCAGGATGTGGTCGATTATTTCCCAGATGCCGTCAGTTATGCGGCTGCGGCTCTATACTACATCGGCGAATGCCATGGACAGAATGGCGATGATGCCAAAAAAACCGCGACTTGGGCGCGAATGGTCAAAGATAAAGACTACGTCGCCCAGCCAAACTCCGGAACCGCCCTGACTTACTTGGGTAATGCGATGGACAAACTCGGCAAGTTCGAGGAGGCGACTGAGTATCACTGGCGCACAGCGGTCGCTTTCCTGAAGAGCAATGAGAAGGCCGCCGCATCTGCCCGCGGTGCCGTCATCTCGCACTACGCCAGCCGCAGCCCGAACCACGACAAGCTCGCGGAATTCTATGTGGCTGCCAGCGGCTTTGATGGCAGAGGTCAAAAAACCGACAAACCCGAAGAGGACGCTCGCTACTGGTCGACGGTTTTAAGCACCGCGCTAAAGACTGAAGATACAGAAAAGCGCGAAAAGGCCTGTGCTTACTGGAGCGCCAAATTCGGAGGACGAATGGCCGATAATGATGCGCTGAGAAAACAGCTGTTTGATGCGCAATACGCCCATGAAAAGGATTTGGACAGTTGGGTTGCGCGGATGACCAAGCAATTTGAAAGCAAACCGGCGGATGCAGACCGTGTCTTGCAATGGTGTGGCTATTATAAAAAACGGCCGGAGCTCCGCTCGAAATTCTACGAAGAACGCATCAAGCCTCTCATGGGTGGCCTTGATGATAAAGCGAAGGTGCGCTTGATGAGTAAACTTCGCCACCCGCACGCGATGCACGATGAGGCCCAGCGACTGATCACCTCTATCCGCACCAACGATATGTCCGATGAGGAAATTAAAGGGTTTGCGGATTTGGTTGCCTACTACGAGCCAGAAGAGACCGTGCTTCGTTACATCTCGAGGATGAAAGACAAGCTCTTCGCAACCAAAGCACGATTCGACTATTACAATCGCAAGGCTCACCGGAATCCACCGATGATCGAGAAGGCTCTTGCGCAGATTCCAGAATTGATCAAATCGCCCAAGTATGCGGATGGCTTAGCTTATCGCAAAGCGCAGTTGTTGCATGAACTTGGAGAGCATGAAGAAGCGATCAAAGCCTACCGTGTTGCCAACAAACAGCCGGACTCAACTTTCGGCGTCGCCAACTGCCTCGCCGCGCTCAAGCGCTATGACGATGCGGTAAAGACTGTCAAAGAACTCTACTCAGTCGGCGGTGCCACCGCTTCCAAAGCCGCCCTGTATGCAGCCAACTTTTACCGGACCGCTGGAAATAAGGGCAAAGAGGTCGACCAACTTCGGTTCATCCTCACCAATTTCAAAAAGAGCGGAGAATCCAGCGAAGCGCACAACCGCTTAGAAAGCTACGGAGTTGCCCTTACCGGCGGCGAAGCAGAAGCGGAAGATTAGTCTGTAGCAACCTTTCAAACACCATTTACTCAAACCTTTTGTATTCATGAAAAACTTGAACCGTGCCCATTTGGGTCCCGCAGCTCTACTCTTTACCTGCCTTGTCGCAGCCCCTGCTGTCGCAAATGCCCAAGAAGAAAATGGAAATGCCCAACCCCGCGAGCGAGTTTCCGCAGACATCGACCGGCAGGCCAAGCATCTGTATGACAAAGCCGTCGAGCTTATGGAATACAAGCAATACGAGCGTGGGCTGACGATGCTTAACACCGTGGTGCGTGATAATCAGGGGACCATGCTTGCCCACATGGCCCACATGGCAATGGGGAAACACTACCTTGACCAGCGGAACACTCAGGAGGCCTTGGGGCACTTCGTCTTGTTGACCCGCCTACTGGCGCCCGTTCCGGGTGAAAAACAGGATCCGAAAGTGCAGGAGCTCTACCATGAATCATTGTTTCAAGCCGGTTTTAGCCACTATCAATCTGGCCAATACGCTTCTGGTTTCCCCCTGTTCCGCCGTCTTACCGAAGTCGCCGGAAAAACCAAATGGGCGAACATGGCCTACTATTACATCGGGATGAGCCACTACAGTTTAAAAAACTGGAACAAGGCCATCGATTCTCTTTCGCTTGTCGGCACGGAAGTCGAGTCTGCTGGTGATGGCACGACAGATGAGCTTGGACGCATCGAAATCGGTGAACGTTTCTATTCGAAAATCGAAGATGCGGATGTTCCGGTGATGCGCAAACTCGGCATACCAGTCACGGCGACAGTCACGGTGAGCAGTGGTGATTCCGAAACGATCACTGGCGTCCCAATCCCCGGTAAAGATCACGAAATGCTCGCTTCCGCTCCCACGGCTCTTGGCGATCCAACACCAAATGACGGAGTGCTTCAGATGATCGGCGGTGATACGCTTACCGTC
Organism: Akkermansiaceae bacterium; assembly: GCA_045106015.1. Lineage (GTDB taxonomy): Bacteria > Verrucomicrobiota > Verrucomicrobiia > Verrucomicrobiales > Akkermansiaceae > Luteolibacter. The sequence continues at coordinate 16,438 of JBGCEE010000028.1, read as the reverse complement.
ACTTACGTGGACGAAAGCACGTTCGATGGAAAAAAAGGAGTCGAGCGCACTGGCAAAGTTCGTGCGGTCAGCACCGGCACCGTCGGGTTCTATCTTGGTGATTTTTCGACACCTGCCTACGTGGCCTATCCGGGTCAACCGCAGGTGGTCATGTTGCGCGATGCAGATTTGGACAAATCCCCGAAAGCTGAGTCCCTGACTCTCACGGTGACATCGCGTTTCAAAGTGGAAGCCACGGAAGCTGCAGAAGCCGATGATATGCTCGATATTTTCGCACTGGAAGATGAAGACGAGGATGTCTGGAAGGATCGCGATAGCGTGACCGTCACGCTTACCGAAACCGGTGAAGGCGACGAGATTCGCACCGGAGCCTTTCTTGGGAAAATCCAACTCGCCCCGATGGAGGCCGGTGATACGCCGCGCAGCGACGACAATATCCTCCACTGCGATGAACTCGACGAGCTTGTGGTCAGTTACACCGATGAGGTTCACCTCTATGGCAATGATCCCCGTCAAACCGACGCGAAGATCAAGGTTTCCGGTTCGGTAAATTCCGGTGTGACCGCTGACCAATACGTTGTGTTCGAAGAGCTTCTGAAAGCTCGCAAAGGTTCCGTTGAGGCGGAGGCACTTGTCGGACTTGGAGATATCTACAAGGACATGGGTCTCGATCAACGCGCGGCCACTCGCGCCGGCGAAGCCCTCGACAAGGTCAACCCCATCATTATGAACCGCTCGAAGCTTCCCGGCGATCTCGTGGAAGCTGCCTTCAAACTCAAGTGGGAAGGTGAGTTGCTCAAAGATGACTTTGATGCCGCCACCGCGACTTGCCTCGCCTTCAACCGGCTTTATCCAGAATCGGTCCTCGCTGACCAAGCGCTAATGACGCTCGGGCGTAGTTTAACCGACAGCGGCGAGTACTCTCAGGCGGTTGATGTTTACGGTCGCGTGCTTCAGCTTGAAAATCCAATCTCCGGTGCAGAGGCACAGTTCAGAATTGGTGAAGCCCTCGAAAAACAAGCGAAGGAAGAAGCGGAAGCTGCCGACGAACACAATAGTAAGTGGGGCAAGGCAGGACTGAGTAAGGAAACGGCCCTGCAAAATCGCATGAGTCCTGCGATCCAAGCCTATCGCAGAACTTACGAAAATTACCCAGAAAGTTCCTTCGCTGCCGAAGCTCTCGGGCGCGTGGTGCGCCACTTTGTTGATACCGAAGATTTCGCGCAGGCGGCCGATCTCCTTGAGAGTGTCTTCAGCGATTACCCAGATGCGGCTTTCCTTGATGAAATGCTCATGCTCTGGGCGAATGTTGGATTCCGAATGGGCGATACCGAGACGGCGAAAGCCAAACTCAAGCAGCTCGTTTTCGACTACCCATCAAGTGGACTTGTTTCAGAAGCACGCAAGAAACTTGCAGCTCTAGAAGAAGAAACGGAGAGCGAGTAAGAAGCCATGGCTCGAATGGATCAGGATAATAATCACAGCATGATGTACGACTCACGGCGTTTCGCCCACTCAAAGCCTCTAACGGTAGCACTTGGATTTTTCCTCAGCGTAGCCTGCGCTCAGGCGCAGACGTTTGATGAGCAGCGCGCGGCCGCGAGTCGCGCGATCGAAGCTCAGCCCGAGGCGAAAATTCTCGCCCTGCTGAAGGCTGGGATCGAGGAAGGGAAGCCGACCCAAGCGGCTGCCGAGACACGGAAGTGGCTACGGCAGAATCTACCAGAGGATGCGATGCTGCTTTACTATGCCGGTCGTGCGGCGGAATTGAGCGGAGATGCCAGCAGCGCAGCGGCCCTCTATCAACAGTATCTTAAAAAAGCAGATCCCAAGTCTGAAACGGTAAGCAATGCCGTGATTGCCGTTCATTCGCTTCTCCGAGATCAACTCAATGATGTGGGAGCAGCCTATTCTTTCAATCGTAGTGTGGGTGACCGGCTTGCAGTCAATGCGATCTCACGGCAGTTCGATCAGTGGTTCCTCGCGGAGGCCAGGAAACGTCAGGATGTCATTGCCGTGGCCAATCGCCTCCACGCCAATATCAAGGCTGGAGTATCAAACGATTTAATAGAGACGTTCTACCTCGGCCATTTCCGTTGGCTTCTCGCCGAAGTGGATGGGTATCTCGAGCAAGGACGCAAGATCGTGGTCACGGATGAAGTGATGACGGCCTACCGCAAACTAACAAAAGCCATGTCTTTCAGCGAAGAGATGGCTTTGCGCCTCAACTGGGCCGTGGCCGTTCGTGCCTATCACTTCGCCCGGATCGCCGAGAAGGAGGCGACGGCGCCGATCGAGGAGGCGAAGGCGCTGCTCTCGAAGTATCCCTACTATGCCAAGTGGGTTCAGGACGGCTGGGCTGGCGGCGGCAACGGGCAGCACTACCGCAATGATTCGACCAAATACTGGCCGCATGAAACCGAGGCCAAGCTTGCGCCGATTGTGGCTGCGGCGTCGAAACTGACCCCGCTGCAACGGGCAGAGCTACTGAAGACGTGGGAGACCGGTTACTATGGCCGGAAGGAGATCATTCCGCTTCAGATCAAGGTCGTACAGGACTATGTGGCAACAGACTCCAATTTGACCAACAGCCGGAACGGTCTCCTCGTGTTGACCAAGCCTTGGAATGAGCACACTCCGGAAGAAGCGCAGGCGCTTGCACCCAAGGTGATCGCCAATGCTAGCCCGACAGCCTCGCTGATTCGAGCAGTCGCCGCAGGGGGAGCAGAGAAGGATTTGAACAAAATGATTGCAGCCCTGCTTGGTCCTGAAGCTTGGCGCCTAGGGAGTTCGGATCTTAATGGCCGTGTGGCAGATCAACTCTGGCACTACGCCGGCCGACCAGACGGCAACGGCACTCGCGATCAAAAGATCAAGGAGTCGAAAGCCATTTTAGAGAAGATCAAGGCAGCCACGCTGAAAAAGGAGTCCGCACCCAATCAGCGAATCGGGCGGTTTCGTCAGCTCTGGGCAGACTACAAGTCTGGGCAACCGAAGATTCCGAGCGTCGTCGGCCAACTCCGTGCTATTCTGCTGATCACCCCGGAGGCCCTTCCAGAGCTTCTTAAAGACCAGAGCGTTGAAGCTCAATTTCTTGCTCGCGAAACGATCGCCGCGGGCATTTCAAGTAATGACCCGATTTGGAAAGAGTTGGAGGCGGCCAACAAAGTGAACGTCAAGAGCTACGCTCCAGGAATCGTTTACCTTGCTCAGCGCCATGCGGGTGGGAGCATCCCCGAACTCAAGAAGCGTCAACCTCAGAAGAGCGTCTTTCATCCACTTGAGCCGGAAATGAAGAAGCTGGTGGAAAGCGGTTTAAAACAGAACAAAATCCAGCCATGGCAGGTCCTTGCTTGGATCAACATGCAGTATTCTGAGGAGAATGCCGAACAGATCAAATTGGCTCAGGCTCTGGTCAAGTCACCCGCATGGAAATCCATGCCCTTCGAGGTGCATTTCGGCATGAGCGAATGGTTCAAGAAGGACGTCATGACCCCGGGTCAGATCGCGATGGTCGATGCGGCTGACGTCACGCTGGTGAGCTCGGATCTGTATGCCTTGATCGATGAGGAGAAGGAAGGTGCGGAAGGCGCACCTGAGGGTAAAAAGAAAAAGAAGAATCGCAGAAAACCCAAGCCAGATGGCGAGAGTGATCCTGAACAGGCGGCAGAGGATATTCCTGCGGTTGTGGCGGCACTTCAGTCAACAATTGACGGTCTGCGGACGTCACCCGTCCGGCTTCAGATTCCAGAAGCTGCGATGGAGAATCTGGTAAAACTCGATCCCGCAGTGTTCGCCGATGCCAAGATTCAGGAGTTGCTTTTGGAGCTCATCGACCCGCTCAAAGCTCTGCCAGTTGCAAATACTTTTGGCTACAAGTTTGTTCAGACAATTCTCAACAACTCTGAACCACAACTGCTCCATCGCACAGCTCCCTATATCTGGCAGTTCATGAACCGCAATCACCGCCTCTTTCCCCAAGTGCGCGAGTTGACTCAGTCTCAAGTGGACGTCTCGCCATCTGCAGCCAGCGCACTCGCAAGCGCGGGACTTGATGCATTTGCACGGCACCGTGGTCATAGCTATTTCAAGCGTGACTCCGATGTTCCTCTTTTCAAATCGATCCGCGGTAATGCGGCGATGAAGATGGGACTCATCGTCATTCCGGTGCCGAAAAATGATCCTGCTTTTCCGGTGTATCAATCGCAGGGAGACTGGATTACTGGCAATGAAGAAAGCGCTTGGGATTTACTAAATAAAAACTGGGATGTCTTTATACCGGTTCACCGGGAGCTCTCGATGCCCTATCTGATGTGGGTGCTTCAACGAGTGATTTACTCTCGTGACGAAAATCGCCAAGAAGAGCTGGTTAAAGCCCTGATGGGTTGGGCAGGAGAAGACGGGAGTCCGTTGACTCCCTCGGAGAAAGCGAAGATTGAAATTGCTTATGGTGATATTGCCATGCAACTCGGCCAACTTGCTCAAGCTCACGATATCTTCGCACGCACGCAGAAAAGCGAAGCCTATCAAGAGCTTCCAATTCGCCATGTCGCTGCACTCCGCCGTGTGCGTGCTCAGCGCATCGCAAAGAATTTTGATGAGGCGCTCAAGAGTATTTCCGAACTTGAATTGGAACGTATCCCGGAGTTCTGGGAGGAAATTCGTTTCGCTCGATCTCTTGTCTACTATGACATGGAAGAGTACGAAGATGCCAAGGATGATATCGAGTCCATTCTTGCTCGGAACTCGAACCAAGCGGACGCGAAAATTTTATTAGGTAAGGTCCAGCTCAAGCGCCAGAAGTTGATGGAGGCAACCGAGGTCGAACTCGGCACTGCCTCAAGTCAGAACCAGTTGGTTCCCGGAGAAAACCTCAAAGTCACCTTGGTTGACCCGACACTTGCCGTTTCAGGTGCAGGCACCGAAATCGAGGTGGTCGTTTGGGCGACCTCTGGGGACAAGGAATTGTTTTTCCTCCGTCAGTTCGGTGATAGTAAAACGAAATTCCGTGGCGAAGTGGTGACCAGCTTGGGCGAGCCCAAACCGGGTGACGATATCCTTCAAGTGATCGGCGACGATGAAGTCTACTACGCCTACTCCGAGCGCTTCCGTGAGAAGATGAACAAGCTTGAGGAAAAACGTGGCGGGCCGATCAAGATCGCTTCCGATGCGATTCTTATGGCTTCCGCCCGTAAGTTGCTCACCGAGGCAGAACAGCGAACTGCTGACATGCAAGCGGTGATGGATAGCATCAGGGGTGATGCGACTGAAGGAGCGACAAAGGCTGCGATGGCGGCCCGCATGATGAGTGCCGAAGCTCGCGCGGAGAGCGAAGGTTTTTCAGCAGCTGAGTTCGACCGCTTCGTCACCAACGTTGCCAAGCCAGGAAATCCCATCCACGTCCGCGTGGTTGATCCGGATCGTAGCCGTACCGCAGGAACCGATGAACTCGTTGTGAGTGTCGCAAGTTCGAGCGGTGATTCGATTTCAAGCGTTACTCTCAAGGAAACGGGAACCCACACCGGATGGTTTGAAGGAAGCATTCCAACTGCCGGCGCGCAGGCTCTCGCTTTTGCTCGGAATTCTGAACCAGGTCGCAACCCGAACATGGTAATCAGTCCGCAAGCCGAGACTTACCCGGCATGGCGCCCCGTTGCGTCACAGGGCGAGACCCCAGAGTTCACGATCGATCTTAATGACAATGTGGCCTTGGATGAAATGACGATCATTGCGCGAGAACCCGGCGCTAAGCTGGGCACGTTTATTCTTCAAACGGGAATGAATCCGGGCGCAATGAGAAATGTGGCTTCCTATCCGAGAGATCAAGTGACCATCTCGAAGCCGTGGCATCCATCTGTCGTGGTGATGAACGATACCGATCAATTCCACGCCCAAGGAGATAAACGAACCGTGGAAGACTTTAGAGAGTTGGTGGATCATTTGGAGGGCGGCTGGACAACCCAGCAGTTTGCACAGAATTTCGCGACCAACGTCTCCGGTCTTGAGGAGGCGTTACCAGCGGAAGTGATGGAGTCGGTGAAGTGGAAGCGCCAGAATCGCCACGAATTTTCCTCAGTGATCTACCGCTTCAAAGGTCATTTCTATGAAGAAGAAAACGTTACCCGCCGGTTCCGCTTGAACCTCGGGAATTTCTCATTACCGGAGAAGACTCATCCCTCTGTCAGCCACCCGCCGAAGTTTTTCCTCGCCGTCAATGGGCGCCGAATCACCGGAGAAGACGGTAAGCTTGATGGGAAAATGAATCTTCGTGCCGGAGTGCATTCATTCGAGATTTGGGCCGTTGGCTGGGTCAATACGATCGGCTTCGGTGAACGCGGAATGAAGTTGCAAGTCAATCTTGGCGAAGACGATCAGCTCATCGATTGCCCTGAGAATTTCTTCAATCCAGAAACTTTCCCCGCAGAGTCGATGGAGCATCGCAATGCACCAGCTGTAATCACTGCCAACGAAAACGGCACGGAATTCAAAGTGAAGTTCGCTGCGGGTTCACGTGCGAGAATGCTCAGCTTGCAATTCCTCAAGCAGGAAGGACCGGTTCCCGCATTGAACCAACTGATGCTCACGGGTCCAGACGAGCAATTGATTCTTCCAGTTAAGGAGGATTTTGCTTCGTTGAACAAAAACAAGACCTTGGAGATTCTCACCGGAGACAAAATCTCGGTGAGATATGTGGACGACCGTTTCGTTACCAAATCGAAAGAGCGTCTCGAGCGGTCACTTGATGTGGCTTTCACAAATGCGCGCGTGGAGTTCGCAGATATGAAACCACGTTTTGATAGAGGTCGTGGCAAGGATATGCCTTATTACGAGAAACTACTACGTTTCCCGTATGACGAGCCACTTAGTCTCGCGATTCATGATGCGGACATGGATGTAAGTGTCGAGCCCGACAAGGTGAAGGTGACCATTCTCAATGAAGCTGGCGAGGCGAAGGAGTTCGAAGCAATCGAAACCGATGACTCCACGGGTGTTTTCGAACTCGTCATCGTTCCAGTGAAGGGGAGTACTTCGAAAGGAAATCAAGTGAAAGTCGCCGAGGGCGGCACCATCACGGCGGTGTATCGCGATGAGGAAAACAATCGCCCGGGTGTGCCAACGGAACGGACCACTACGATTGATCATGCGGCCTTTGCGAAGCCGGAGATCAAGCTTTCTCACGCCACCGTCACACCCCTGCAGATTGAAACGACTCGCTCTTTGATTCACGGATTTGAAAGAAGAACTTTCAACGATCCAGATCGTGAGCGGATTGCGAATGAAAGAATCAGCCCGTCTTGGTTGGTCGAGAACAAGATGATCACTTCATCCGCGGCTCCTGAAGGAGGAATTCAAATGGTTCACGGGCGCATCGCCTATATTGAGTTGGTTGCTCCTCATCTCGCCTTGGGCATCGCTTCTGGTGCGACGGTTTACGCGCAAACTGAATCGGGTCGCCGCACCGCTGGTGCGGGGGATACTGGATTTGATATCACGGTTCCGGGTACGATTGCGATCAACGCGACGACTGGGCAAACATACAACCATGGTTTCCCTTGGAGAGATGTGCCTCAGTTAGAAATTTACCAAGGCGGTGGCGTTTCCAATTCCAGCAAGCCTGAGTATGATCGTTTCAAGTTAACCGTTCCGTTGGTGGCAGATATGCCGCCTCTCGAGGGAGCACTCGACTACGATCAGAGAAGGCAATTGGCAGAAGATGCGAAGACCTCACGCAGGGCTGCTGCCGCGATGGATCAGCTCGTAAGAATCAGTGGGTTGGTGGTCAAACCTGGTGAGACGATTTATTTTGGTTTCCCCTATCTCGACACGAATGGTGAAAAACAATGGACGACAGCTTCAGCAAAGGTCGTGACCCATCCGGCATTTGATATCATGTCAGAGGACTATCGTGATCCGATGACCAGCGCCTATGTGGGCGAGACTTTGAACCTTAGAGTGGTGGATCTGGGAGCTGATACCTCGGATGCGGCCGATACGGTCAGTGTGCTTGTGCAAGCAAAGGAGTCAGGTGAGAAGCATCGTGTTGAGCTTCGAGAAAGCGGTCCACACACAGGGATTTTCAAAGCGATGCCGGCACTTTCTTATTCACAAGGTAAGAAAGAAACACCGTCACCCGAAGGTGAGGAGGAAACGCCCTACAATGTCAGGGCTCAAGGCTTTCCTGTATTCTATGGAGACACGGTTGCGGCTCGTTACACTGATTCGAACGGAGTGAAATCCGGTGTGAAAATGGTGACGATCAGCAAAGGTGCAGACGGGAGTATTGAACCGTTTTCGAAGATCTACGAAGACGTCGAGATCGCAACTCGAACCCAGTTTTCGCTTGCCGAGGCGTATCTCGAAATGGCCAAGCGCCTGCGTAAGTTGGATCAACCGAAAGAGGCCGCACTCAAGTATGCGAGCGCAAAACAATTACTTTCAAAAGCAATTGATGAATTTACCGATCCTGATACCCGTGCCCATGCTGAGTATCTGCTTGGCACCCTGACCATGGAAGAGGCCGACGCGACAGAGGATCCTGACACCCAAGAGACCCGCTATCGTGCTGCTCTTTCGCGTTTCCTCAGTGTGACTGGTAGCTATCCGCAAACACTTCATGCCTCCAAATCGCAATACCAGATTGCAACTCTTTATGAGCGTCTGAAAGAGCCGGACATCGCTGCTCAAGAATACGTGAAGCTCGCTTACAAGTATCCTGACTCGGAATATCTCGCGACTTCGATGGCTAGGCTTGGAAGTCATTTCTTGAAAAAGGCAGCTGCTTACGAAGCAAAGGCCAAGCCATTACTCGAGGACTTGGAAAACAAAGATGCTCAGTTCGAAGGGGCGGCGTTGAAAAAAATGGCTGTGCGTGAATACATCAAAACCGCTCAGATTTTCGGACGCTTGCAGGAACGTTTTCCTAGTGACTCGCTTGCCGGTCAGGCCGGGCTTCGTGCCGGTCAGGCCTTCATGCGAGCTGACAAAGAGCAAGAGGCCATCGACTCATTCGAACGTGTGATCAATGAACAAAGCTACGACGGACCGAAGGTTCGCGCTCAAGCGATGTATTGGATGGGAATGTGCTATCAGGACATCCGCCAGCAGATGGCAGCCTACTCGACTTTCAAACGTTTGACCTATGATTTCCCAGAAAGCAGATGGGCCGCATTCGCTCGTGCCCAGCTGTCCCAAGAGTCATTGCTGAAGCTGGAAACACAGTTGGAATTGGAAAGATTGGAGTCAGAAGAATGATGATTGGAACGGAACATAGGATGACAATTTATAGAATCATGAGACCTAAAAATTTCGGAAGCGCTCTCCTATCGGCGCTTGCTATGACCGCTGCGAATCTAGGTGCTACGCCCTTGGATGATCGCATTGCGGCGTTTAAAGAAGCACCGACTCAAACGGACAAAGCAGTCTCAGAAATCCTCGACACTGGCTTGAAGGAAAACCGTTCGGCACTTGCATTTGCATCGGTTAAACCATGGCTTTCTGCCAACCCTTCCGAATCTCAGACACTTGTCTACCGAGCGGCGCAAGCTGCCGAGTATGCGGGTGATTGGACAGCTGCCGCAAGTTTCTATCGGAAGCTGCTCAAGGCAGACCGTCTAGATGGTGGTGTCGCTGCCGCTGCCGTGCCCGCTTGTTACCGTCTTTTGATCAACCATCTCGGGGATCCTGAGGCCGCCTATCTTTTCATGCGCGACGAAGGTGCTCGTTTGCGCCAGTACGGAGACGCAAGGAAATTTGATTCATGGTTCTTAGCCAAAGCAGAGGAACGTAAAGACCTCGTTGCTTTAAGTAAGTGGTTCACCGCAATCCACAATTCCAATGATTCGCTCGAACCATTTTCAGGCGGGCTCACCGCACTTCTAAACGAACTCGAAACCTTCAATCATGGTGGCGAAGAACTCTTTGCCCAGTTGGAAAAACTCGCCGCTGCGAAACAAACAACGCCTGCTGTCAAAGCGAGGCTGAACTGGGTGATGGAAATCGTACCCTTCGCCAAAACCATGGCGGAGTTTGTTGGCGTGAAACGTGAGGTTCCACCATCTCTACTGGAGAAACCACTGGCTGCTGCTGAAACACTTGTCGCTGCGGCGCCTTACGAAGGTTCCATCGCAGTTGCTAAGGGATGGATGCATTTCAATGCTGGAGATTCAGGAGTTTTCGCAACATTCGTCGAACCGCGCCGAGCGGAGAAAGCGGCTCCTCTACTGCGTGCTTTGCGAAAACTTCCCGTCGATCAAGCGAGGAATCTGTTGGGGCTCCAAGTGGCCAGTGCCAAGAACCGCAAGATGGCTCAATACCTTCCGAGTCAACAAGAGTTGCGAGCCTTGGTTATTGAAAAACCAGAAATTTTCAACTCCCTCTCGGCACCGGACGTTCCCTTGTTCGACAAGACGATTACACCAGAAGAAGCAAAATCGATGGCTGCCAACCTCGCTCGCAATCCTCATTCCCAAGCGGCGATGGTCCGCATGTGGGCGAATCCTGAGCGGAACTACAGTAAGGTGGTTGAGGCCATGATGAAGTCGGAGATGTGGCGCTCTGAAAATCTCAAAGACCTAAGCCACGGAGTCTGGCACAGTGGCATGTTCGAGCGGGATGTGGAGCACGATGCACCGCTAAAAAAATACGCCAAGCTGGACTCTCGCTATCAGAAACTCAAACAGCAGGTTTCGGAAAAGGCTTCTAGCAAAGATCGAATCGCAGCCTTCAATGCTTTGCAAAGCGATCTTCTAAGCAAGTCTCCTAGTATCCCCGGATCTCTCGCATTGTGGACAGAGCTTTTCACCAAATCTTCCGATGCCGATGCGGTCACAATGTTGAAGTCAATGACTGCGAATTTCGACACAGAAAAGAGTGTGATCCTTCGCCGCGCGATCAACAACACGACCTTTGGAAAATCCGGTAGGTTGGTCTGGCAGTCAGTTCCTACCAATGGTGATAATCATTTTCGTCATCACCAAAAGGACACGCGCGAAAAAGGTAGTGAGCTCATCAGTTACCTCGAGAGTCTTCTCAAATCGCAAATCAAATCTGGTTCGATTTCAGAAATGATTTTCGGGATGTGGATGCATGCTGTGGATACGAATCAACCGGAAGCCCAGGCATTCATGCAGGAGATTCTTAGCTCTCCGGGATACGGAAAATTGCCGATCGCATACCGCCGCTCCGCAGCTGATTCGAAGCACTTTGGTTACATCGCGATGACTCCGAAGATGGCAGCAAGCAACCCAAGGCGCGTTAGTAAAGAACTGGTTGATCTGCCTGAGGCCCCGACTCCGGCTGCCGTCGAAGCCGCTTTCAAAGCCGTCACCGACCGTGCTGTCAAGGCACCGACTCCCGTCGTTATTCTGGGCTTGCAGCCGGTCGCCGCCCTTCCCGAATGGTCAAATCAGGTCCGTAGTTCGGTTCTCTCACTTTTCAAAGACCTCGCCCCCATTGGAGACTACCCACCTAAGCAAGGTTACGAACAGCTCATCCAACGCCTCGCGAAAGAAGCGACCGGAAACAAGCGCTTCGGGATGCTTGAACCCTATTCTGCTGGAATGTGGAAAGCGGCAGCAGCACCGGATGATGCCCGTCAGTATGACGGCGCTTTAGCTTTAGCTGAATTTGCGGAAGCAGCTTTTGGATCGGAATCTCCATCTGTTGCGATGTCTATTTCTAGAGGTGGCATCAGAAGTCAGGCAGCTCGCATCATGGCAGCCGGTGCAGAAACTAAAAAAATTGAAACTCTTGCCAGTCTTGGAAGAACGATGGGCAAGGCTGCAGCCGAGGTCGGCGCGGTGGAAATTCCTGTTGATCAAACCGACCCAGCATTTCCGATTTATAAATCCAATTCTGAGTTCATCCTTGGAAATCTTGATTCTGCTTGGAATTTGTATGAGGACCACGCCGAGCAATTGCAACCCGTGTTGCGCAAGCTCTCCGTCGAATACGGCTTTTGGCTACTCGAAAGAAATACCGAGACTGGCCGCACGGATGAGGCGGAAAATCTCGTCAAGGAACTGACCATCTGGTCGCGTCAGGCGGAGGGCACATTTAGTCTGGAACAGGATGCACGGCTGAAAATCGCTTATGCAGATTTAGCCTTTCTCAAAGGCGCCCTTCCGACCTCTCGGGCATGGTATCGCAAGGTCGCGGATGCGGCGGAATATGAAGGCAGTGCGATTCAGTTAGAGGCCGCCCTTGGCTCTATAAAAGTCGATCGTGTGGCAAAAGACTTTGGTGCGGCAATGACCGAACTCGACAAGCTGATGCGCTTGAAGAATCCCGAGTTCCGTAAACGGGTTCGTTATGCCCGTGCAGAAGTGATGATGGATCAGGAGAACTATGCAGAAGCTCTTGATGAGATCGAAGCAGTTCTGCGCGAAGATCCAAAGCATCCGGACGCCCTAATTCTCCGGGGAAAAATTCACTACGAAATGCGCAAGCTGGTCGAGGCTAGTGAGATTGAGCTCGGGCCCTCCCAAGACGATACGGTTCTCGTTCCAGGTGAGGCCGTTAAGATCAATCTCCGCGACCCGACTCTCAGTGTTTCTGGCGTTGGTGCCGATATCGAGGTGGAGATCTGGGCGAAGTCTGGAGACAAGGAACGCGTCCTTCTCTATCAACTCGGAGATAGTAAGGAAAAATTTCGTGCTGAAATTCCCACTGCGCTTGGGCCACCGACACCCGGCGACAAAATTCTTCAGATTCTCGGCGAAGACGAAATCCGTTTTGGATATTCAAAACGCTTCCGCGATAAGATGGATGATCTTCCAGACGATCCGGATATTGTGATCAGCGTGGCTTCCGATGCCTACTTGTCCTTTTCTTCAGGTGCGTTTCCTCCACGCGAAGGCGAGCGCAAACTTGATATTGAAGAGCTTGGATTGTCCACTGCTCAAGCGGCACTCGGCATGCGGGCGGTTCGTCCCGGGAATCCAGTTTACCTACGCATCAATGATTCCGATCGCAGTGTGACTGCTGGAGTCGATGAAATCACCGTAAGCCTCCAGACATCGAGTGGCGACGAAATCCGACAGCTGGTTATGAAAGAGACCAGCCCCTTCAGTGGCGAGTTCGAGGCCGTCGTGCCGACCACCGGAGCACAGGCCTTGGCCTTTGCTTCTGAGAGTGCTCCAGGCCGCGATCCGAACATGGCGATCAGCTCCAAAGACTACCCTGGCTGGCAAGGACAGGTGGGCGACAAATCAGAAGCCCGCATCTTCGGTGTTGATCTGAACGACAACGCTGCGATGAACAAAATGACCATCGATAACGGCGAATCAGATCTGACGCATTTCGTTCTCCAGACATCGATGAATGGCAAGGAATGGACGACTCGTGCCCGCTATCCTGAGCATGTTGCGCCGTGGGACGGCAGACCACGCATCACCTCGTTTCCGACTTATACGACCAACAAGGCAGCAATTGCTGTTTCAATACCAGAAGGTCCTGAACTACCCGAGGATTGGTTAGAGAAAATGGAACTCGTCTCTGCCCGGCCGTCTGCTGGTTTTTTGGCAGCCACAGTCAAGAGTCTCTCGGTTGAGGAACTTCCGGTCGTGAGCACGGGCCATCCCGGTTACTCAGGATTGATTCGCTATCGTGCACTCTTCTATCAACCTGCGGCGGCTGTGAGAACCTTCAAGCTGACCGGCTATCCTGCAACCAATGACAAAGGAAACATAACAACGATTTTCTTGCTCAATGGTCAACCTGCCGATGAAGAATCCGAAGACCCAATGACAATCAAGCGCGAGCTTACTCCTGGTCTGCACGAGATTGAGATCTGGCGTCACGAAGGCCGCAGTGACCTTCTAAAGCGCAAGCCAGTTCTCTTGTGTGACCAACCGGGCAACGACGAGCTTGTCGCCTGCCCTGACGAAATGTTTGATCCGACCACCTTTCCTGAGGGAGTTCGTGCGCAGATCCCGCAACCGGCAGTCATCACTTCAAGTGAAGGAACTGGCTTGGAAGTGGCGTTCGGAGATCAAACCCAAGCACGTCTCGTGCGGATGGTGATTCTCGGTTTTGAAGGTGTTGCACCAACCGTCAGCAAAATCACACTCGATGACCGTGAGGGCAATGTACTTCTTCCAGTGGCCCAAGACTACATGGCGCTGCGAGACAACATGCAACTCGAGGTGCTTCCAGGTGATGAAATTACAGCCCGCTACGAGGACCCAGTTTCTGCGACTCCGAAACGTGACAAACACGAAAAGCGCCTGACTGTTGCATTCAACGATGCTGTGATTACCGCCTCGTTCCTCAACTACGAGGAGAACAAAGAGGGTGAACGTGTCCTTGTAGCTGAGCCAATCCGCCGTTTCCGTCTCGATGATGCAGTCGGAATCGTTATCGACGATGCGGATCTAGATAGTAGCCAGAAACGTGACACGGTTGAAGTCGTCGTCACTTCGAGCAATGGCGCAACTGCCACTCTAACCGCTGTGGAAACGGCGGAACATAGCGGACGTTTCATGGGTCGCGTGTTTCCTGTCGAGGGTGAGCCTTCGCGCAGTTCGGAAATCAAGATCGATCCGGGCGGGACATTGACAGCCGTTTACCGCGACATAGAAAATCTCGATCCCGGCATCCCAACGGATCGCACTGTAACGATCGGCCACGCACTCTACTCAACGCCGGCGCTTGCCGCCTATGCTGTGGGCAGCGAAGAAAAAGCAGCTCCGTCTGAGGAACCAAAGAAGGAGCAACCTGCTACCACCGCTCGGCGCAATGCACCAGAGATCGTTCACCCTCGACGTGTCTTAAACTACAGCCATATGGTTGAGGATATTTTTTCCGGAGAAGTGATTGATTCGGTGATTGGTGCCCCAGTGCGTTTCGATGTGGTTGCCCCGCATCTTGCCTTGGCGGGTAGCAGTGAAATCCGTGCCTATGTGCAGACGGATGCTGCAAGAAAAGCCGCCAAACTGGATGGTGAATCCGCGTTCGATGTTCGCGTTCCTGGGACCTTGAAGTTGACTGGAACGCTTGGAGGTGCGGCTGTGGACGTTCCCCCGGGTTATACACTCGGAAGTCCGGCGAACGCGCCGACCAATGAGCCACCGCTCGAAGAGGGACGCTTCTCGTTTGCGGTGCCCTTGATTCTTGGAAATCCGCCGGAACGCAGCTTCGCAACTTCCGCTGCAGCAGAACTTCCTTCTTCTTCCATCCCCGATGGATTGGCCGTGAAGGCAGGCGACCTCGTTCACATTGGATTTCCTTGGCAGGATGAAGAGGACAAAGTCCATTGGAAAACTGCTAGCTTCACCGTCGGCAGTCATGCCTTCCTCGATGTGATGGAGAACGGATATTCTGATACCTTGAGCGCCGCCTATGTTGGTGAAAAAGTTTACATCAGATTGATCGCGCCAGGTCTCGACCGAGGTCCGGAACGAGATAAGACGGAAGTCACCCTCAAAGGAACCAGTGGAATTGAAACCCAATACCAGATTCGTGAAACCGAAGCGCATTCGGGGGTCTTCAAAGGAGTCTTCACCATCGCCTATGCGGATGAGAAACTCCCAGCAAAGCTGCCGCCGGTGGAACTCAACGGTTTCCCCGTCCGCTATGGCGATGACATCAGTGTGAGTTATGAGAAGCAGTCTTACGCGTTATCGGTGAACAAAGGCGCAGATGGCCTCATCGAGCCTTTCACCAAGCGCTTTACTGGAGATGAAATGGCGGTCCGCACCGGATTTACTCTGGCAGAATGTTACTTCGAACTAGCCAAGAAACATCGTGAGATGGATCAGGAAAGCTTGGCACGGAGACAGATTGGCCATGCGAGGAAATTGCTCGCCGAGGCGCTGGCGAACCACCAAGACCCAGAGCTGAAAGCTCATGCCGAATATTTGCTCGGCAACCTTGCCCAGGAATACGCGGACCTTGCGAAGAACGAGGAAGCTAAGTTACCGATGTATCAGGATGCCTTGGCACGTTTCTCGAAAATCCCGAGTGATTATCCTGAGACTGAATTCGCTTCCAAGGCTCAGTTCAAGACTGCTCTCGTCTACGAGAAAATGGGTGAGATTGAGAACTCAGTCGAAGAATATGTGAAGCTTGCCTACAAGTATCCAGACGATGAATTAATTCCAACTGTGATGGCCCGTTTGGGCGGTTACTTCCAGGCGAAGGGAATGGTCTTCAAGAAGAAGGGAGATGCTTTCCGTGAGAAAGAAGATCTCGAAGCGGTGGCAGAGACGTTGAAATACGACGAGTTGAGCTATCCGGAATTTCTCAATGCTGCGATGGTCTTTTCGAAGCTCTATGAACGGTTCCCAGATGATCCCTTGGCCGGACTGGCTGGGTTGCGAGCTGCACAGAACTACATGCGCGCGCACCAATACGAGGAAGCGATTGACCTCTTCGAAGATGTAGTCGCAAACGAGGAATATGATGATCGTGACATCCGGTCTCAAGCACTCTACTGGAG
>JBGCEE010000027.1:0-76097 GCA_045106015.1 Akkermansiaceae bacterium | reverse complement strand
AATCGCTGCCCTTCTAGAACTTCACCGTCGTGAACTCTCACTCATCGAGGAAGAACTTAACAAGGCAGGCGCCACCGCCCCCGATCACGAGGAAGCCACTTCCTCTCTGAAGGCAGAAATCGCCTCTCTCAAGACAAGCCGTAACGTCACCAAAGAAGCTGTCTCTCGCAACGTGCCTCGCGTCCTCTCTCTAGCAAAGCGCCTACCCACGCCTCTTTTAGAGGAAGCTGAAACGGAACTCACCAACCTCCGCTCTTGGCAAGCATCAGACGAACCTCGAGAAGCTCTGCGTTCCATTCTCGCTCTGCTTGCCAAAGCCGAACAATTCAACCGCCGCTATACCCGCACCACTGAAATTCGCGAAAATCGCGAAGTGCAGGTGCTCTACCTTGGACTCGCCCAAGCCTTCTACGCCGATCGTGAAGACCAAGCAGGTATCGGCAAACCCAGCCCGGATGGCTGGACTTGGAAGTCTCACCCCGAAATACGCCCCGAGCTTATCACCGCCTTCGAGACCCTCGATAAAAAGCGCCCCCCAACCATGGTCACGCTGCCATTGGAAATCAACTGACCCCCTGTTTTTATGACTCCGATCAAAACAGCGGCCATCGTAGTTTCGCTCCTAACTTCATTCGCTAATTTAGCGGCTGAAACAACAATTCCCGAAGCACTTGAAACCGCGAAGACTGATCTCACCGTAGCCCTCGAATCTTTGGAGAAAACCCGCACCGAAATCGCCACCGAGAAGCCTCCCATCTCCACCGAATTCGCCGAATTAGAAAAAACGCTTCGCGAAAAACGCCGCCTGATCCGCATCGCACGCCTTTCCGAACAAGACCGCGCTCAAGAACTTCGTAAGCTCAGAACAGACCTCGCCACTCGAACCCAAGACGCTTCATACCTCGCGGGACTCCTGAAAGATCACGCGCTCAAAACCACCACTCTTGCCACCCCCGGAGCTCCCGAACTCGATATCGCTCCAGAAATTCTCGCGACCGAAACCAAGGACCCTGCCAAATCACTCACTCAACGCCTCGCTATTCTTGACGCTTCCGTCAACCATCTTGAAATTCTCCTCGGTGGCTCCACCTCTACCGGCAAGGCCGCAGACCCTTCCGGTAACATCCTCGAGGGGACCTTTGCCGCTCTCGGGCCGGCTTCCTATTTCCTATCTTCAGATCGCAGCTCCGGCGGCGATATCGTCCTTTCTCAGTCTGGAGAAATCCCTCACTACGTCCCCGGACCTGCGGATCAAATCGCCTCGCTTATTTCCGGTAAATCAACCCAACTTCCCCTCGACCCAACAGGTGGTAACGCCCGCGCCATGGACGAAATTGATGGCGGCCCACTCGACCTCATCCGCAAGGGCGGCCTTTGGATCTGGCCGATCATTTTCCTCGCCCTGCTATCTCTCTTCTTCGGCATAGTAAAACTGGCACGTTTCGCTCGCTTCCGCGAACCCTCCGATGCATGGGTGAATGCGATTCTTGCTGCCCTCCGCTCCGGCGAACATGAAAAAGCCGCGAACCTCGCACTCGACACCAAACACCCCGCCGGACCTGTCATGGCGAAACTTGTATCTGTCTCGGAGAATTCTGCCGACCTCGTTGAGGAAACCCTCTACGAACAACTCATGTCGGTCCAAAGCAACGCGACATCGCTACTACCTGTCATCGCCATCACCGCCGCTACTGCGCCGCTGCTCGGCCTTCTAGGCACCGTCTCAGGTATGATCGCCACTTTCAATCTCATCACCCTATTCGGCTCCGGCGATCCAAAACCGCTCGCTGGCGGTATTTCGGAAGCCCTCATCACCACCCTCTTCGGACTTGTTGTCGCCATCCCAGCCCTCGTCCTCCACGCCTTTCTCTCTCGCCGCGCCCAAGGAATCACGCAGACCACGGAGCGGCTCGGTCTATCATTCGTCAACGGCCTTCGCTCGAAATGATTCACGCCATCCGACAAACCTTGCACGACGGAGGCCCCATCCTCCTCGCCCTGCTCGCTCTCGCTGTCGCAATTTATGCCACGCTCTTCAATGCATGGCGCCATTTGAAATCTACTAGAAAAGCCGTAGCTGATGGAAAATGGACAAACACCCGTCCCCTCGACAGTGCCTTACCATGGAAAAGCACCCCCCTCTCTTCACGGGAAATTGAACGCTCCTTCGCCGCCCATGAGCTTGATGAAATGGCATTGGTGGAAAGGCGACTCCCCTTCCTCACTATCCTTATTTCATCCGCCCCACTGCTTGGACTTCTCGGAACCGTCGCCGGCATGCTCATCACTTTCTCCGGAATGGCGGCAGGAAAAAACGCCCCCATCGACACCATCTCCACCGGCATCTCACGCGCCCTCGTCACCACACAAGCCGGACTCGTCATCGCCGTTCCAGCTGCTTTCTTACTCGCCCTGATCAAACGCCAGACCGAAACCACCCACCTAGCCCTTCGCCAGCAGCTCCACACTCGCCTTTCAAACTCAGATACCACTTGCCATTGATACATGAGAAGATCGCGCCACAGCACCGTCACCGAAACATCCGGAGGTATTGATATATCGCCGCTGATCGATGTGGTCTTCTTGCTACTCATCTTTTTCATCGTCACCACCGTCTTCGTCAAAGAAACTGGCGTCGAAATCTCTAAACCCCGCGCCGCCACTTCAGAGGACCTCGAACGCCAATCCATCCTCATCGCTGTAACCTCAGAATCCCGCGTCTGGCATGGCGGACGTGAAATCGGTCAGGACGGGGTCCGCGCCGTGGTTGCCGCCCTCTTGGAGGAAAACCCTGACTCTCCAGTCATCATCCGAGCAGACGCAAGCGCACCCACAGAAGCCACAGTAAAAGTCATCGACTCCGCAAAACTGGCTGGTGCCGAATCCGTCTCCCTCGCCACCGAAAAATGAACCTGCGCTCCACCATCATCGGCATTGCAGCCTCAGCAATTCTTCTTGTTGTGCTCGGAGTCGCACGACTTTTCACCGTCAGCGCCAACACTCCAGAGCTCACGATCCGAGAAATTGAAACTGTCTCCTTCGAGCCACCTCCACCACCCCCGCCAGTCGAAACTCCCCCGGATACTCCACCGCCTCCTCCTGCTCTTACTCAAGTCAGCGTGTTACCTGACCCGACGCGCGTACCGATTCCCCAAGCAGAAATTCCTATGGACATCACTGCTCCAGTAGAAAATTTCTTTACCGATATCGCACCGGCTCCGCTCCCTATGACGGCGAAACCCATTCGTTCTGCACCAATTGCAAAACCATCCCCCCCATCACGACAAGCTCCGATCAAGCGACCCAAACCTCCCCCGATCGCGAAGTCTCACTACAGCGCCAGCGAACTCGATTCCACCCCGCGGCTCCTTCGCCACGGCTCAGCAAGTTTCCCTTCCTCACTCGCCCGAAAAGGCGTCTCCCGTGGCACAGTCACCTTGGAAGTCGAACTCTCTACATCTGGTTCAGTGAGCATTCGCCGCGTCATATCATCCACCCACTCAGAGCTCGTTACCGGCGCCCGCCGAGTTGCCGCCAGAGCTCGCTTCACCGCTCCCAAGCGAAATGGCAAACCAGTCAAAGCCATCATGCGCTGGCCCATCGTGATCCAGAAATGAAGATCAAGTTTTCTAGTTTTCCGTTTTCCGTTCTCAGCATTTGCTTTGCTGCAGCCGAACCCCTTCCTCTCTCCACCTCCTATTGGAAAGACCCGGCATTCCTCAAATCTTTCAACGGTTCCTACCGAATTGAAGCTCGCATCGAGCCCAACGTCACCACCGAAGAACGTGGCCTTCTTCTGGAAGTTCAGAAACTCATGGCCGATGGCAAACGCCAGCCGGCCCTAGAGAAAATTCAATCCAGCAAACTCACCAAAGACTCCGCCGCACTCACCTTCAACCTCGCCAACCTTCAATTTGAATTGGGCGAAACCGAGAAAGCCATCGAGAGCTACAGCGCGGCTCTGGAAAAATACCCGTCCTTCCGCCGCGCCCACCGAAACCTCGCACTCGCCTACGTCCGAGAGAACCAAATCGACAAAGCCATCACCCACCTCACTGAGGCCATACGTCTTGGAGATGCTGATGGTTCGACCTACGGCCTGCTCGGTTACGCCCGCCTCTCCCGCGAGGAATTTGCCAGCGCGCTGCAGGCTTATCGCCTCGCCCAAGTCACCGAACCCAATGTCGCAGAGTGGAAAGCCGGCATCGCCCAATGCCTTCAGAATCTCGACGAAAAAGCAGAGGCCATCGCCCTGCTCGAGGAAGTCATCCGCCAGCGCCCCACCGAAGCCAGCTACTCCGTCCTCAAAGCAAATATCCACCTCGAACTCGACCAGCCCAAACAAGCAGCTAAAGCTCTCGAACTCCCATTCCGTCTTGAAAATCTAGACCCCGATGCCACCCTCCTGCTCGCCGACCTTCATCTCCGCGCCCAGCGAGAAGCCCCAGCAAAGTCTGCGATTGAAACGGCATTCTCATCAGAAGAAACCGCACCATCTCTCGCGGCAACCCTGCGCCTAATCTCAACCGCCAGCGCACAACAGAACTGGTCGATCGCCAAAGAACTTCTCGAACATGCAAAGACGGAGAATCCCCCACTACCCCTTCGGCTCGCCAAGGCTCGTTACCTCATCGAATCCGAAGAAGACTCTCAAACCGGACAAAACGAGCTAGATACTATCCTCAAAGAAGATCCGACCAACGGCACCGCTCTTATCATCCTCGCCAAACACCTATCCTCCAAAGATCAACTTGGCGCTGCTGAGCTTCTCTTCGAACGGGCCACCGCAGAT
Organism: Akkermansiaceae bacterium; assembly: GCA_045106015.1. Lineage (GTDB taxonomy): Bacteria > Verrucomicrobiota > Verrucomicrobiia > Verrucomicrobiales > Akkermansiaceae > Luteolibacter. The sequence goes on along the minus strand of JBGCEE010000027.1, from coordinate 71,305 downwards.
TCCACGACCGCCTACGAAGCATTTGTCGAACTGGCTCGCCTCCACGTCTCAAAATCTCGCTACACTGAAGCGCTAAAAGCCGTTGATTCAGCCCTCGCTCTCAATCCCACCGAGGACTTGCAGACCTATCGCACCGCCCTGGAAAGTACCGTCGCTGCCTCTCAATAGACCACGGCTTCATCACTTCACCGGCTGACTTTCCCTTGCGCAACGCTCGGCTTTCAGATAGCAACTCATCGATGAAAAAACTCTGCCTCCTACTGCTCACCCTTGCTTCTGCTCTACTCGTTTCCTGCAGTTCTAAAATCGATATGCCAAAGGGCACAAGCAAGGGATACACATCCGCTCGCTTAGTAAACCTTTCCCCGCACAATAACTCGACACCCGACGCAAGAGAACGGCAAGTCCACTCGCTAATTCACAAATCAATCAAAAATGCCTTCGAGAGCCACGGCATGAGCTACGGAAACAGCAATGCAGATCTAACCGTTTCTTACCTCGTCCTCTACCAAGAGCCTGGGATGACCAACCAATATGCCCGCTATTTCGGCTACGGCAAGAACCCTGAAGAAATCACGGATCGCGCTCACATCAGAGGAGTTCTGGAAAACGAACGACCAGATTATTTCAAGCGTGCCGGACTGATCATCGATATCACCGACAACAAGACAGGCAAGCTCGTTTACCGAAACTATGCAGTCAACGACGTCGTAGGCGCTACCGGAAGTTTAAGAGCTCAGCGCGTCGATACAGCCGTTCGAAATGCTCTTAGCGAATTCCTTAAATAGGGAACGGTCAATTAAGACTAAAACGCCCTTTTACGACAACCAAGGGCTCGAAAGATGAGCACACCGCCCCCACCACCTCCGGCCCTCCCAGACCCGGATCGGCCCAACCAACCGCCGCCGCTTCAGCAGACCTCATCCGATGACAATATCTGGTGTGTCTTCTCACACCTCTCACCTCTTGTGGGGCTTGGAATCATTGTCCCACTAATCGTCTATCTTGTAAAAAAAGACGAATCGCCTTTCGTCTCTCACCACGCAAGAGAAGCTCTGAATTTTCAGATCTCCATGATGATTTACGCCTTTGTCTGCACCATTACCTGCATTGGCATTCCCTTACTTCCAGTGATCATTATCGGAAGCCTCATCTATTCGATCATCGCCGCAATCAAGGTCTCCGATCCCGCGCCATTTCTCTACGAATACCCCCTGACTCTTAGGCTGATCAATTGATACCGGAAAGATAAGTTAAATCGTTCCAATACCATCTGAATATTCGGACTGTTGGAATCGATGGATTACCCTGATTCGAGCTTGTATCGCTGCCTATTTTTCTCCGGGTATCACCTCTATCGTTTGCCCGCCTGTTTTCTTGACCATTTCCTTTGCCCGCTCCGCAACTGATTTACCAAGAAAATTATGGGCGATGGCCGTGACATTATTCCTCGACAGCCTCTTGGTCAGATCCTCAATGGTTTTCTCATCGATACGATCTGCGAAGTCAGCGAACCAATAAATCGTGTCCACATTGATATCGAGAACAAATTCGAAGGCAAAGTTGGCGGCGTGGATATCTCCTCCATAAAGGACATATAGATTGCCTCGCGCTTCAAAATACTTTCTCAGCTCCTTAGCTCGCTCCTTTCCGACTCTCTTGAAAAAGCTCTCCATCTGAGCAGGAACAGAACGTCCCAACCGATTATATTCCTTCTCTGAATCGGTGTCGTTATAAGCCACAACCCGAGGTTTCCCCGGAACTTTTCCCCCGCCACCTTTGATCGCCGCTTTGCCATCTGACATACCGCAGCCCACAACCAGAATCATGTGAGCTGTGGGAAAATTCTTATCGATCTCCGCTATCGCTTTGTCCAGATGCGCATGGGCCGAACCAGAGACATCTAGAACCACACCCAAATTAGCAGATGTGATGGTCCTGCCAAACAAACTTCCCGTAGTGCCAGCCTTACCATTGCTCCAGCCTTGACCAAAATCGGCAGCGTCACCGAAGTCCAGAGATGGCTGCGTCGCAGCGATTTCAGGCACTGGTATGGTCATCGGAGAAGCGGTAGTCGCCGCGATCACCTTATTGATGTGTTGTGCTGGTGCCGATGGTTTGCGTTGAACCTCTCGCTGCACTTTCTTCTTCTGAACCTCCTCCTCTTTTTTCGACTTCGCCTCGTAGGTTACGATCGTTGGCGACTCGATTACCGCCATTTTCAGAGTAAAATAGCTAAAGACTCCGGCGACCAAAACTATCAAAAGACAGGCAATGACGACGGACAGAATTTTTGAGTATCTCTGCTGAGCTTGGAGCTTTTTTGCTGCCTCAGGCGATAGGGTTACGTGAATACTCATGGAATGACTTGCTTAGAGGTCGGATGATCTCAACCGATATCGGATATTTAAAGAACGTTTCTGTTACCTAAAATTTAGGAGAATTTCTAAGTAATTGAATGGTATTTGTCGTTTTTCCACCAAAGGGCTTTACTCCCCTTAAACGCAAAAGCTCAGCCACCATTGTTTTTGTCAACATTCGGCGGTGTATCCATCACTTTTAGAAATCTATTGCTGTGCGTAGGCCTCAACGGACTCGCAGGTACAAACCAAGTTGCGATCGCCGTGTACGTTATCGACTCTGCCGACAGATGGCCAGAACTTGTGGATTCGAAGGTATGGAAGTGGAAAGGCGGCTTTCTCTCTGGAATACGTATGCACCCATTCATCCGAACAAACGGATTCGGTCGTGTGCGGCGCGTTCTTGAGCACGTTGTCTTTCGCATCTGCCTTCCCTTCGGCGATCTCTTTGATTTCTTCGTGGATCGAAATCATCGCATCACAAAAGCGGTCTAGCTCGGCTTTGGATTCCGACTCTGTCGGCTCGATCATCAGCGTTCCGGTCACAGGCCAAGACATGGTTGGTGAATGGAATCCGTAGTCCACCAATCGCTTCGCTATATCTTCCACGGTGACTCCTGCTTGATCGGCAAAGCCTCTGCAGTCGATGATACACTCGTGCGCCACGAGGCCTGTTTTCCCCGTGTAGAGAATCGGATAACTTTCACCCAATCGCTTGGCCATGTAGTTCGCATTGAGAATCGCAATCTCAGTTGCATGCTTTAACCCGCCAGCTCCCATCATCGCAATATACATCCATGAAATTGTATTGATCGAGGCACTACCGTAGGCTGCCGAACTAACGGCGTGTTCCTTTTCCTCCATGCAAAAATGTCCGGGTAGAAACGGGACAAGTTGCTCGGCCACTCCGATCGGACCCACGCCCGGCCCACCTCCGCCGTGAGGAATGCAGAAGGTTTTGTGCAAGTTCAAATGGCAAACATCCGCGCCAATCAGTCCAGGCGATGTCAGGCCAACCTGTGCGTTCATATTCGCACCATCCATGTAAACCTGACCACCAGCATCATGGATGATCGCGGTGATTTCTTTGATAGTTTCTTCAAAAACTCCGTGAGTCGACGGATAGGTCACCATGAGCGCAGAGAGATTTTCGCGATGGGTCTCAACCAATGAGATCAAGTCATCCATATCGATGTTGCCTTTCTCATCACACTTCACTCCGACAACTTTCATCCCGCACATCACGGCTGATGCCGGATTAGTTCCGTGGGCAGAAACAGGAATCAGGCAGATATTCCGATGACCATCGCCACGAGATTCGTGGTAGCGACGAATCGCAAGAAGGCCCGCATACTCACCCTGCGATCCCGCATTTGGCTGCAGCGAAACGGCTGCAAATCCAGTAATCTCCGCCAACCAGTTCTCAAGCTGCGTGAGCATCTCCTGATAGCCCTTTGTTTGAGCCTCTGGGGCAAACGGATGAATCGATGAAACTTCCGGCCAACTCAGTGGCAGCATCTCCGAGGTCGCATTGAGCTTCATCGTGCAGGAACCAAGCGCAATCATCGATTCGTTGAGCGCCAAATCCTTGGACTCAAGACGCTTGATATAGCGGAGCATTTCCGTTTCTGAATGATAGCAATTGAATGCCGAGGCTGTGAGAAATTCTGACGTGCGGTCGAAGCTCCGCCCCCATGCGCGGCCTTCGATGGCAGCTTCGCTTCGGGAAACACCGAAGAGCTGGCAGATCGCCCAGACATCCTTCGATACCGTCGTTTCATCCAGTGAAATCCCGACGTGTGAGTCGTCGATCAAGCGCAGATTGAACCCATGCTCAGGCGCAGCCTCAACGATCTCTACCGCTTTTTCAGTCTCGACAACAATCGTATCGAAAAAGCCACCCTCTTCGACTTGGAAACCTCCCGCCACCAGCGAATTTTTTAGCTCTTGAACTTGGCCGTGAATACGACCCGCAATGTTCTTCAAACCTTCCGGTCCATGATAAACCGCATACATCGAGGCCATCACAGCCAACAGCACCTGAGCCGTGCAGATGTTCGAAGTCGCCTTGTCGCGGCGGATGTGCTGCTCACGTGTCTGGAGCGCTAAGCGATAGGCTGGTTTCCCTTGTGAATCGATGGAAACACCAATCAGGCGACCAGGCAGTTTCCGCTTCAACTTGTCACAACAAGAAATGAAGCCCGCATGCGGTCCACCAAAGCCAAGAGGCACTCCAAAACGTTGCGAAGAGCCGACACAGATATCCGCACCGAACTCGCCCGGCGCCTTCAAAAGCGTTAACGCCAAAAGATCGGCTGCACAAATATTCACCGCTCCTGCAGACTTGGCCTTCTCAAAAAACTCATCGAAATCATCCACACGACCGCGAGTGTCGGGATATTGTACAATGACTGCGAAGAGACCTTCCACCGAACTCGGTTCGAATTCTTGCCAATCTCCGACCACAACCTCCAAACCAAGCGGCTCGGAACGAGTCTTCACAACATCGATCGTTTGCGGATGGCATCGGTCGGAAATAAAAATAGCCTTCCCTTTTGGCTTACTCGATAGCGCGAGAGTCACGGCTTCTGCAGCAGCCGTCCCTTCATCAAGAAGCGAAGCGTTGGAAACATCCAGCCCCGTCAGATCCGTCACTAGGGTTTGGAAGTTCAAGAGCGCCTCAAGGCGGCCCTGCGCAATCTCCGCCTGATATGGCGTGTAAGCCGTGTACCAACCCGGATTTTCCAAAACATTTCTCAAAATCACCCCCGGAGTGAGCGTCCCGGAATACCCTTGCCCAATAAAGCTCTTGAGAACTTCATTCTGCTCCATCCATGATTTAAGCAAGGTTAGAGCCTCATTTTCTGAGAGCGCTGGTGGCAGGTCCATCGCACGATCCAACCGAATCTCGGAAGGAACTGCCTCGGAAATCAAGGCCTCCACCGAAGCATGACCAGTTGCAGCAAGCATCTCGGCTTGTTCGGCGTGTGATGGGCCAACGTGACGGGGCAAAAATGAGGATGTATGTGGCATAACCTTGTATGCTGCTCATGCATCAGGAATGCCAATTCTGCAACCCCAGAAAATAAATTCAGGTCATCTTCGGTTTGACCCATGTGAATAACCAAGCAATCCTTTAGCTATGTCAGAAACACACAATCTCATCGCCGAAGAAGCCATCGAAAAACTTCAGGACCTCGTCAGCAAATCAAACACATGCATGTTTGCGAGTAATTTATCCGAAGTTCCGCTCCATGTCTCTCCGATGCGCGTTCAAGAAGCCGACTACGACGGCCGTCTCTGGTTCTTCAGCGAGGCGGACAGCACACGCAACAAGCACATCAACGCAGATCCTCGCGTCCAACTCATTTTCACCAACACGCCTGAGATGGAATTTCTCACCGTCTATGGAACCGCTACAATCACCACCGATAAAAAACTCATCGATCGACTCTGGAACGGCGTGGTGGAAGCATGGTTCGATGGAAAAGACGACCCGAACATCACAATCATTTGCGTCCAGCCAGCCGCGGCGCACTATTGGGATACGGAAGACGGCAAACTTGTAACCATGGCAAAAATCCTCACCCGCGCGGCTACAGGCTCTGATATCCCTATCGGTCAAGAAGGCAAACTCGACATCTAGACGGCTCAGAGTTCGGAGTAGGGCATCGAAAAGGTGTCACCATCTTCGATCCGACCCGTCTTCAGTCCTTTGTTAAACCAGCGCATGCGCTGCTCTGAAGTTCCGTGTGTGAAAGAATGCGGCACCACCCTGCCCTGTTGTTTCTTCTGAATCGCATCATCTCCGATGGCATTGGCAGCACGCATCGCCTCTTGGATATCCCCCTTTTCAAGATACTCGCGGTTGTGATGCGCCCAGACACCCGCCAGAAAATCGGCTTGTAGCTCCAAGCGGACCGACCATTGGTTGTAATCCGGCTGACCTCGCTTGGCGGCGACCTTTTCAGAAAAGCCGAGTAGCTTCTGAACATGGTGCCCCACCTCATGCGCGATCACATAGGCTTGCGCAAAATCTCCCGGTGCTTGGAAGGTCTTCGCAAGCTCGTCGTAGAAACTCAGATCAATATAAACCTTCCGATCCGCCGGGCAGTAGAACGGACCCATCGCGGCACTCCCGTGGCCGCAGGCCGTTTTGGTCTGCCCTCGATAAACTTGCATCACTGGCTCTTCATATGTTCTCCCAATTCGATCAAATTCTTCATTCCAGACTCGTTCCGTATCCTTCAAAACGACGCTGACAAAATCGAATCGTTCTTGCTCCTCAGGACTGATTCTCACTTGAGCCTGCTCAATGGGCGCGCCACCCACAAACATACTCGGATCCACAATCCCAAGTTTCCACAAAACCAGGCCGGCAATGGCGGCAATCAGAATTCCTTTGATTCCAAATTTCCGACCAATCAGGGCAATAAGTCCCATTCCAGCACCACCGCGCCCACCAGCTCGGCGACTTGTCCTACCTCTCGCATCCTCCACATTGCGGCTCGCCTCTCTACCTTTCCATTCCATCCATAATGAAATAGCGAATTTTTAGAAATGCATCAAGCCAGCGAATCATACAATGTGGCTGGATAACCAATTCCCTGAGTGACGACGAGATCAACTTCCTCAGCGTGATCGCAAACGTGCTCCTCGAGACAGCGCTTCGCTTCTTGAATAATGATATTGGATAAAATCAGCTGAGTATTCTGCGGCGCCGGTTCACTGCCGGTTCGGAATCCGATGGCTTCCGCATTCACGGCAGGAGATGCGTCATCATATACGTAGAAACCCCCACCATCTTTTTGTCCCGCATGACCATCTTCGATGAGCATTCTCAACACCTCAGGCAACTTGAACCGATCGGGAAATGCCTGCGCGAGAACCTCGAAGTGGCTCATCGCAATATCGAGCCCCATCTCGTCAAGAATTTGCAACGGACCCTTCGCCATCCCAAAATCACGCATCGCTCCATCGATTTCTTCTGGATCTCCTCCGCGTTCAAACATGAGCGCAGCCTCCGCTAAATAGGGCATGAAAATGCGATAAATAAGAGAACCCGGCGAATCCTTTGCGACTACAGGCAATCTCCCCATACCCCGAACGAATGCGATGACAGAAGCCAACACTTCTTCGGAAGTCGATTCGCTCCGAACGATTTCCACAACTTCTACACGGTGCGCAGGACGAAAAAAATTCAATCCAACGAGCTGTTCTGAATGAACTATGGAACTTGAAATTTCTGCAAGAGGCATGGGCATATTGAATGATACAAGAACTGTATTAGTCCGAATTTTTTCGGAAATCCCTGCCCAATCCCCACCGTTGGTCACGAGCACAAGGTCGCAACTCTGTAGCGGAACTTGCCCGACAATCGGGTGAATACGATCAAAACCGCGAGCCGCCGAAATCGTAGAACTCCCATCTCGCAGCGGCGGCTCAAGATAGATTCTAGAAACCTCTGCCATCGCTTCCGCCATATCTTCTTCGGATGATCCTTGAAAAATGACTTCAGTCCCGTGAGCCGATAAAAGGCAGGCAATTTCCGCACTTAATTGACCAGATCCAACCAACCCAGCACGGTGAATCGATCGTGCTTCGCATGAAACATACGAATGTATTCTTGCGCGCTCCTTAAGGAAAAACTGCCGAATCAAACGATCCGTTTCAGGTAGCTCCATGAGTTTCTTTATCGCTTCGAGTTCTGCCTGTTGCGACTGCGCTCTGGTTCGACCAATTGACGAAACTGCCACATCGAGAACCTGCTCTGCCGCCAACCTGCGACCTCTGACATTTTTTTGCAATTCCTTCTGCGCCTGAACCCGTGTCAGTGTTGCCACAGCCTGATTGTGGGTGATACGATTATGTGTGTGATGGCGTTTGCCTTTCTCAATATAGCGATGAGCTACAGCATCCAAATGCTCAGGAAAAACGGTCTCATCGACCAAGCCCATACGCTTCGCCTCAGAAACATCGTAGGTTTCACCAAAGAGCAAAACCGGCAAGGCCTCTTGTAGCCCGAGCAAGTCCGGGAGACGGCTTGCCCCACCCCATGCTGGCAACAAACCATAGCGGGTAGCGGGCAAGCCAATTTCGGTCTGCCTCTGATCACTCGCAATACGCCAATCACACGCAAGGGCGAGTTCAAAACCTCCACCGACACACGCACCATCTAGAATAGCCACCGTCGGGAATACCAAATCGGCAATCCGGTTAAAAACAACCTGCCCCAAAGATACGAGCTTTTCCAGATCTTCACCTTTCGCCTCTGCGAACTCCTTAAGTTCCGAACCAGCCGCCATAAAATTCGCCTTTGTAGAACGTATCAGCAAACCTGCCACATCTGACCTTTCCGAGAGTTCATCCAGACACTCGGAAATTTCCTCCAACACAGCCACATCGAGAGCATTCGCCGATGCACCCTTTCGGTCAAAAATCAGAACCGCAATCCTATCAGAAAATTCTAAGTCTATATGCATCACTTGCTCCTGAATTAAGGCTTTTCTAAATAAAGTGCGGCACCCTGACCGCCCCCCGCACAGAGGCACACAAGCGCCCGGCGCTCACCAGTCTCATGAAGTTGATCGAGAGCTGTTAGAACGAGACGTGCGCTACTTGCACCGGCCGGATGGCCAAGCGCAATCGAACCACCTCTACGATTCAAATTTTCCGTAGGAATCTCGAAAGCAGGTAAATCAAGCCCCAGCGAACCCGGGTCTCTCATCGCAGCCAGCACCGCCAGAACCTGAGCTGCAAATGCTTCATGGATCTCGAATATTCCCGCTTCTTCAGGGGAAAGCCCGGAGAGTTGCTTGGCACGCAAGATCGCATGAACCGGCCCGAGCCCCATGCGCGCAGGATCACATCCAGCATAAGCATAGGCCGCGAGTCTACCTATTGGATCGATCCCAATTCTTTCTGCAGCCTGTTCAGTTCCGACGAGGAAGGCCACTGCCCCGTCGCTAAATGGCGAGCTATTCCCTGTCGTGACTGAACCGGAGTTTTCATCAAAGATCGCGGGTAGCTTAGATAGCTCCTCAACGCTCAAGTCACTGTGAATCGCTTCATCTTCTACCACGGCCTTTCCAGCGGCATAGACGGGCGAAATCTCATTGTTTAATCGCTCTCGATGCATGAGCGCCTTGGCATGCGAATCTAGGGAAAACTGATCTTGGGCAGCACGCGTGATTCCGAACTCTCGCGCCAGGTTCTCCGCTGTCTCGCCCATGCTCAAACCGGTAAAAGGATCACTCATCCCAAGCTCAAGACCGATTCGTGGCTTGAAGTCAGATAGGTTAAAACTAGCCGCTGCGGTCAGCCTCTGACTCGAGGATTTCGCCCTCATCAATCCTGAAAAATGCAACGATGCCTCGTGCGGAAAAAGAAAAGGAATGTGTGTCATACTTTCCACACCTCCCACTAAAAAAAGATCTCCTTGTCCCGCAGCGATGCGTTGATGAGCCGTTGTCATTGCCTCGGCTCCTGAGGCACAACTCCGGTGTACCGTCACAGCAGGAACCTCTTCTGGGATACCCGATCTTAAAGCAATCACACGAGCGATATTCGCCGCATCGTATGGCTGGGCCGCACAACCAAAAATCACTTCTGAAAGCTCTCTAGGCTCCAATCCAGTCTTAGTCAGCAATGACGATACCACCGTCCGCCCCAGATCATCTGCCGTGAAGTGGGCAAGATCTGAACCCATCTGGCAAAAGGGCGTCCTTGTAGCGGCAAAAATATACATTCCGAGATTCTAGTGCTGAGATTTCGTGCGAACCTCCAAGTAGAATAACAAAATCTTACCAAGCGATCAATGGTCTAGCCCCTCCCTATCGCAAGACCTTGTGAAAAATTCCACCGCAATACATCGTAAACTTCTCAACGAAAACATAATGTCAGAATTCAATCACCTCAATAGCCGCCGTCGTTTCTTGAAAGGCTTCACTGCCACCACTGCTGCGGGGATCGCCATGCCAAACCTTTTACTCCGCGCCCAAGACACCCCGGCCGGCAAAAAACTCGGTATCGGCTGCATTGGCGTCGGCGGGAAAGGTTTTTCCGACATGGTCAGTGCATCATGGAATAATGAAATCGTAGCAATCTGTGATGTCGATTCCAAGAATCTCGCCAAGGCGGGCGAAAAGTTTCCAAATGCCAAACGCTACCGCGATTTCCGTGAAATGTTAGAAAAGGAAAAAGGCATCGACGGTGTCACCATTTCCACACCCGACCACTCTCACTACCCAGCCGCCATGCATGCGATTTCGCTCGGCAAGCACATCTGCGTGCAGAAGCCACTCGTCAATACGCTTTGGGAGGCCAACGAGCTTCACAAAGCCGCGAAGAAAAAGGGAGTCATCACACAGATGGGTAACCAAGGCCACACCTACGAACAAAACCGCCTCATGAAAGAATGGCTCGACGCTGGCGTCGTCGGCAAGGTGAAGGAAATCCATGTCTGGACCAACCGTCCGATCTGGCCACAAGGAAAAGCGGCAAATCCAAAGCCGACACAACCCGTGCCGGACACTCTCGATTGGCCGCTTTGGCTCGCCCAGGCACCCGATACAGAATACCGGCCCGGTATTCATCCGTTCAATTGGCGCGGACTTTTCGAATACGGTTGCGGAGCACTCGGCGATATGGGTTGCCACAATCTTGACCCAATCGTTTGGTCACTGGGCCTCGGAGTTCCAGACCGCATTCAAGCCACTGCAGATGGAGTCACCGAAACCGCATGGCCACGCGGCGCGAAAGTCGAATACGTTTGGAAAAATGTTCCGAAACACGGCGAAATCAAACTCTACTGGTATGAGGGGAAAAACACAGATGGCTCCGATTGCCTACCCCCCATCCCCAAGGGCTTAAATCGACGTCACAGCGGCACCGGCTTCTACTTGGTCGGAAATGACGGAGTTTTCTACAACGAAGGGAGCCAAGCCCAGAAGTTCACCATCCTCCCAGAAGCGCGCTCGAAAGAATTTCTCGCTAACCCTCCAGCGAAAACCCTCGACCGCAGCCCAACTCCCGGAGACGCACAAAAGGAATGGTCCCTCGCGATCAAACAAGGCAAAGAATTCCCATTCATGTCACACTTTGACTACGCGGTCCCACTCACCGAACTCTGCCTCCTCGGCGCTCTGGCAATCCGCAGTAATCAACCGATCATTTGGGATCAGGAAAAATACCTAGCCGTCGGAAACGACGAAGCCAACAAACTTATCAAACGCGCCCAATACCGCGAAGGCTGGGAATACACCGCAGCAAAGATTTAGAAGCTTAGACGCTATCGATTCTTCGCTCGCAATTTGTTCAGTGGAGTTTCGAGGTATTTCCAAGATACAATCGTCATCATCCATGTCAGGGCGGCGAAACACGATGTCCGCAGGATGATTTGCGGGATGCTATCCGCGTAGGGTCCCATCCATAAAAAGGGAATCGTTTTCCCCAACATGATGGGCGCTAAGTTGTGATACAAATAAATCCCATAGGACAACAGACCGATTTTTTGCAAGAAGGCGCACTCAAGAAATTTTCCAGCGATGTTGCGCCAACCAATGGAAGCAGTAGCAATCACTCCGCATAGACCCACGGAGAGAATCGATGCATAGAACGGCCCGATGTGGTTTGGTGGCAAACCAAAACGCGGACCGAACTCAAATACGAGATACGCCCCACCACACACAACCATAAGAATTTTCCAAAGCCTGCTGGAAAGAGGAAATCCGCTATGAATCGCTAGCGCCATCAGCCCACCAATCCCGAAGAAATCAAACGAACCCCAACTGATTTTCCCCGGCCACACAAAAGGCGGTGTGAATAAATATTCAAAGTAGCGCGAAATCGGGGCAATCGCTGTAAAGAGAATCAACGCCAAAGGAAGAAACCGTCGCGGCGTGAGCCAAATCACCATCGGCCAGATGATGTAAAACTGCTGTTGGATGGCGATGGACCAGAAGTGCGACGTCCCGTGTGGCCATTCTCCGATCAATGCGATGTGAAAATTTGTCAGATACAACAGATACCAATGCAAATTTGGCAACAACTTGTGCGCTAGGAAAATGAAGGCGATCGCCAGCGCAACATAGTAGGGCACGATAATTCTCAAGCCACGCCGCCACTGAAAGTGCTTCCATGCTTTCCAACGCCATGGCCCACCCTCAGCGCTCTTCTCTGCTCGATCACGAGTCCGCAGAAGAGAACCCGTGATAAAATATCCTGTTAGAACCAAAAAGAAGTAGAGCCCAACTTCATAGGGTAAATTGAAATTCCAAGCCGATGGAACCCAATGATCATAGCAAATCCCCAACATCGCCAACGCTCGTAGCCCGTCTAACTGAATCGCACGGCTGGTTGGTTGATTGGGCATAGCAGAGAGTTCAAAAACGACTTGCAGATTGGACAATTCCAACCGCTCAGTCAACTGACCGAAATGACAATCGCTGAATTACTGTTTGGAACCCAGAGTAAAAACCTCTCTAATAATCAGAACATCATGAAAAATCTGACAAGAAATTCAACCCCTCTGCGGCGGTCGACTACACCCCTTCGAATCATTCTATCGACCCTCATCGCCGCCTCAGCCCCCCTTATCTTTGCCGAGAATACTGAGGAAAAATGGACAAACCTTTTTAATGGAAAAGACCTAAACGGCTGGCATGCGCATCTCGGCAAATTTGGCGATGAAAGCTCTCAAAAGTTGAGTGAAATTTTCACGGTGAAAGATGGAACGATCCATATTTACGACGGAGCCAAGCCCGACTCAAAACAAGCAAGCGCGAATCTCTATCATGAATCTGAATGGAGCCATTTCCATCTCCAGGTCGAATACCGCTGGCTTGAACCAAAGTTCCAACCGCGGACCAAGGCCAACCGCGATGCAGGCATACTTTTCCACGTCCACAGCCAACCCGAAAAAGTCTGGCCACCATCCTTGGAAATGCAGCTTGGAGATGGAAAACCTGGAGACAAATATGTGACAGGTGACCTTTTTGTCCTCGGAACCACTCGGGCCGATTCACCGAGCAAAGAAAACAAATATCAACCAGATGCTCCCATGGTGACCCGTGGCAGAGGCGCAGCGCCAGCCCGAACAATGGCCACCGAATACGCGGAAAAGCCTCTAGGAGAATGGAATCTCGCGGAGGTGATTGTGCACGGCAGCAAAAAGGCAGAATTCATCCTGAACGGTAAAACGCTAAATGTGATCCATAACTTCAAATACCTCGATGCAGACCGCAATTGGAAGCCTTTGGAAAAAGGCCATATTTCCATTCAAGCCGAGTGGGCTGAACTGCAATACCGCACGATCCGAGTCAAAAAAATCAAAGAATAGCTGTCCTTCCCTCTCATCTCTTGCCCCAATCAAACCTAAATGATTTCATCACCTATGAGAAAGTTTCTACGACTTCTGACCTTGTTTTCCGTCCCCCTTCTCACTCAGTGCGGCGGAGGTTTTGGCGGAACCAGCGTTGCGAAGTCCCCAGCGGTCTTGAACGTATCAGGCTGGGACCCCAAAGAAGTACAGAAAAGCGGCGACCGTTACTCACAGTTCGATGTTTCCGCATTGAAGAAAAATGGCGGACAAGCCCTCATCGCTCGATCCGCAAAGGGTCCACTCTTGGATGACAAATTCGCTGATTTTCTCAAATCCGCCGACCGCGCTGGGATGATGCTCGGGGCCTATCACTACGTCACCATGGATCAAGATCCAGCCTTTCAAGCGGACAACTTTGTGAACCGCGTCAAATCCATCGCACGATCCAAAGGCCTTTCCGGACGCCAGATTTTATTGGTTGGCGATTTCGATACGAAATCCACTCCGGATCGCTTGGTCAAATTCATCCAACGCGTGCATCAGCGGACGGGTATCTATCCAGTGACCTACCTCGAAAACAGCAATGGACTCCGATCCCGCCTAAGAAACGCCAGCCCCGAGCAAAAACGCATCATCCGTCGCACTCCCTACTGGACCGCACTTTATGGTCCGGGCGGAACCGAACGCCAAATCGCAGGTGGCGCACTGACCCCAGACAGCCTAACCGAACTCTACGGAATTTGGGGTGGCTGGTCGATGTGGCAATACGGCGGAGTGATTTGGGAAAATGGCGCATCAAGAGCCAAACACTACAACACCGGATCATGGCGTAGCCCGAAATTCTTCCGTAACATGGCACACCCCATGGAACGCAACGTCTTCAAAGGCGACGACGAAGGCCTTCGCATCTTCTGGGCAAGGCACAGCATCACGATTTGAAAAGTTTTCTCCTTATAGGACTTGCAAAAAAACGGCGCTCAACGCTTTTTAGCGCTAGGCTAAAAGCAAGTTAAAGATAAGACCAAAATGAATCCTATTCTCATCATCGGAGCAGGTGGCGTCGGTAGCGTCGTCACTCACAAATGTGCCATGCACCCAGAGACTTTTGGCGAAATTACTCTCGCCTCACGGACCCTTTCGAAGTGCGATGCCATCGCTGCTTCAGTCAAACAGCGCACAGGAAAGACCATCACAACCGCAAAAGTAGACGCCGACAATTCCGACGAAACCGCTGAACTCATCCGAAAAACTGGTGCGGTGCTCTTGATCAATGTCGCCCTTCCCTACCAGGATCTAAATCTGATGGATGCCTGCCTCAAAGCAGGAATCGACTACCTCGATACCGCCAACTACGAACCGCTCGACGTCGCGAAATTTGAATATTCTTGGCAGTGGGCCTACCAAGAGAAATTCGAAAACGCCGAGATCTCTGCCTTGCTTGGCTCCGGTTTCGATCCAGGAGTGACTAACATATTCACCGCATGGGCCCTGAAACATCAATTCGATGAAATTCACACCCTAGATATCATCGACGTGAACGGCGGCGACCATGGCCGCGCCTTCGCTACCAACTTCAATCCCGAGATCAACATCCGCGAAGTCACTGCCGAATGCCGCCACTGGGAAGAGGGAAAATTTGTAGAGACGGAAGCCATGTCGACACATCGCTCGTTCAGCTGTCCGCAAGAAGTGGGCAACTACGAGATCTATCGTATGTATCACGAAGAACTTGAATCCCTCGTCAAACACATCCCCACCATCAAACGAGCTCAGTTCTGGATGTCCTTTTCAGAAAATTACCTGAAACACCTCGAGGTCCTAGAAAACGTCGGCATGACACGTATCGACGAAGTCGAATACCAGGGCCAAAAGATCGTCCCGCTGCAATTTCTCAAAGCCGTCTTGCCCAACCCAGGAGACCTTGGACAGACCACCAAAGGCAAGACCTGCATCGGCAACATCATCACCGGCGTGAAGGATGGAAATCCAAAGGCGGTCTACATTTACAACATCTGCGACCACGAAAAGTGTTTCGAAGAAGTTGGGTCCCAGGCGATCTCCTACACCACCGGAGTCCCCGCCATGATCGGCGCAAAACAAATGCTCACTAACGGCTGGAACAAACCCGGTGTTTGGAACATGGAACAACACGACCCAGACGGATTCATGGAAGACCTCAATCAAAACGGCCTGCCATGGACCTGCATCGAGTTAACTCCCGAACAAGCAGAAGCGTTTGCTGTGACCGAAGACTGAAACTCAGACTCTACCCCAAATTCGTGAACACCTTGTCGACGTCATCATCCTCTTCGATCTTATCTAGAAGAGCATCGACGTCGTTCATCTGCTCCTCGGTGAGCTCGATCGGCTGGGTTGGGTGACGCTCGAGACCCGAGCGACCGATTTCGATCCCGAGCTTCTCAACACCTTCCACAAGACTCGCGAAAGAGGTGTAGTCGCCTACCAAAGTGACGGTTCCGTCATCCACCGTCATTTCCTCCAAGCCGGCATCGATCAATTCAAATTCAATTTCTTCAAGGTCCTTACCTTCGGGAACGGGAAATTCGACAACCGATTTCCGGTTGAACATGAAATTCAATGAACCACTCGGAGCAAGCTCACCGCCGTTCTTGCCAAGAATGGTTTTCAAATTTCCAACCGAGCGGTTCGTATTGTCCGTGGCACATTCGATGAAAAGCAAGGTGCCGTGAGGGCCCTTTCCTTCGTAAGAAACTTCGGTGATGTCGGCCGCATCATTTCCAGAAGCTCGCTTGATCGCGGCCTCGATCTTGTCTTTCGGGAGATTGGCCGCCTTGGCATTCTGAATCGCGACACGCAGCGGAGCGTTCGACTCGGGATCCGGCCCGCCGTTTTTCGCCGCGATCGTGATGGAACGTGCCAGCTTCGGAAACACCTTGGACATTTCAGCCCAACGCGATTCCTTCGCGCGTCTCCTGCATTCAAAAGCCCGTCCCATGACTCAATCAGTTTGTCACCCGCATGGGCATCAAGACGTAAAGGAAAGATCCGTCGATTCGCACCACACCGGGACTCATCTCATCGATCAGGTCGAGATAGACATTGTCAGCATCAAGGGCGCGGAGCGGCGCTTGGAGAAACTCAGGGTTGAATGCGATCTGCATGTCCGGGCCGCTGTAACTCACCTCGAGAACCTCTTGCGCTTCACCGACATCCGGTGAGTTCGCAGTGACTTCGATTTGGTTCTCAGTAAACACGAGTTTGACCGAGTTTGATTTATCCGAGGAAAGAAGCGAAACACGGCGAACCGTTTCAAGAAGATGCTCACGAGAAATGACCACACGTTCGTTGCTATCACCGGGAATCACCTGACGGTAGTTCGGGTAATTTCCTTCGATCAACTTACTTGCCAGAAAAGTATCACCAACGGTGAATGAAATCTGGCTGTCGCTGAGTTTCACCTCAACCTCACCAGAATCTCCAAGCAAACGCTGGATTTCCTGAACCGCTTTGGAAGGAATAATCACGTCCGTCTCATGAGAAGCGGGAAACTCAAGGTCCATATCCGCCATCGCGAGGCGGCGACCGTCCGTCGCAACCAGAGCAAGCTTGCCCTCTTTAAACGAAGCAAAAATTCCATTGAGAACGTAACGTGTCTCATCCGTTGAAATGGCAAAAGACGTTTTCTTCAGGCCGTTTTTCAAATCAAGCTGTGGGATCTTGAACGTCTTGGCATCTTCAAAATCTGGCAGGGGTGGAAATTCGCTTTCGTTCAAGCCGATGATTTTGAAGGTCGACGGGCCACTCTTAATCGTCGCGTAATTTTTCCCATCAACCGTGACTTCGACTTCGCTAGAAGGGAGCTCCTTCACAATACTAACCAAGCGCTTCGCTGGCAACGTCGTCGCGCCCTCCTTATCGACCGTGGCTTCTACCGATCCGGTGATTCCCACGTCGAGGTCAGTCGTGGTGAATACGAGGCGGCCATCTTTGGCAACCAGCAGAACGTTGGAAAGAATCGGCAGAGTGGTCCTTGAACTCACTACGTGCTGAACCTTTTGCAAACCTTCCAGGAATACGTCTTTGGAAATACTAAACTTCATAAGTGCTGCGACAACCTCGTGCCTGCAGGGAGTTTCCGATTTCAGTCCTGCTTGGCAAGCTTTCAGTCACCTGTTTCTCAGAAATATTTCCCCAACACCACAACATGTGGGTGCTTATTGCGGAAATGACACATTTTCCAGATTTTCAACGTCTCTTCACCGAAATCTTGCTCTTCGAAAAATTTCGCCTCGCACCAACCCCTTGTGGGCAGGTAGCTTTCCCGCATGAACCGCTTCTTGCCCCTGGCTTTGTTTGTCATTCTGGTCGTCGCCTTTCGTTGGGTCGGAAGTGCTTTCCCAGAAACATTGCCGAATTTTTCACCCCTGACCGCTTGGTTCTTCTGCGGAGCGATTCTTTGCAAAGATTGGAAAGCATGGGGAATTCCACTGGCCGCATGGCTCGTCACTTACCCGATTCCAGCATTTATCGCAGGAAACTACGGCTTCTTGAGTCCGGGCATCCTACTCGCAACTGCAGCAGCCTTCGCCACCGTGTTTTTCCTTGGAAAAGCGATGTCAAACGCAGGCCTCGCAAGCATCCTCGCAGGCTCCGTGATCGCCGCCCTGACCTTCCACCTTATCACCAACGGCCTTGCATGGGTGGCCAGCCCGCTTTACCCGAAAAATCTCAACGGCATCATCCAATCGCTCTGGACCGGCCCCGTGAACAGCCCAATTCCAAGTTGGGTGTTCCTAAGAAACATGGCAGCAGCCAACCTCCTTTTCACTGCGATCATGCTTTCCGCACGCTTCGCCCTTCCAAAGCTTTCCACCTCGCCCGCTCCTCAACAGGTAA
Source organism: Akkermansiaceae bacterium (assembly GCA_045106015.1). Taxonomy (GTDB): domain Bacteria; phylum Verrucomicrobiota; class Verrucomicrobiia; order Verrucomicrobiales; family Akkermansiaceae; genus Luteolibacter. Next base: position 52,747 of record JBGCEE010000027.1, on the reverse strand, counting down.
GATAGTGCTTGCTGGAAACCCTTCCCACATTTACCCAATCCCCGATTTCTCAACCGAATCCCCAATATGTCAGATCTGAACTTCGCATCATCTCCGATCAATCAATCTCTCACTGCCGAAAGGAAAATTCAGCTTTTCACTCAGATGGTGCGTATCCGCCGCTTCGAGCAAGCCGCTCTAAAAAACTACAGCGCCGGCAAAATGGGAGGCTTCCTTCACCTCTACATCGGTCAGGAATCCGTCGCCGTCGGCACCATCTCACTCGGCGGAGAGAACGACCATTTCATCACCGCATACCGCGACCACGGCCACGCCCTCGCCGTCGGCATGGGCATGAACGAATGCATGGCAGAAATGTTCGGCAAACAAACGGGCTGCTCCAAAGGCAAGGGCGGCTCAATGCACTTTTTCGCACCAGATAAAAATTTCTGGGGTGGCCACGGCATCGTTGCCGGGCAAACACCGCTCGGCCTCGGCCTCGGCTACGGCCTGAAATATCAGGACAAAGAAGGCTGCTGCCTCTGCTATCTCGGTGATGGCGCGGTCAATCAAGGTGCTTTCCACGAATCTCTCAACCTCGCCTCTCTTTTCGAAATCCCCGTCGTCTACATCATCGAAAACAACGGCTACTCAATGGGCACTTCTCAGAAACGCTCTTCCGCCTACGAGGGTTGCCTCGCCCAGCGCGCTGAAGCCTATGCGATGGAATGGGATGTCATGGACGGCTCGGACATCTACGAGGTTCGTGCGAAAACCAACATCGCCATGGAACGTGCCCGCAAGGAACACAAGCCAACTCTACTAGAGATCGATACTTACCGCTACTACGGCCACTCAGTCGCCGATGCCAACCACAAGAAATACCGCACCCCCGAGGAAATTTCCAACTACAAGGACAATCACGACCCGATCAACGTTTTCCGTAAAAAGCTTTTGGAAGAGGGTGTCCTCACGGAGGAGAAAAACACGGAAATCGATACCGCAGCCAAGGCCGAAGCCGCTGAGTCGGTCAAATTCGCCGAAGAATCCCCTGCACCAACCATTTCAGACATCTCCACCGATGTATATTGGGAAAGCGACAACGACACCGAAGCTTCAAAAATCGGCCAACACTTCTTTTCATAACCCGCTCCAACCGGAATCCACCTTTTTAACCTCTCATTCAATAGATCATGCGCACTCTCACTTACCGTGAAGCCATCCGCGAAGGCCTCGATGAAGAACTTCAACGCGACGACAACGTCGTCATCATGGGCGAGGAAGTCGCTCAATATAACGGCGCCTACAAAGTCACCCAAGGCCTTTGGGACAAATGGGGCGACAAACGCATCGTCGACACGCCCATCTCTGAAGCCGGTTTCATCGGCATGGGCATCGGTGCCTCAATGCTCGGCGTGCGCCCCGTCATGGAACTGATGTTCTGGTCCTTCCACTCCGTCGCCTTCGACCAACTCGTCAATAACGCTGCCTGCGTGCGCTACATGTCCGGCGGCCTCATTCACTGCCCCATCGTCGTTCGCGGCCCAGCAAACGGCGGAACCAATGTCGGCGCGACCCACTCACACATCCCGGAAGGTCTCTTCGCTGCATTCCCCGGCCTGAAAGTCTGCGCACCCGCCACACCAGCCGATGCCAAAGGTCTCATCAAAGCCGCCATCCGCGACAACGACCCGGTCTATTTCATGGAAAACACCCTCCTCTACGGAAACAGCGGTGAAGTCCCTAATCCCGAAGACGGCGATTTTGTCATCCCTCTCGGAAAAGCCGATATCAAACGCGAAGGCAAAGACATCTCCCTCATCGCACACGGCCGCTCAGTCCTCCAAGCACTGGAAGCCGCAAAAACGTTGAAAGAAGAACACGATATCGACGCAGAAGTCCTCGACCTCCGCTCCATCCGACCTCTCGACGTGGATGCGATCCTTGCCACCGTGACCAAGACCCACCGCGTCGTCCTCGTCGATGAATCCAAACCCTTCGGCGGCGTCTCCGCCATGGTCTCCCACCTCATCCAAGAACACGCCTTCGATGAACTCGACGCCCCTATCAAACGCGTCTGCACCATCGACGCTCCAGCGCACTACTCCCCCCACATCGAAGACGAGCAACTCCCGAACCCAAAACGCATTGTGGAGAAGGTTCTCGAAATCGCTTGATCGGTATTCTTGCTTTCTCGCTTCGGCTAGAAGCACGAGGAATGATCATTTACGAAACATTTCTGATCCTCAACGGTGTCGGCTTCACAGTGGGTGAAGAAGTGAAATACCCCATGTATCTAGCCCTCGCCGCCGGAGAATTGTCGGAAGAAAATTTCACGACCTGGCTCCGCAACAACACGGCAGCCATTTGAGGTATTTCGGCTCTTTCCCCCTTTGACAAATTCGCGCATACACCCCAACCTGCCGCCGAAATTCTTTCTCTTAAAATTATGGCTTACGATCTCATTGTTATTGGTGGCGGCCCTGCCGGATATGTCGCAGCGATTCGCGCGGCTCAGCACGGGAAAAAAGTGGCTTGTGTCGAAGCAGACCGCGCAGGTGGAACCTGCCTCAACTGGGGTTGTATTCCAACCAAGGCTCTTCTGAAAAATGCGGAGCTTTATCAAACACTCACTCACAAGGCAGGTGAGATGGGCCTCACCATCGAAGGCCTCTCCTACGATTGGTCCACCGTCGTCGGACGTTCACGCAAAGTCTCCGACCGTCTCGCAGGTGGCATCGAATACCTCTTCAAGAAGAACAAAGTCGATTACATCAAAGGCTTCGGCTCCATCGAAGGTGAAGGCAAAGTCGGGGTCCAAGCCGCCGACGGCACCACTCAGACGCTGGAAACCAAAAACACCATCATCGCCACGGGTTGCGTCTCGCGCCCGCTTCCTCCCCTACCTTTCAACGGCACATCCGTCATCGGATCGAAGGAAGCCATGATCTTGGAAAAACAACCCAAGGAAATGATCATCATCGGAGCCGGCGCGATCGGCGTCGAGTTCGCCTACATCTACAACGCTTTCGGAACCAAGGTGACCCTCATCGAAATGCAGCCTCACATCCTTCCTGTCGAAGATACGGAAGTCGGCGAAGCTCTCGAAAAGTCCCTCACCAAACAAGGCATCCGCTGCCTGACGAATACCAAAGTCACCGATACCAAAGACCACGGTGACCGAGTCGATATCACCGTCGAAGGACCCAAAGAGACCGGAACCATTTCCGCCGAAGTTTGCCTCGTCGCCATCGGCATCCAGCCAGTTCTCCCCGGCGGCACCCAACCGGAGGTCGACCGCGGCTACATCACTGTCGGCGACCGTTACGAAACCAGTCTCCCGAACGTCTACGCGATCGGCGACATCAACGGGCCACCATGGCTCGCGCACGTCGCTTCTTTCGAAGCATTCCAATGCGTCGATGGCCTCTTCGTCGATGGTTACACACCACGCAAGGTCACGAATTTCCCAGGCTGCACCTACTGCCACCCGCAAGTCGCCTCGGTCGGAAAAACCGAACGCGCCCTCAAGGAAGAAGGCATCGAATACGTCGTCGGGAAAATCCCTTTTGTCGCCATCGGAAAAGCGGTCGCAGCCTCAGAAACCGAAGGCTTCACCAAGCTTCTCTACGGAAAGAAACACGGCGAACTTCTCGGCGCGCACATCATCGGTGACAACGCCACCGAACTCATCGCCGAAATGGGCCTCGCCCTCGATCAGGAACTCACCATCGACGAAATCCACGCCACCATCCACGCCCACCCGACCATGTCGGAGGTCATCCACGAGGCCACCCTCGCGGCGGAAGGCCACGCGATCCATTTCTGAGATCATGGAATAAATTGAGGTTTAGAACGACTTTAGTGCCATAGGGCGTAACTGACGCATCCTTAAGAAGGATTATTAATCCCTAAAGTCTTAGTAACCTACAGATCAATAACTTATGTCCTTGACAGACGTTTAGATAGTCTTCAAGATAACCTATAAGTTATGAAAAAGACGATCCTCTCTACCGCAATGGTAGCTGCCTATCTAACTCTTTCCAGCCAAGGTGTCACTATTCTTCCTGGCGACCCTCTAAATCCGGGACTCAGCGCTGGACAGTCTTTCCAATTAGTCTTTGTTACCAGCACAAGAGTAAGGGGTGACTCAGTCGATGCGACTCCAAACGATGGTCTGGATACCTCGACAAGCGCAGATTGGAATAATTACGTCAATTCTGTCGCTAGCAGCAGCGGAACAACTGCACTTGCAGGTTTAGCTTGGTCCGCCATTGTCTCTGTTCAAAATAGAAGTAATCCAAGCGATCTAGGCGTCGCTGCAAAAGTGAACGCACCTGTATTGGCGGATGTCTACAACACTAACAGTGCAGGCAGCCAATTGGTTGCGACAGCTGCAAACTTTTACACCAGTAACCACCTCTTACCCATTCTCTTTGGCGAAGACGGCAATGCAATTAATACCCAAGGAGGAAGCGGTGCGGGCCGCCTTGTCTGGACAGGCAGTACAGGCACTGGGGATATTGATTCTCGCCCTTTAGGCAACTCTCCAATCTCTAGCACTGGAAACAATGGATCTCGCACAGGCAATGCTCCAGCCTCGAATGACGACTGGATCAATAGATCCGATGCTGAGCGCCGTGGACCCACGACACCGCTTCGCGTCTATGCTCTCTCGGAATTAATTACGATCGCTGCTCCAATACCGGAGCCCTCGACAACCATCCTCGGAGCTTTCGGTGCACTTCTGCTTCTACTTCGTCGTCGCAACTAGAATCATAGCAACCAACGATTTTAAGGTCACGCGATCCATTTCTGATACCTATCATTTAGGTCCAAATGCTCCGATTGTTGTTGCTCCTCACCACGGCTGCAGCGACCGCATTCGAAATCCCTTTGATCGATCTCGCTTCCGAGCCTGAGCGTCAAGTGGAGGTGGATCGTGAAAAAGGACAATACCTCGGCCACCCGACGACTTGTCTACTTGATGACGGGAAAACGGTGCTCTGTGTTTACCCAAAAGGTCATGGACGCGGGCCAATCGTTTACAAGCGAAGCACTGACGGTGGTAAAACGTGGAGTGACCGCTTACCCACCCCAAAAAGTTGGGAGAGTTCGAAGGAAGTCCCAACTTTGTTCCGGGTCACTGACGCAGCCGGCAAGAAGCGCATCATCATGTTCTCCGGCCTATATCCAATTCGGATGGCTGTTAGCGAAGACGAAGGCGCAAGCTGGAGCGAACTGGAACCGATTGGTGACTTCGGCGGAATTGTCGCGATGTCGACCATGATCGAAGTCAAAGACAAACCAGGGCACTACCGAGCGCTTTTCCACGACGACGGCCGCTTCATCCGCAAAGGCTCGAAACAAGCAAAGCCACGAGTGATGACGTTTTTCAGCACCCTCTCAACAGACGGTGGTCTCACTTGGGGCGATCCAGAGACCATCTTTGCTTCATCTGAAATTCACCTCTGCGAGCCCGGAGGGATCCGTTCACCAGACGGCAAACAAATCGCTGTTTTGCTGCGTGAAAATGCACGACGGAAAAATTCTCATGTGATCTTTTCTGAGGATGAAGGCGTCACTTGGTCAAAACCTCGCGAATTACCCATCACTCTCACCGGTGACCGTCACACCGCGCAGTATTTTCCTGATGGCCGCTTGTTCATCTCGTTTCGCTGCCGCACACCGAACACAAAAAGCCCCGGAAAAGGCCATTTGCTACAAGAAGGCGATTGGGTGGCATGGGTTGGGACTTATCAAGACATCGTCGACAACAAACTCGGCCAATACATGGTGCGTATCGCAGACAATACAAAGACTTGGGATACCGCATATCCGGGTGTCGAAATCTTGCCGGACGGCACGATCCTAACCACCTCCTACGGGCATTGGCAGAAAAACGAAGCCCCATACATTTTGGCAGTGCGCCTGAAATCAGAAGAACTGGATGCTTATCCCAGTGCCAAGGGAGACACAACCAAACACTAGGGAGGCGCCGATTAAATGGGTAGTGCGCTGCCGCAAGTCATTTTGGATTCTGGCAAGACGCAAGGCGGATGGCTGCTGACCAGCTGTCCGGAGAGCAACGAAGCCAAAGTTCAAAAGGGCTGCGGCCCTTCCGCATCCCGATAGGCAAATTCCCCAATATCATCTCAATCCAAATTCGTTCAGTGGGCTTCCCATTTAATCAGCGGTTCCCTAGGTTTTAGACCCAAATAATCGACTTGGCAGAGACTTGATGTCCTCAAGAATGATGTAGACTGAGGGCACGAGGAAGAGCGTGATAAACGTCGCAAAGAGTATGCCAAAGGCTAGAGACACGGCCATCGGTATGAGGAAACGCGCCTGCATGTCGGTCTCCAGAATCATCGGCATGATTCCCACGAAAGTGGTCAGTGAGGTGAGCAGAATCGCTCGGAAGCGTCGCCCACCAGCAGCAATAGCTGCTTTGTGGATGGTCTCTGATTCATCTCGGTGGCGATTAACATAATCCACCATCACCAAGCTATCATTCACGACCACTCCGGCCAACGCCACGAGACCGCACATCGACATGATACTTAGGTTCATACCGAGAAGCGCATGCCCCCAGATCGCACCCACCAAACCAAATGGAATCACCGACATGATGATGAGGGGTTGGAGATAGGAGCGCAGAGGAATCGCAATCAACACATACATGCCCAGCATCGCGGCAAGGAAGCCGATACCGATCTCACGGACACTGTCGTTCTGATCTTTTTGCTCTCCTTCAAATGAGTAACGAACGCCTGGGAACCTGCGCGGAATTTCCTCCAATACCTTTTCGGTAAAACGACTCACCACCTGATTTGCATTCACCCCCGGTTCCACATCCGCCGTAACCTTAATCGAACGCTGGCGGTCCGTCCGTTCGATAACCGCCGGACCGCGACCGGGCTCAAGCGTGACTACCTGAAGCAGAGGCACTTCTTCCCCCTCAGGGCTCCTCACTTTCATATCTTCTAAACTCCCCAAAGTCCTCCTGTCTGCCTCAGGGAAGCGCACCATCACCTTCACCTCGTCTCTGCCACGTTGCAGCCGCTGGACTTCATTCCCGTAAAACGCATCACGCACCTGAGATGCCACACCTTCCAACGTGAAGCCCATCGCACGTCCCGCAGCAGTCAACTCATCAAACCTGAGTTCGTCTTTACCAGCGCGATTCGAATCGGAAATGTCGATGACCCCCGCCAAACCATCCAACCCTTCTTTTGCGAACTTCGTCGCCTCGACCAAACGATCCAGATTCGGGCCAGTAAGATTCACATCAATCGCGTTTCCTGCAACTGCCGTCTCCGCTTGGATACTGAGCTCAACGACTCCCGGCAAGACACCAATCAGCCTCCTCCATTCGGCCACAAGATCTTCTGAACTCACCGAGCGCTCAGCAGCAGGTGCAAGCTCCAGAGTCACTTCACCGATATGGGTGGCAGTCGGAGCACCGACCATCCCCTGAATTCCTGTCTGAAATGGCTGAGTACCGGCACTACTCAGGACGTGCTTCAAAATATCACCACCTCCCTGATCCTCGTATTTTTTTGCAAGGGCCACAGCTGCCGCTTCCATTCGGCGCACAACTTTTTCGGTTTCCTCAAACGGAACGCCCTGCACCAATTCCACCTTGGCACTTAGGATATCCCCTTCCACATCAGGGAAAAACTTGAATTGAATGAAGCCGGTCGCAACCACCGCCAAAGTCAGAACCAGTAATGCCACAAACGACACCACGGTGACATACCTCCAATTCAACGCAAAACCCAACGCCGGCTGGTAATACTTTTCAACAAAACTCTCCAGCCCATCGGCAATGCGTCTTTGAAATCGAAAAATAACGTTCACTTTTTTCTTCCGGTCCGTCGGCGCTAAAAGAGCCAAGTGCGCAGGTAAAACGAACTTTGACTGCAGGAGTGAAAACGCCAGAGTCGGGATCACAACCAAAGGAATATTCGGCCAGATCTTACCACTCACACCACTCAACCCAAGCATCGGAGTAAAGGCGACCATCGTTGTAATGACCCCGAATACCACGATGGTCCCGACTTCACTGGTGCCCTTCCATGCGGCGACCGATGGGTGCTCTCCTTTTTGGATCCGAGCATAAACATTCTCTCCCGTCACAATCGCATCATCGACCACGATTCCCAATACGAGAATAAACGCGAACAGAGAAATCATGTTCACCGAAATACCCATGTAGGGCATCAGCCAAATTCCACCCGCAAACGAAACGGGAATTCCAGCTGCCACGAGAAGTGCAAGAGACGGCCTTAGAAATAAAGTCAAAACCCCCAGCACTAAGAGCAACCCAGTAATGGCATTTCTTTGCAATAGCTCCAAGCGCCCTAACAAATAGACGCTCTGGTCATTCCAAATTGAAAGCTCCACGCCTTCAGGCAATCTTTCCCCACTTTCCGACACGTAAGATCTGACCATATCGGCCAGCGCCAGAGTATCTTCATTCCCAACTCGATAGACATTGATCACGACGGCGTTTTCACCATCAAAACGACTACTCAAATCGACATCCTCAAAGCCATCGATCAGCTTCGCAATATCTCCTAGGAATATCGTACTTCCGTCCGCTCCAGTTGTGACAGGAACCTCTTTCAGCTTCACTGCCTCATAGCGTTTACCCAAAGCACGGAGAATCACCTCTCCTCGCTCCGTCCGAATCGATCCACCCGGCAAATCAAGCGTGCTAACACGCACCGCTCTCGCGATGTCACCAAGAGTCAGGTTCAATTCGCGCAACCGTTCTTCGGAAACTTCGATGGAAATTTCATACGGCCGAGTTCCGGCAATTGAAACCTGACTGATGGTAGGCTCTCCTCGAAACATCTTCGCGAAAAAGTCTCCGAATTTGTTAGACTTGGGCGCTTCATAGGTCAGTAAATCATCTCGGACACGCTCCGCAAGTTTGCGCAGAGTCGTCTCATCAGTATCCGCAGTGAGGGTGATGCTCATCACTGGGCTCTTTACCAAAATCTCCTCGAGAACCGGTGTTTCAGCCTCTTCAGGAAAGTTCTCAATCGCATCCACACGTGACTTCACGTCACTCATCACGTCCCGAACATCGTAGCCAGTCTCGACTTCAATAAGAACTGATCCAACATTCTGGGAACCCGTCCCTCGAATTTTCTTGATCCCTTGTAGATCAGCAATCGACTCCTCAACTGGGACGACGACTCCACGTTCGGACTCCTCAGGCGTCGCATTCGGGTAAGGTATGGTTACTGAAACGGCATCAATCGCAATCTCAGGAAAAATCTCCTTTTTCAGCTTAAACCACGTTGTAAACCCCGCAACGAGGACGATCAACATGATGAAATTCCCAGCAACATGATTGTGGGTAAACCATCGAACCGCGTTCATTCGCCTTCCTCTTTCTCAACTTTTTCCTCCACATCAACCTCCATCCCCGTGACCGGGGTAGAAAGCCGAGTCAACACGACACGTTCGCCAGTTGCCAAGCCATCCCCAACCACGGCGGAATCGCGGTTAAGTCGTAAAATCTCCACATCACGAAAACCAATTTTCTTCTCTTCGTCCACGACGATGACCTGATTCCCCTCTAACAAACCACGCCTCGGAACCACCGTCACATTCTCCAGTTCTTCACCGCCTAACTCCACCTTCAAGAACAGACCGACAGGTGGAAAAGGAAACTCTGGGCTATCTGACTCCATAACCTTTGCGACCACTGCGGCAGAAAGCATCTTGCGATCAATCTCAGGATCCACTCGGATTGGGATACCCAGCCAAGTATAGGTTTTTTTGCCAATCTTACCGCGCAGCATTACCGACCCCTCAACGGCCCCGTCCTTACCACGCTTCAAAAAGCCAAAATCTTCCATCCCTAGCGGAAGCCGCACCTCAAGTTCCTCACTAGCGTAAAGTTCTGCCACAACCGTTCCGGGCGAAACGAAAGCCCCTTCTTCCACACCAGCCATGCGAATACCTGCTGAAAATGGTGCCAATATTTCCGTTCGTTCTAGATCGCGCCTTGCTCGCGCTTCGCCTTCCCGTGCTGATGCCACTCTTGCTTGAGCAGCTTCTAAGTACGGCCCTCGTAGTACTAAAGGATTAATGGGTTTACCACTTCCGAGCTTCGCCCAGTCTAACTTCGCCTGCTCCACTTTCGCTTTCTCTTGCTCAAGCGCCAACTCGGCATCTGCCAAGGTAACTTCTGCTGCGGCCAGGGCCGAACGATAATCTGAAGGATCAATTTGCACCAAGCGCTCCCCTTTTTTCACAGTTCCACCTCGTTTCAAATTCGGCGAAATCTCCATCACTCGGCCAGAAATTTCGGCGGCCAATTTCGTTTCACGCGAGCTTTCCACAACTCCCTGAGTCCTGATGACAACTGGGTAGCTACCGGTTGATACTTCCACCACCTCAACGACAGGAATGATACGATTCTTTTCCTCTTCCTTGGCTGTCCGCTTGTTCAGCACCAATCCGATCACGCCGAGAATCACGATTCCAAGAATCGCAAGAATGATCACAAACGACAGAACAGCTCTAATCTGTGTCTTGCGTTCTTTTTCAAATTTTTCGTTCATCACTACCTATTTTGAAGCCTTGAAGTCGCCGCCGAGAGCTAGGTGAAGATCGACTCGATTTTCCAAACGTAAACGCCGAATCGCCAAATACCGACTGGCCGAGTCAATATCCCGCTCAGTTGCATCAATGAGCGTTAGCACATCGCCGGTGCCAGCGCTGTATTCTTCGCCAGCCCTTTCAGCCGCTTCATCTGCAAGCTCAGCCGCTTGTTTCGCGGCGCGCTCTCGCTGGGCGAGAAAAGTCTCTGCTGTCAGGGCCTGTTCCACCTCTCCGAATGCATCGAGCACGGTCTTTTGTAAAAGGGCGACTTTTTCGCGCTCCGTCGCTTGCTCTTTTTGAATCCCACCGGTTATCGAGCCGCCCTGAAAGATCGGTTGAGACAGGCTACCTCCCAATGACCAAACGCCGAAACTACTCTGAAGCACATCGCCGATCGCTTCGGTCGTCGTTCCGCCAGAGGCAGTCAGATTCAGGCTGGGAAACCGCGCGAGCTTCGCTTGATCCACTCTCCGGCCCGAACTTGCCAACTCCCTCTCAGCAGCGAGAATATCCGGACGCCTTTGAAGCAGCTCAGATGGAAGACCTGATGGGGTTTTCCCAGGAAAATTTGGTAAGCGAACCTTTGCGGAAACCTTACCGGAAGGATAACTCCCAAGCAAAATTTCTAACTGGCGCAGCACTCTTTGGCGTTCTTGTTTGCGCTCTGCCAACATGCCTTCACGGCTTGCTACCTCGGACTCCGTAAGCCTCACCTGTGCGGCCGAACCGCCATCATCGAGCAAGGCGCGTTCGAACCGCCCGCGAACGGCCTCCGCCAACACGCGGGAAGCCTCAACGCCCTCCGTTGCCAACTGCACCTGTCCGTTGGCTTCGCCCAGTGCCAGCCATGCCTTGGCCACCTGTCCGGCTAGCGAAACACGCGCCGCCACAAATTCATACGCCCTCGCCTCAGCACTTGCGATCGATGCTTCTTGCCCAGCCTTCGCACGCCCCCAAACATCCACCTCCCAAGCAGCGTTGAGATTCACACCAAATTGCTCGGCAAGGTTGGTCGGCACGCCGCCGCCTCCATCACCAAAGGGAAATCCGATGAAATTCTGCTTGTTGCGGACGGAGTCGGCACCCGCGCCAAGACTCGGAAAGCGCCCCGCCCCCGCAATTCTAGCCTCCGCCCCAGCACGATCTACCCGTGCCGCTGCTGCTTTCATTTCAGGATTGTGTGCAAGGGCTCGCGAAACCAAGCCGTTGAGCTCACTACCACCGATTTTGCCGATCCAGTTTTGATCGACTCCCGCCTTCGCCTCCTTGCTAGAAGCCCACGATCCCGGAGCACCAACAGCCCCCATCCGGCTACTCGGCGAAACTGGCGAGCACCCTGAAAAAAACAAAATCGCCAAGGAAGCCTTTACGGAAACAGAAATCCAACGCGACATACAGGAGTCTCAATGGCCCCTGTATCCCAATAAGTCAAATGCTTAGCCTTGATCCATGGATTGCATTTCGGCCTCCGTGCTCCAGATCTTGTAGCGAACTTCCGCACCTTCCGGCACGTAAACCACAATCGGAAGACGGCTGTTGTAGCGAATCAAATAGGGTGGTCCTCCCATTTTGACAAATTTTTCAATCTTAGGAGCATTCGGATCCACCCCGATCCTTGTGCCGGCCATTGGCCCTATTTTATCGACCACGTAGCGAGTAAAGCCCCAGCCCTCAATATTCTTCGCTTCAATTTTTCCTGCAAAAAAGTGCCGATTTGCCCGATCTGTTTGAACCGTCTTTCCAACAATCAGTTCCACTTTGTAAAATGATTCATCCTCCATTTTCGGAAGTGGGAGAACATATCGGACCATTCCCTCTGCAGCAGGCGGAAAAGCTTTCATATTGTCTGCCGCACTTGAAACGGCAGGTATCATCAAAATCGCGGAGAGTGCTAAAATCTGTATCTTCATTGTAGGATTTTCTTAAATTATCTTGGAGATTCTTCAAATATCTTCAAGAGCGCTTTTAGTTCCCAGAAAACGTAGACCATCGTCAGGTGACTGGAAAGAATCGAAAGTCCGCACAGTATCTGTGACATCGCACAGCTTCACGGCACAACCGGGGAACTTGGCGTGTGGAATGCTGCCACAAAATCTGTAGCTGTTCGGACTTCAAGCCGCACCTCGACCAAGCCCAAACCCATAAAACCCATGCCCGATATCTGCCTATATTTTCAGGTACATCAGCCGTTTCGGCTACTTACCAGCTCTTCTGGGAAGAACACCAAAACGCCGCATTGGGAAGATGACGCTCTCAATTCTGAGATTCTCAATCGTGTCGCAGACAATTGCTACCTGCCTGCAAACGAAATGTTCAAAAAGCGTATTGAAGAAAGCCATGGTTTATTTCGCATGGCTCTCTCAATCACCGGCACAGTCATTGAGCAGTTTAAGAAATTCCGCCCAGATGTGCTCGAATCATTTCAGGAGCTCGTCGCAACCGGCGGGGTCGAACTCCTTGCGGAAACCTACTACCACTCTCTTGCCTCTGTGTATTCTCAAAAGGAGTTTCAACGCCAAGTCGACATGCATCTCGACCTCATGGAGGAATGCTTTTCGGTCCGCCCGAAGGTTTTTCGAAATTCCGAACTGATCTACCACAACGCCATCGCCGCAAAGGCTGAAACTCTCGGTTTTGACGGAATCATCGCCGAAGGCACGCCTATTTTCACAGATGGTCATTCTCCGAATTTCGTCTACCACGCACCGGATACCGCACGGATCAAAACCTTATTGCGCAACCACACGCTTTCCAACGATCTGGCTTTCCGTTTCTCAGATCCACAATGGAGCGGCTTTCCTCTTACTTGGGAGAAATTCACCCAATGGATCGGTCAATCGCCCGGCGATCTGATCAACCTTTTCGTGGATTACGAATCCATCGGTGAACACCAGAAACACGAACAAGGTATCTATCATTTCTGGGAAAGAGTACCGGAGGTCCTCATCGAATCTGGCTCGCAATGGGTCAGTCCTGCCGAAGCTGTGGCAATCTACAACTCTTCAAAAGAATACAACTGCCCAGAAATCACTTCTTGGGCAGATGCGGAGCGCGATCTCTCCGCATGGAATGGAAACGCCATGCAAAAGGAAGCGCTAGAAGCGATCCTCCGCCTTGAAGATGTAGTGACCCGCAGAGGCGATCCAAAATGTCTCGATGTTTGGGGCCGGCTACAATCATCCGATCACTTTTACTGGATGTCCACAAAGGGTGGATCAGACGGCGAAATGGCCAACTATTTCTCACCCTACGCCGACGCGAATGAGGCGCATCGGCTTTTCATGCATGCCGTCGATGGTCTCGCAAAGCAGCTTGGCACAGAACGAGAAACATCTCGCTAGGATTTGCCGAGATCGGGTCGGTTCTCCCGAGTTCTCTCATTAGCCTTCTCGCTTCGCCACGCAGCGATCTTTGCGTGATTTCCCGACATCAAAACATCCGGAACCTTTTCTCCCATAAAATCTACAGGGCGTGTGTAACAAGGAGCCTCAAGTAAGTTTGGATCCGAAAAGGACTCTTCAATGACGGATTGTGAATCTCCAAGCACCCCCGGAAGGAGTCGCACAACTGCATCACAAAGCACCGCTGCCGCAATCGCTCCATTGGTCAAAACAAAGTCACCTATCGAAATTTCCTCATCGATCAGGCTCTCAACGATGCGATGATCGACCCCTTCGTAGTGGCCGCAGACGATAAGCAAGTGCGTTTCTAAAGAAAGCTCGCGGACCCGCTGTTGCTTCAACGGCGCTCCTTGAGGTGTCATCAGAATAACTCGTGTTTTTTCCTGTTTGAGCGCCGTGATCGCAGCATGCAACGGCCCCGGCTGGAGCACCATCCCAGGCCCACCACCAAAAGGCGAATCATCCACCCGACGGTGCTTGTCTTCAGACCAATCACGAAGGTTATGTCCACATATTTCCGCCAAATCAGCATCGCGAGCACGCTGGATGATCGAGTCGCTCAAGGGCGCGAGCGCGATCTCTGGGAACAAGGTAAGGATATCGATTTTCATTCTGATTTCTTCTGTTGTGCCCTCCAGAAATCAAGCCGTTCCTTGATGCGTTTCTCGAGCCCCTGTTCGCCCGGCTGGTAATAGGTCCGCCCATCTGGAAGGTAGGACTGCGGGACGTAGCTTCCCTCAAAATCATGAGAATAAAGATACTTCATGGACTCCTCCGATTGGCCCGAGGCTCCAGCAATTTTCTTGCGAGTTCTTGTACGAAGATGCGGTGGGACCGCGAGGGTACGGCCAGTTTCAACATCCTTTATGGCAGCACCTAGCGCAGCATAGGCACTGTTCGATTTCGGGGAAGTGGCAAGGTAGACAGTGGCGTGAGCAAGCGGGATTCGACCCTCCGGCATCCCGACAAATTCGAGCGCGTTGTGTGCATCAAGTGCAACTCGGAGCGCACCTGAATCGGCGAGACCAATGTCTTCCGAGGCGGCAATCACAAGGCGGCGCGAGATAAATCGAGGGTCCTCTCCCGCGTGTAGCATTTTTGCGAGCCAGTAAAGGGCCGCATCCGGATCGGAACCACGAATGGATTTGATGAATGCAGAAATCGTGTCGTAGTGCCCTTCATCTCCATAGTCGATCGCTTTGCGTTGGATCGACTCTTCAGCATCGGCAAGAGAAATGTGGGTATCACCACAAGTCGCGAGTTCCAAAGCCGTAAGAGCTTTTCGAACATCGCCGTCGGAGAGTTTTGCAAGGTGGTCAAGAGCTTCTGAATCAGCCGTGATCTCTTCGCCTCCCAACCCACGTTCGGAATCTGCCAGAGCCTTTTCTAAAAGCTCCCGAATACTCTCTGTATCAACCGGTTCCAGCTGAAAAATCTGCGAGCGGGAGACCAGCGGAGAATTAACATAGAAATAGGGATTATGGGTGGTCGCACCGATAAATCTCACCGTTCCACGCTCCAAATGTGGCAGCAAGACATCTTGCTGGGCCTTGTTGAAGCGATGGATCTCGTCAATGAAAAGGATCGTCGTCTCACCGCGAAGGTCACGATGAACCTTCGCCTGCTCAATTTTTGCTCGTATCTCAGCAACATTCGACTCGACCCCATTGAGCGATTCGAATCGTGAACCGGTCGTTTTTGCAATGACTCCGGCAAGCGAGGTTTTCCCAGTTCCGGGAGGTCCGTAAAAAATCAGGGAAGTAAACCGGTCTGCCTCGATCGCACGGCGAAGAAGCTTCCCTTCCGCAAGGATATGATTCTGTCCCAGCACCTCGTCCAGCACTTGAGGCCTCATTCTAGCCGCAAGAGGCTCGCGAACTTCCGCTTTGTCGGCTTTCGCCTGAGGACTGGAAAAAAGATCGGACACTTCGCTGGATTCTAGTTTTTATACTCGGAACTCCAAGGGAAGAAATCGCGCTTTGATCGAAAATCCAAAAAAAACCTTACCAGAATTCGATTGCTGGCTCTGAGGTAAGAATCTATCAACCTTCTGCATGGAACAGTGGCACTACACAAAAGAGGGCAAGCAGCACGGACCAATCGGCCTTGAAGAATTGCGAAATCTCGTTGCCAGTGGGGCAATTGATAAAAATAGCGACTTTGTCTGGAATCCGACCATGACCGATTGGCTGCCCCCAGCCGAGTTGCCGATCGTGATTGGCAGCGAATCCGTAGCCACGCCTACCGGAGGCGAGCAAACGCAACCTTTTGCCTATCCAACCGCTACCGGTGCGTTTGAAGAAATCATCCCAGGAAGCGAACCAATCATCCCGACTGCTTGTATCAAACGCGCTTTCGACCTAACCGTCACCCATATTGGCTCGCTTATCGCTGTCGCCTTGATTTGGTTGGCGATTGCGATGGGAATGTCCATTTTGTTCGAAGTAATCAGCGCAGCGCTTGGTTTGACCATCGATCCAAACTCAAATCAAACACCAGCACCTGCTGCGATTTGGTATGGAATTGGTTCACAAATTGCCCAAAGCTTGGTGGCGGCTTTTTTGACGCTTGGGGCGACGCGGATCTGCTTGAACATTGTATCGGGTAAAGAATTCTCAATCGGGATGCTGTTCGGACAAGGCGACAAGCTCATTCGCGCGTTCTTCGCTCAAATCCTATTTGGACTGCTGATCTTCGCTGGCTTGATTCTGTTGATTGTTCCCGGCATCTATTTCGCCCTTCGCTACGGCATGTATATGAACGCAATCGTCGATAAGAACATGGGAATCATGGAGGCCTTTAGCTATAGCTCACGGATCACCCAAAACAATCGCCTGAATCTATTTGTCATCGCTCTTCTTTCGATCCTTATTACTCTGGCGGGCTGTATCGCCCTGATTGTCGGCCTTTTATTCGCCTACCCGATGATTATGCTGACTTGGGTGATCGCCTATCGCTGGATGCAATACGGCGGACGCACCGTGATGGACGACCCGAATACAAAGCAGCCTTTGCTCGCTCAGCTTCCGGAATAGAATTCTTACGACAAAGTAAGGACCCGGCTTGACGAGTCAATCTGACCCGCTTAGAACTGCCTTCTACTGAAGATGCCCATCATCATTTGGGACAAACGCCACTACGTCATGAAATCCAATACACTTTTCAGCCTTCCTATCCTCGGATGCATCGCCTTCGCATCTTGCACTCCAATTGTTGACGACTCTCGTAAGCCAACAGGCCCGAATCCAAATCCGGACGAGACCATCACCAGTGCCGAGCAGCAAAAAATTGATGAGCAGCGCAAAGCAATGGAAGAACGCGCGAAGCAGAAAGAACAAGAAACTGCCGATCGCTTAAAAGAAACTCAGGAAAACACCGTTGCCAAGCCACCGGAAAAAGAAACTTCTGACTACGCTTTCGCAAACCCAGTCCCAGGCAAAGAAGGCTTCGTCTTCAGCCCCTATAACAACAAACTTGTGGATGTTCGCGACATCCCGAGTGGCACTTTGGTTCAAGATCCAACCTATCCAGCATCGGAGAAAAAATACTTTCGAGTGCCGTAATTCGATATTAGGACCCAGTTATTGATTTTAAACGACCGAGTCCAGGCCTTTGGACTCGGTCTT
Source organism: Akkermansiaceae bacterium (assembly GCA_045106015.1). Classification (GTDB taxonomy): domain Bacteria; phylum Verrucomicrobiota; class Verrucomicrobiia; order Verrucomicrobiales; family Akkermansiaceae; genus Luteolibacter. The sequence goes on along the minus strand of JBGCEE010000027.1, from coordinate 35,115 downwards.
TTTTATGAACCATTCATTCGATAAAATCACCGTTCTAGGTGGAGGCCTGCTGGGCGGTTCCATTGCTCTCGCAATTGGCGAGAAAGCGGACCTCAAGCTTTGGTTTCGCAAGAACCAAGCGGCGGAAAATGCAAAAATTGCTGGATTCACCTCCGCAACCGCTGACCTAGAAATGGCCGTGGCCGACTGTGAACTCTTGATTCTCGCCGTCCCAGTTGGAGCCATGCCAGATCTTTTAACCCGTGCGATTCATGCAGGCCTACCTTCGGCAGCAATTGTAACGGATGTCGGGTCTGTAAAACAAAATCCCCATCTCCAGCTAGATGAAATCATCGCCGAAACTGGCAATACTTTTGTTGGCAGCCATCCAATGGCCGGTTCGGAACGCAATGGAATCGAAGCCTCGAGAAAGGATCTCTTCGAGGGTGCAGCCTGCCTACTTACAAACGATTCGGACGCCTCTGAGGCCAGCAAAAATAAAGTTGAAATCTTTTGGAAGTCTCTTGGTTGCAGAACCAAGTGGCTCTCTGCTGCCGAACACGACGAAATCGTCGCAAGAATCAGTCATCTACCGCATATCACCGCAGCATCAACGATTCTAAGCGCCTTAGAAAATAATACGGAACACGGCCAGTTCGCGGGTGGCGGACTGCGGGACACAACTCGTGTTGCTGCTGGAAACCCTTCGATGTGGGCCGAAATTCTCACCGAAAACAAAGACTCGGTCATCAAGCTCTTGCATTCAAACATCGCCCATCAGAATGAAATTCTTGATTCACTCGAACAAGGCGACTTAGAAGCCGTGCGCAGATGGCTGGACGCAGCCAAGGAGCTTCGAGATAAACTCCATTAGAAACTCCGCCCTCCTCTCCCATGTCCAAACTACGAATCAAAGCAATATCCTCGCTGAATGCCGAATTCAGCGTGCCTGGCGATAAAAGCATCTCACACAGAGCGGCCATTTTCGCAGGCCTTTCGAATGGAACATGTGAAATATCGAACTTCCTGCCGAGCGAAGACTGCCTGAACACGCTCAAGGCAATGGAGTCACTCGGGGCAACCTTTGAAATCCTCGAAGAACTTGAAGGCTATGGCCCAAGCAAGCTCCGAATCGATGGCAGATCGATGAAACTTTCTAAACCCCCAGATCGAATCGACTGCGGGAACTCTGGAACCGGAATGCGCCTGCTCGCCGGTCTTCTTGCCGGACAGAATTTCACTTCAGAACTCTTCGGAGACGAGTCGCTCTCTTCGCGCCCGATGAATCGCATCACCGTCCCACTTTCAGAAATGGGAGCCAATCTGCAAACACTTGGAGAAAAAGCGGGTTGTGCACCACTCAGAATCCACAGCGCTGAGTTGAAGCCCATCGACTACGATATGCCTGTCGCTTCCGCTCAGGTGAAAAGCGCCGTCCTCCTAGCCGGCCTTTTCGCTGAGGGCACCACATCAGTCTCGCAGCCAAACCTTACGCGCGATCACACGGAGCGTATGATGGAAGCATTTCGGCTTTCTTGCAAAACGGTCGAAAACAAGATTTCAGTCCCAGGCAAACAAATGCCCGAATCCTGCGACGTAGTTGTTCCAGGAGACATTTCTTCAGCTGCCTTCTGGCTCGTAGCCGCTGCGGCAATCAATGGTTCGCATCTGATGCTCAAAGGAGTCGGGCTCAACCCAACCCGAACGGCGATTCTCAAAGTCCTCACACGCATGGGTGCTCGGATGACTGAAATCGTCCAGAACAAGAAGGGTGAACCCTACGGAAATATCGAACTTCACGGCGCTCCTTTGAAAGGCACGACCTTACTCCAAGAGGAAATCCCAAACCTCATCGACGAAATTCCCGTCATCGCGGTCGCTGCGGCACTGGCCGAAGGAGACACACATATCAGAAACGCCCGAGAACTCCGGGTGAAAGAAACAGATCGCATCGCAACTACGGTAGAAAATTTGCGTAAAATGGGCGTAGACGTCGAAGAGTTCGAAGACGGCATGATCATTCACGGAGGCAGGCCGCTTGAAGGAGCGGAGATTGATTCCCATGGAGACCATCGGATTGCCATGGCGTTCTCCATTGCGGGACTCTTTGCAGAGGGCGAAACCATTGTTAGCAATACCGACTGCATCAATACCTCTTACCCAGGTTTTTCTCATCACCTCGAGGCCATTCGAAGGCAAAAAGAAAACCCCGAAGACTTCGAATTACCGATCATCACCAAATGAGTTTCCACGCCATCGCAATAGACGGTCCTGCAGCGTCAGGAAAGAGCACCATGGCGCGAGCATTGGCCGAAAGGTTAGGACTCGTGATGGTAAATTCCGGCGCCATGTATCGTGCGGTTACGTGGAAAGTCCTCGATCAAAAAATCGACCCCAATGAGCAAGAAAAAGTGGTGGATTGCATTGAAAAACTCGATATCGAATGTGGAGACGACGGCACGTTTTCAACCATTTCGATCAATGGGACCAATCCGGAACCTTTTCTCCGTAAGCCAGAGATCAACGAAAACGTTTCAATTATCTCTGCGATTCCTGATGTGAGAAAAAAACTCGTCGGCATGCAGCGCGAGTATCTCAAGAAAACCCATGTCGTCATGGAAGGGCGCGACATTGGTTCCGTTGTTTTCCCAGACACACCCTTTAAAATCTACATCGACGCCGATCCGACAGTGCGCAACAGTCGGCGATCTGGAGACGGCGAAGTTGATTCCGTCGCAAAACGCGATGCAGCTGACAGCTCAAGGGCCACTGCTCCTCTTATCATCGCGGAGGGAGCCACCGTTCTCGATACCTCATCGCTCAACATTGAAGAAGCGATTCAAGCCGCGATTGAAATTCTGAAAAGACAAGGATTCCCCATTTCTCAAAATTTAAATTCATAACTCTTACCACAAAAAAAAGATGATGCGATGGATCTACTGGCTGGGTTGGATGAGCTTTGGTTCGGCCTACCGGACACTTTTCGGGCTGCGAATTATCGGCAGTGAAAACTTGCTTACCTCTGGCCCCGTTCTTGTCGCATCCAATCATCAAAGCTTCCTCGACCCCCCATTGATCGGTAATCTCTACGAGACTGAAATGGTCTTCTTCGCTCGCAAAAGCCTCTTCACTGGAATCGGAAAATGGCTTTACCCTCAATGGAACGCGATACCCATCGATCAGGATAAACCTGACATGAGCTCGATGAAAACCGTCATCAGAAAGCTCAAAGAAGGCTGGCGTGTTCTCGTATTTCCAGAAGGCGCCCGCACACTCGATGGAGAAATCGGACCGGCTGCACCAGGTGTCGGAATGATCGCCGCAAAAGCAGGAGTTCCGATCCAACCGGTAAGAATCTTCGGAGCAGATGAAGCGCTTCCAAGAGGCTCAGGAAAAATTAGATTTGCACGAATTACCGTGAAGGTCGGCAAACCCATCATCCTCTCCCAAGAAGAGTTTAAATCCTATTCAAAGAAAAAAGGATACGAACAACTCTCAAATCGCATCATGGATGCGATCAAAGAACTATAGCTCGAATCCCGCTTCGTTTGAAAACCTAGTTGTTCTTTTTCAGCCGATTCGCTTGATCCTGAAGCTTCTCCGCCTCGGCGCGAAGTTTTGCAGCTCTTTGTTCCAGCTCTCTAATGTCCTGTTGGCGTTTCCGAACCATTTCTTTGGAATTAAAAGACTTTTCAAGAGCATCAATTTTCCGATCACTCTCAGCTAAGCGACGAGTATTCTCCCGGACTTTGTTCGTCATCTCTGCAACTTTTCGAGCTCCTGACTGCTTCAAGCTCGATGCTTTCTTCTCTGCTGATGCCAATTTTTCACGAGCTTCAGCAACTTCTTTCGCCGCTGCGGCTCCTTCCTTGGCCAGAGAATTTTTCGTTTCCGACAACTCACGGTTCAACTCGCTCTGCATTTTCTCCATCTGTTGATGGCGCTGCTTGGCTGCTCGAAGAACCGAACCAAAATCTTCTCTCTGTCTCGTTTCTTGAGCAGGTTTAGCGCGATCTTTTGGACGCTCCAACGGTCTCCTCTCCTGCTTCTTTCGTTTCTCACGATGTTTTTCATGCCGTTCCGTCCGGTCGTCATTCTTTTGTTTGTGATGATCAGCCATCACAACTACTGGAGCAAAGGCGACAAAAAAGGCAAAGGGAAGCGTTAGTCTTTTCATTATAACAGAAAATTAGATCTGAATAGATGTTCGGCCAGAGAGGGTTTTCATCGGGCCGTTTTCCACAGATCGATGAGGATTTCTGACAGAATCATGATTTAATTACTCATCGACTTTCGAGATCGGGTTACTCACGCGGTAGCCTTCGTCGTGTGCAATGTAGCCAGCAGCAGCACCAGCAGCCAAAGGCAAACAAGAGCTTAAGCTTGAAAGAGCAAACACGCTGATCGCGATAGCTAGAAATTTCACTATTTTGTTGTTTTTCATAAATGGGTTCTGAAGTTTGATGAAATTTCCCGCAGTTGGCAATATCGGTTTTAAGAACCCAAAGCCTTATCGATCGCTCCCACGAGTTTGTCGCTGCTCGGCTTTGTTGAGGAACCAAAACGTGCCAATGGTTTTCCGTCTTTGCCAATTAGGATTTTTCCAAAATTCCATTTTACATTCCCCGGGAATGCACCCTCTTTCCCAGTCAGGGCCGAATACAAGAGATGTTGCTTTTCACCCTTCACATGAATCTTTGCCATGATCGGGAAGGTCACATTGTATTTGGTTGAGCAGAATTGCTGAATCTCTTCGATACTTCCCGGTTCTTGCCCACCAAAGTCATTGCAGGGAAAAGCAAGAATCACGAGACCATCATTCTTTTTGTCTTCGTAGAGCTTCTGAAGTCCTTCGTATTGTTTAGTAAAACCACACTTGGAAGCGACGTTCACCAAAAGGACTGCTTTTCCTTTATAAGCGGCAAGACTCGTTTTCTCTCCCTTGGCATTTTCGAAAGGTATCGCCGAAATATCTGCGGCAAACGAAGATGAGGCCATGACGACAGCTGGAATGATAATCTTGTGAAGCATGGTTAAGGCTACGCCTCATTCACAAACGCGCAAGTAGCAGATCAGTGGGCTACAAAAATGCTGAACTGCTCTGAACCATTCCTAAGACTCGTTGCACAGCCTAGATATAATTAGGCGAAAATATCTTTGATCACCTTCGCTGGCTCGACTCCTGTCAGTCTCTGGTCAAGTCCTTGGAATTTATAGGTCATGCGCTCGTGATCGATACCCAGAGCATGAAGAATCGTAGCGTGAAGATCTCGGATATGAACCGGGTTCTCGGTGATGTTGTAACTCATTTCATCCGTTTCGCCGTAGACTTGGCCACCTTTGACTCCCGCCCCAGCCATCCAGATACTGAAGCAACGTGGGTGATGGTCGCGACCGTAGTTTGTCTCAGTTAACTTGCCTTGAGAATAAACGGTCCGGCCGAACTCACCGCCAAACACTACGAGAGTATCTTCCAACATACCACGCTGTTTCAAATCTTGAATTAAGCCGTAGCAACCCTGATCGACGTCCTTGCACTGCGAGGCAAGATCGCGCGGCAGGTTACCGTGCTGGTCCCAACCACGATGGAAAATTTGCACGAAACGCACACCACGTTCAAGGAGCCTCCGCGCCATCAGTGCCGAATTCGCGAAGGTTCCTCGGTCTTTGCTGTCCGGCCCATAAAGCTCGTAAGTATGATCAGCTTCGCCGGAAAGATCTGCCAATTCAGGCACCGAGGATTGCATCCTGTAGGCCATTTCATACTGCTGAATCCGCGTCTGAATTTCGGGATCGCCTACCTCTTGGTAAGACTTGAAATTCAGCTTCCCGAGTCCGTCAAGCATGCTGCGACGCATTTCAGGAGGCACGCCTGGGCTGTTCTTGAGGAAAAGCACCGGATCAGCAAGGGAACGCAGCGAGACTCCTGAATATTTTCCAGGTAAATAGCCTGAGCCCCAGAGACGCGAGGAAATCGCCTGCACATTCGAAAACGGTGAACTGTGCTTCGCGTGCAAAACAACGAACGCTGGCAAGTCTTTGTTCATCGAGCCGAGGCCGTAAGATAACCAAGACCCCATCGAAGCCTTGCCGTTGACCATTGAGCCGGTGCAGACGAGTTGGTTCGCAGGCTCGTGGTTGATCGCATCGGTATGCATCGATTTGATGACACAGATATCATCGGCCATTTTACCGTGCCATGGCAGTGCCTCGCTAACCCACGTACCCGATTCCCCGTGCTGGGAAAACTTGAAGCGAGACGGAGCCAACGGGAAAGAAGCTTGGCCTGCTGTCATGCCCGTGAGCCGTTCTCCCTCGTCAGCGAGATAGGTTTTTAGCTCTTCCTTGAATCGCTTCTCAAGCTCCGGTTTGTAATCGAACGTATCAAGCTGCGAAGGAGCACCAATGGGTGAAATATAGATTGCCCGCTTCGCCTTCGGGGCGAACTGCGGCACGGTCATGTCGCCCATGCTCTGCACAGCCGAGAAACCCTTCTCCCCGATCAAAGAGGCCATCGCGGCAACTCCGAGCCCAGTGCTTGATTTTCTGAAAAACTGACGACGTGTGACGGCGTTGTTATACTGTTCGAGAGGATTCATGGTGGTTCTAGCGAGTTAGTGTTTCGTCAAGGTTGATGAGCTGACCTGCAACGAGTGTCCAGGCAGCGAGTTCTACAGCGGGAATGTCCTCAGGTGGCTTGGTTTCGCCGACGGCAATTGCCAGACGGGCATCCTCCGGCTTTCCGGTGTAATATTCTTCCGCAGCGTCGAAAGTAGATTTCACGATGCTTCGCTCGTCGGTTCCAAGTTTCCTACCAAAAAGGCGAAGGGTAATGAGATCCAATCTCTCATCGAATCCTTCTTTCTCCCCGATGGCCATGGCAGCTAACATCCGTCCAGCCTCCACAAATTGCGGATCGTTCATCAATACCAGCGCCTGAAGCGGGGTATTCGTCCGGTCACGGCGTACACAGAAGGTCTCACGAGTCGGAGCATCGAGAATTTCCATCGACGGTGGCGCGGCGGTGCGTTTCCAGAAAGTGTAGAGCGAACGCCTATAGAGCGCCTCGCCCGAGTCCTGTTTGTAGAATCTCGTATTCGAATTTTTCATGGCGACAGCCTCCCAGATACCCTCAGGTTGGTAGGGTTTCACGGGTGCTCCGCCTACCTTCTTAGAAAGTAGTCCTGATGCAGCCAACGAAAGGTCGCGTAGCTGCTCAGCATCCAGTCTCGTTCTGGGGCCGCGGGAAATCAGTATGTTCCCGGGATCTTTCTCAAGCTTCTCTGGACTCAACACACCGGACTGGCGGTAGGCTTTCGACATGACAATGGTTTTCGCCATATGACGGAAGTCCCAGCCACTATCCATGAACTCTGAGGCGAGCCAGTCGAGTAATTTGGGATGACTTGGGCGCGATCCCATGATCCCGAAATCTTCCGCGCTCTCCACGATTCCAGTCCCAAAGAAATAATACCAAAGGCGATTCATGGTGACCCGTGCAGGAAGCGGATTCTTGGGATCGTTCAACCACATCGCGAGACCCATGCGGTCTTTCGGAGCCCCTTCAGGCATCGGAGGGAGCATCGACGGCGTGTCGGGGAAAACCTTTTCTCCTTTATCTGTGTATGCCCCACGGGTGAGCACATGAGCAAAAGGCTTCTGATCTTTCTTCTCCTCGAAAACAAGGGACGCAGAACCACGCTTGCGGATTTCAGCTTGGGCGACTTTCAACGTATCCTTTTCCTTGAGCAATTCGACGGAGGGTTGGTCCACCACCGTTATAAAATGTTCGAATAGCCCTTTCTTCTGCTCATTCGTCCTTTTATCCTCAGGGATTGCCGCCCATCGGTCAATCATCTGAGAGGTCGCGAGTGCCGCAATTTCGTCCTCGGTAAGAACTTTCCGATAGAATCGAAAATCCTGAAGAGCAACCTTACCTGTCAGCTTAGATTGACCGCCTTCGCGCGAACCAAGACGCAAAGGAACGCTGGTTGCGAGGTCTCCGTTCACAGTGCTTGGGTCGGGTTTTCCGCCAGCGGGTTTTCCATCGACGTAGATCGTCATCGCTTGAAAGGGTCCCTTTTTGCCGTCGAAAACGACCATGACATGCTGCCATGTCTTACGCTGGAGCCGAGTCGGCACGATCAATTTGGTTGCAGACTCATTCCAAGAATTCACGACATGCGCACCGATTCGGCCCTTCTCGAAGTAAAGATCCCAACCGCGAAAACCATTGGCACTATCCATCTTTGCCACGATCGAGCCCGTTGGATTTTGATCCATCCACACGAATCCACCATAACTGACCTGATCTCCACGCGAGAAATTCCCGATATCGCCAAGATCGATGTCTGCGCCTGAAACGACCAGCGCCTTGCCGAGCGGGCCATCAATACGACCTGCATTCGTAGGCCACTCGCGGGGTAGTCCGTCAACTGTGCCCTTGAGTTTGCCTTTTCCTTCTAACAGCGGAAGATGAATCGCGAGAGTCGAGTCGGTTTCCTGAGTCCGAGCAGCCCCTCCAGCAGCCGCTAGCCATGCTTTGTATTCACTATCGGCCGCCGTACGACGTGCCGCGATACGGCCATCAACATCTTTTTGCGAAGACTCAAGTTTTGCCCATTTTTCTCTATCCTCCGGCAGAGGCACAAAAATCGACGGTGGATGCTCCGCATTGTTCCTATCCAGCGCTGACATGGTATTGTTTCGGAAAAATGCCGTGAGTTGGTAAAACTCCTTGGTCGAAAACGGGTCGAACTTGTGGTCATGACAAGCAGCACAACTCGCGGTCAGACCAAGCCAGATCGCGCCCATCGTATCGACGCGGTCAGTCGCGTAGATAGCTTCATATTCTTCCGCAATCGCTCCACCTTCACCAGTCGTCGCGAGACAACGCAAGAAACCAGTCGCGACTTTTTGGTCGAGATTTGGCTCGGGAAGCAGGTCGCCAGCGATCTGCTCAGTGGTGAATTGATCCCACTTCATGTTCGAGTGAAATGCCCTCACGACCCAATCGCGATAGGGCCAAATGGCTCGGTAGTTATCAATATGAATGCCGTGGGTATCTGCATATCGTGCCGCATCGAGCCAGTGACGCGCAAAGTGCTCCGCGCTCGCCATTGACTCCAACATACGGTCGGCTTCCGAGGAAATCGCTGCTTCGGCGTTCTTTTCGTAAGCACTGACAAACATATCTGTTTCCGAGGGCTCCGGTGGCAAACCAGTGAGATCAAAACTTAATCTGCGATGAAGTCGCCTAGGATTCTCCTCCGAGTTTGGCTCAAGTCCTACCTCTTCAAGTTTCTCCAAAACAAAACCATCGATTGGCTGATCCGACCAATCGTTTTTCGGAGCATCGGGGCGCTCAACTTGCTCATATGACCAATGACCTTCGTATTCTGCGCCTTGCTCAATCCATTTCTCTAAAAGAGCAATCTCTCGCTCACCCATCACCTTGTGACTCTCAGGCGGCGGCATCACCTCAGCCTTATCCTTGGAACGAATCAAGGCCACTAGCTCCGACTCCTCGGGCTTACCTTTGATAATCACAGGTGCACCAAAGTCACGAACGGCAAAAGCCTCTTCCTCGATATCCAGCCTCAGCGGTTCCTTCTCGGGAGCTCGTGTTCCAGCATCCGGCCCGTGGCAGTGATAACAATACTCAGAGAGAATCGGCTGAATGTGCTCATTGAAGGATACCTCGTCGGGAAGAATCATAGCCGGATTTCCGGAAGCGCCAGCAGGCTTCGCATCGCCCTCAGGCTCGACTTCGAAAACCACGGAATCCTCTCCACACCCAATGAAGAGAGCGCAAAGCGGAAGGATAAACAAAAAATGTCGATTCATAGTCAAATAAGTGGTCCAGTAACTACCCTAAAATAGGGCTATTTCTTTCAATTCAACCTGTCCCATTTCACCCCTGAATCAAGCGAAGATCGACTGCAATAGACCTTTTCGAAATTCCCTGAGTTAGCCATTGGAGTTTGAAAATAGCGATTCTAAGATTTTCCGCATGAAACGCCTTTTTCTCCTCGATGGCATGGCCCTGATCTACCGGGCACACTTCGCCCTCATCAACAACCCCATCAGAAACTCCAAAGGCGTCAACACCTCTGCTCTCTACGGTTTCATCAACACACTGCTCTCTATTCTGGAGAAGGAAAAGCCCACTCATCTTGGAGTCGCATTCGACACCTCTGCTCCCACGCCTCGGCACATCAAATATCCTGCCTACAAAGCTCAACGTGATGAAATGCCTGAGGAACTCGCCGCCTCCATCCCCCACGTAAAAGCCCTCTGCCGCGCCTTCGCCATCCCCGTTCTCGAAATCGACGGCTTCGAAGCCGACGACCTCATCGGCACCCTCGTAAAACGCGCCGAGCCAGATGGTTTCGAATCCTACATGGTCACACCGGACAAAGACTTCGCCCAGCTCATTTCCCCCACCACATTCATGTGGAAACCCGGCCGAAAGGGCAGTGAATACGAAATCATTGGCATGGAGCAGCTTGAAAGCATCTGGGGAGTCTCCGAACCCCACCAGATCATCGACCTCCTCGGACTGATGGGTGATGCCTCAGATAACATCCCAGGCGTCCCGGGTATCGGCCCCAAGACCGCTCAAAAACTCATCAAGGCCTACGGTTCGACCGAAAATCTCCTCGCCAACACCGATAAACTCAAAGGAAAACAAAAAGAAAACGTCGAGGCGAACGCCGACCAAGCCATCCTCTCCAAAGACCTCGCCACGATCATCATCGACTGCCCTCTCAACGTCACTTGGGAAGATCTCCTCGTCTCCCAACGCGACGACGAAGCCATCAAACAACTCTTCAATGATTTCGAATTCCGCACCCTCACCAAGCGCCTCTTCGGCGAAGCCACAGGCAGGGATGGCTCTCCGAGCCGTCCGTCTTCCGAATCACCCAACGACTCCACCCAAACCATCTTCGACACCTTCAAAACCATCAAGGAAATCGAACACACCTACCACCTCGCCAACACCCCCGCCCTCCAGAAAACCCTCTTCGCCGAACTCGCCGCCCAGGCCTCCTTCTGCTTCGACATCGAGACCACCTCCCTCAACCGCCACTCCGCCAAACTCCTCGGCATCGCCTTCTCATGGAAAGCTCACGAAGGCTGGTATCTGCCGTTTTCTGAAAACCTCCTTCCAGAAATCAAAACCATCCTCAACAGCCCTGCGGAAAAAATCGGCCACAACCTCAAATACGATCTCTCTGTCCTCCACTCCCACAACATCCACGTCGCCGGCCCATTCTTCGATACCATGCTGGCCGACGCCCTCGCCGCCCCGGAACGCCGCCACAGCATGGACTACCTCTCGGAAATCCTCCTCGGCTACTCCCCGGTGAAACTCGCCGATATCGCCCAGGCACCCGCCGACGATTCCGCCCAAGACGACCTCTTCGCCCACGCCGCGAAAAAATCGAAAAAATCCAAAGACCTCGACATCGAAAGCATCCCTTTGGAAACGTTGGCCGAATACGCCGCCGAGGATGCCGACGTCACCTTACAACTCGCCGGAAAACTCCGCCCGCTCCTCAAGGAAACCGGCCAGGAAAAAGTCTTTTCCGAAATCGAAGCCCCACTCCTTCCCGTCCTTGTCCGCATGGAAATGGAAGGCATCGCCATCAATGAAGAAGCCCTAGAAACCATCGGAGTCGATCTCCAGCAGACCATCGACCAACTCGCCAAATCCATCGAAGCACACGCGGGCACTCCGTTCAACATCGCCTCTCCAAAACAGCTCGGCCAAATCCTCTTCGACCACCTCAAACTCCTCGAAAAGCCCAAGAAAACCAAAACCGGCCAATACAAAACCGACGAGCAAACCCTCTCCACCCTCATCGGCATCCACCCCATCATCGAGGAAATCCTTAGCTACCGCGAGGCCACCAAACTCAAATCTACCTACCTCGACGCCCTGCCCACCCACATCGCCCCGGAGACCGGGCGCATCCACACCCATTACCACCAGCTCCTAGCCGCCACCGGCCGCCTCGCCTCCTCAGACCCCAATCTCCAGAATATCCCCGTCCGCTCCGAAGCCGGCCGCAAAATCCGCCAGGCCTTCGTCCCGAGAAAAGGCTTCACCCTCCTTGCCTGCGATTACTCCCAGATCGAGCTGCGCGTCATGGCCGCCCTCGCCTGCGATCCCACCATGATCTCCGCATTCCAAGACGGAGCCGATATCCACACCATCACCGCCGCGAAAGTCCACGGCGTCACCGCCGAGGAAGTCACCCGAGACATGCGCTCGGGAGCGAAAATGGTCAATTTCGGCATCATCTACGGCATCTCCGCCTTCGGCCTCTCGCAACGATTGGCCATCCCCCGTGGCGAAGCTGCCGAAATCATCGACGCCTATTTCCGCGAGTATCCCGCCATCAAACAATACATGGACCGCACCATCGCCGAGTCTCGCGACAAAGGCTACGCCGAAACGTTGGCCGGCCGCCGCCGCCACTACCCCGACCTCTCATCCGGCAACGCTGGACTCCGCCAGAACGCCGAGCGCGCCGCCATCAATATGCCCATCCAAGGCACCTCCGCCGACATGATCAAACTCGCCATGATCAAGATCGACGAACTCCTCCGCAAAAAGCCCTACCAAACCCGCATGCTCCTCCAGGTCCACGACGAACTCGTCTTCGACCTCCACCCCGACGAGGAAACCGAGCTCGTCCCCAAAATCCTCCACATCATGGAAACCGCCCTCCCGCTCCCCCATGACGTGCCGATCCTAGTCGAAAAAGGCACGGGGAAGAACTGGCTGGCCGCGCATTGACAAAACCCAGCAATACAGCTATCTGTATTCCCATGAAAGCCACCTTGGAGATTCCCGATGAACTCTATCGCAACGTGAAGGCACGCAGCGCCTTGGAAGGACGTCCCGTCAGGGCGGTCGCCGCCGAACTTTTCGAAAAATGGCTCTCCGGGGAAATCGAAACCACCGCCAAATCCTCTGAACCCGCCTCCCTTCCTGCGGAAGCAGCTAAAGCCTACCCTTGGCTGACGATCGCGGCGAAATATCCGACAGGGGGAGTGAGTTATGAGATGGATGACATCCGTGAATCCATCGCCTATGGGCGAAGCACCACTGCCCCCTTCTAACAACCATGGCTTCCTTCTCCCTCGATACCTCCTTCGTCCTGCGCCTCCTCACCGAAAGCCCTGAATCCCAATTGCCCGCTGCCCTTTCTTTCTACGAAGAGCAACGCCAATCTGGAAATCCACTCTTCATCTCCGACCTCGTGCTTTCCGAATGCTATTACGCACTCCAGTTCCATTTCGACTTCACCAAGGCCGATGCCCTGGCGGCGCTCAAAGCCCTGACTGTGGAACCTCCCGTCACCATCACGCCCTCCGCCCGGCTTGTCTTCGATCTAGCGAACCTTCCCCAAATGAAACCCGGCTTCATCGACCGGCTCATCCACGGAGCCGCCCGGGAAGACGGACAAACCCTCGTGACCTTCGAAAAAGCCGCGAAAAAACTTTCCGGAGCCTTGGTTCTCGCTGCAACCTGAACTGAGAGGCTCTTTCAAATCCCCGCCCCCATCCCCGAATCATGACCAATCGTCGCCAATTATCTCTTGAAGTTGCACAGATGGGCAAAGTCTGGGTGGCTTCTTTCACTCTTCTGGGAATTTCAGCCATCGGCGCTACCGAGTCTGATGCCATAAATGCTGTCTTTGATGCATTCAAGACACACAACCTCGGCAACGCTTCGTCTCCTCAGGACTGTGAAGCTTGCAGCTAATTTGTCCCCAACAGGGCCGCCAGCACCTATGCCCCCGAGGTCTGTCTCCTGAATGTTTCCCCCTTCGGACTAATATTCAGGCAGTGCACGATACCAAATCGGCGCTCAATGGAAACATGCGGGATCGCGCCGCCATCAATATGCCCATCCAAGGCACCTCCGCCGACATGATCAAACTCGCCATGATCAAGATCGACGAACTCCTCCGCAAAAAACCTTACCAGACCCGCATGCTCCTCCAGGTCCACGATGAACTCGTCTTCGACCTCCACCCCGACGAGGAATCCGAACTCGTCCCCAAAATCCTCCACATCATGGAATCCACACTGCCGCTCCCTCATGATGTACCGATCCTCGTCGAAAAAGGCACCGGAGAGAATTGGCTTACAGCCCACTGAATATTCTCAGATTCGATAAAAACCCATAGAATAGAGACCACTATCCATGTCCCCCCCAAAGCTGGTCGATCTGCTCCTCTCCCTACCCAACGTCGAGGAGTCGGAACCATTTGGCCCCGGGGTCTTCGTCCAGAAAGTGGGAGGAAAAATGTTCGCGCTTTATAGCGATGATGACGACGGTTTGCGGTTGAACCTGAAATGTGATCCCGACCGCGCGATTGAACTCCGGGAGAAACACGAGTCTATCACCCCCGGCTATCACATGAACAAGAAACACTGGAACACCCTCATCCTCGATGGCTCATTGCCCGCCGATCTGGTGAAAGAACTGATCCAGCATTCCTACGACCTCGTATTTACCTCATTGAGCAAGAAAGCGCGCGAAGCACTTCCCTAGGAAATGAACGAGTGGATTCTTTCCACCAGCCAAGCTTCCTTGTCCCACGGCACTCGATGTCCAGAATCCGGAGCGATTTCCACCCTAAACCCATCTGAGCCGCTTGCAGCCTCCTTGGCAATTGCGACGTATTTCGGATCATTTTCTCCAGCGACCCAAAGAACAGGCACCTTAATTTCAGACAACCTGCTCCACAAAGACTGCTGGTTTCCCGCCGACCAATCGACAAAACTACGCGCAATTTCACGGCGGCGTTGAATCAATTTTTTATCCTCTCGCTCGTCGCGCATCGCACCGCCAAGAATCGGTTGAGCATTCCAATCATTGAGGAACTCTGCCCAAGATTGGGTTAGAGCTCGAGTTGCCCAAACCGTATCTTGACTGCGCTTGGAAGAAACTTCTCCTGCATCACGAATCCCCGGATTTGCAGAAATAATCACCGCCGCATGCCACGGACCACCTTCTAGAAGCGCATGAAGCGCCAACCTCCCCCCCATCGAGTAGCCAATCAATATTCGGCGCTGACCCCTAGAAACCTCTCCTTCCGCATCCGCATTTAATTGTTTGCCAAATTGAGGCATTGGAACGCTCTCGCATTGTAAAAATCGCCAGAGGTCTACCGAACGTGTCGAAATCCCTTCTTTTGAGAGAGAACTCGCAAGAGAACGCCAGTCAGAAGCCGCACCCACCGCACCATGAAGGCACCAGCATTCCAAGGGGGCAGCGGCTTCATCCGATGCCTTTGCCGCAGAGATCGCCGCTTGTAGCTTCTCGTCGGTCTGCTTGGAGGTTTGAATCAATTAATTCGCCGGTGGAGTTGATTCTTCAGGCGCTTCTTCTGCAGCATTTTTTTGAAGCTCTTCGATATCGACACCCATTTTTGTCAGGCCGTCTTCCATCATCTTCTGCATGGCTTCCGGACCTTTCATCCCCGCAAAAACCCCCAGACCAATGGCAGCTAACAAAGGCAACCAATAGACAAACGCTAGAAACCAACCCAATCCACCGAGCTTCTTATGCTCCGCATACCCCGCAGGACAGGCAAACAGCCGATAACCAAGCCAGTAATTCAGAAATGGAACGATCAAGCCCAAGAACCAAAGCCGCGTCATCCCAAGATTTAGGAACCGATTCAGGGTCACCGAGATCATGAAAATGAATATGATGAGCACGACAGCCAGCTGGGCGATCGGTAACCATTTCTCTCCAACCAAACCTTGTAGATGTGCACTACCGAATATCAAACCTCCAGCGATGATCAAAGGCAGGATATAGCAGATAAAAATGTATCCACCCCGCGAAGTCCCCTCAGTGTATTCGTTTTCTTCGTGGAGATATTCCTCCATCTCGGAAGCCGTCGCTCTCTCGCTCTTCGGCGTTGGCGCTGGCGGCGGAGTCGCTTTCCTAATTTCTTCCGCTTCCGCTTCGGCGTTCTTTTCAAAAATACCGTCGACTTTTCCCGCTGACTTCCACTCCTCCATACCCTCCTTCCAGATCATGTCGAGGCGCGGATTCAGCTCTCCGCTCTTCGCCTCAGCTTTCAAATCATTCAATGAAACAGGCCCATACTGCTTGCCCTCCCTTGTCACATACCATTCTTTGAGGCCTTCTGCTTCACTCATGTTTTTTGAATATCAAATGATCTTAAGTATGTCAACGCAGCCCAAGCGCCAATTCGCACAGCAGCAAAGACTTCTGAAACGTCCCACAGACTAGAGCAGGCGTGCGCCGTCCGCAGGCCTCGTCACGAATATCTCAGGAGCAAATCCAAACTCAGTCTCATACGAGGCCGCAAATTCTGTAGCGATCGCCTCTGCCTTTGCGGTCTTGCAAAGAGTCACCGTCGAGCCCCCGAATCCTCCACCCGTCATTCGCGATCCAATCACTCCACCCTCATTGCCAATCTGCACAGCCTTGGCCACAAGATGGTCTAGCTCTGGACAGGAAACTTCAAAGTCATCGCGCAGCGAAACGTGGCTCGCATACATCAACTCTCCCAATTGCTCGAAATCCCCATTTTGCAAGGCCTCGACCGCATCGATCGTCCGAGCAATCTCACCAATCACATGACAGCTTCTCCGGAAGGTTACCGCGTCCATACTCGACTCCAGCATTTCCAAATCGCCTAGAAAAACCTCCCGCCAGCTTGCCTTCCCTATCGCTTCCAAACCAAGCTCCGTACTTCTTCGGCGTGCCGCATATCCACCATCGGAAAGCTCATGAGAGACTTTCGTATTCGAAACCAACAGCGAAAGCGCAGGGTCCTCAAACGGAACCATCTGAGTCTCAGTACTCCGGCAATCAATCAGCACAAACTGCCCACTCCTTCCGAACGAGGAAGCGAACTGATCCATGATCCCGCAAGGAACTCCTGCAAAATCATGCTCAGCTTTTTGTGCTAACAAAGCTTTCTCTCTTGTATCCAGAGACATGCCGGTCAACCCCTCCAACAAAGTCGCCACAGCACATTCCAAGGCAGCCGAAGAAGAAAGCCCCGCCCCACCTGGCAAACTCGAAACAATAAATGCATCAAAGCCCGGTGTCTGAATACCACGTTTGTGAAATCCGTGAACGACTCCACGCAAATAGTTCGACCATTTCGGCAACCCAATTACCTGCTCATCTCCAACGGAAAAAATCGCCCCTTCGTCATCAAATGCCGTTGCAACTTTCGCTTCATCCGTTCCGTTCGGAGCGGCAGCAATCACCACGTAACGCTCAATGGCAAACGGAAGCACAAACCCATCGCAGTAATCGATGTGCTCGCCAATCAAATTCACCCGCCCAGGTGCAATCGCCACAAGGGTCGCTTCGCCGCCAAAACGCTCAGAAAACTTTTCCCGAGCTTCCCGAGCCAGAGAATCGATGGATAGGTTGGGTGATAGCATGGAACCTTATTTCGCAAAGAGAGCGTAAATCGCAATCACCGCTACGATCAGCAGCGCACTTGCCCATTTCGCATTCTTCCATGGGGTCATATCAATCGGAGTCTTGGTTTCCAGAACCCACGCTTCAGAGCGAGGCGCAACTTTACTTGCGACAAACATGATACCAACTAGGAGCGCGAAAACGATTCCCATGAGGTGGAAATTGCTGAAGCCAGTGAAGTCCGAAAAGCTCTGGTTCACCATCTCTCCATCCTTGAGAATCTTCGGTGCAGCAATCGGATACACAATCAGGGTAGCAATCAGTAGTATCAGGCCAATGATCATACTGACAAACGCTGAACCTGATGGGACGCGGCGATTCAACATACCCATCACAACGATGGCAAAAATGGGGATGAAGTAGATGCCGTTCATCGTCTGCAGATAGCTGAAGATACTCGGTGTTCTGGCCAGTAGCGGCGCTCCCAGCATTGCGGCAATAGCAATGACAGTGACGAATAGTTTCGCGGTCTTGACCGTTTGCTGATCGGTCGCCTCTGGGTTAATCATGTGCTTGTAGAGCCCGATCGAGAACAACGCGGAGGTCGAGTTGAGAGCTGCGTTGAAAGAACTCAGAATCGCACCAACCATGACTGCCGCAAAAAAGCCAGTTAGGTGACTGGGAAGCACATCAGCAACCAATTTGCCGTAAGCTTCATCATTTTCGACACCCTGTCCGAAATAGAGATGGTAGGCGATGAGCCCAGGCAGAACCAGATACACTGGACCTAGAAGTTTGAGGGCTCCTGTCAGCAATACACCCTTCTGCCCCTCTGCAAGACTACTCGCACCAAACGTGCGCTGAATGATTTGCTGATTCGTGCACCAGTAAAAAAGGTTCAGAAGCGCGACCCCAGTGAAGATGGTAGAGAAAGGAACCTCCGAGCCAGATTCACCGGTGGAATCCATTCGATCCGGATGATCCACATTCAGTTTTTCCCAACCAGCAGCAATACCACCATCACCGCCGAGGACATGGAGAGCAAAAAAGGCAATCAGGAAACCGCCGATCAGCAGACCGATACCGTTGATCGTATCCAGAACTGCGAGTGTCCGCAGACCACCAAAACGAGAATACAGCATACCTGCAATGCCGATACCCGCGCAGGTGATGTGAAGAAGAACGGTGTCATTCTGGATACCTGTTAGATTCTTGAGATCCATGATGTTAATCAGGCCCATCGCACCCGTGTAGAGCACGATTGGAATGAGCAGCAAAGCGTAAGCAGCAAGAAATACCGAGTTTGCAAGGGTCTGCGTCCGCTTGTCGAAACGGTTTTCCAGGAACTGGGGAACAGTCGTAATGCCAGCCCTCAAGAAGCGCGGCAGGAAGAACATCGCCATGAGCACGAGCGCAACAACGGCGATCACCTCCCATGCCATCACACTTAAGCCGTTTTTATATGCAGAACCATTCAGCCCAACGAGCTGCTCGGTCGAAAGATTCGTTAGCAAAAGCGAACCAGCGATAATCGGAAAAGTCAGCGAGCGCCCGCCAAGGAAAAAGCCATCGGAGGTGCTTTTTTCATCCTTTCGGGTGATGAACCAAGTAATCCCTGCCGCAAGGACAGTAAATAGGACGAAGGAAATCAGGGTCAGTGAGGACATAGTGTTTTCGGGTTTTCTGGGGTTTGTGTGAAAGGTTCTAAGCGCGAATGCCCACCTGCCGAAAGCACAATCTCAGGCACCTGCAAACGTTATTTCGTGACAAGACTAAATATTTCCATGCATTTCTCGAAATTTCCGGTTTGCAAGCGAGCCTTGCCAGCGTTCAATGCCGACCTGTCCTTGAGCTTATGAGCAATACCAACTTCCGCATCGCTATCGGCGCCGATCATGGCGCGTTCGAAATGAAAAACGCCGTCGTCGCACACCTCCGCGAGGCAGGCTATGAGGTGGAGGATTTCGGCACGGACACGCCAGATTCCGTGGATTACCCTGATTATGGAAACGTAGTCTCCCGCAATGTCTCAGATGGTACTTTCGACTTCGGCATCCTCGCCTGCACCTCCGGTGTTGGCATGTGCATCGCCGCAAACCGTTTCTCACACGTCCGCGCTGCCAATGTCCGCGATGTCGAGGAAACCATCACCACCCGCAAGCACAACGACGCCAACATTCTTTGCCTCGCAGGAAAACACACGAATATCGAAACCGCAAAAAGCATGGTCGATGCCTTCCTCGCCACCGAGTTTGAAGGAGGCCGCCACGAACCGCGCGTCTGCAAATCCTCTGGCAGTGCAATCGCCGTTTCCGACCCAGAACTCTACAAGGCCATCGTGGCCGAGGAGCACCGCCAACGGAACCACGTCGAGCTCATTGCTTCGGAAAACTTCGCCTCGCCTGCAATCATGGAGGCCCAAGGCTCACTTCTCACCAACAAATACGCCGAAGGCTACCCTGGAAAGCGCTGGTACGGTGGATGCGAATACGTCGATATTGCAGAAACTCTCGCCATCGAGCGCGCCAAGGAGCTTTTCGGAGCCGAACATGCAAACGTCCAGCCTCACTCCGGTTCGCAAGCGAACACCGCAGTCTACTTTTCAGTACTTAAGCCAGGCGATAAAATCTTCACCATGGACCTCGCCCATGGCGGCCACCTCACCCATGGCCACAAGGCCAATTTCTCCGGCCGCTTCTATGACGTTACCCACTACGGCGTTTCCAAAGACGACGAGCGCATCGACTACGCGGAATTAGAAAAGACCGCCCGCGAACTCAAACCTGCCCTCATTACCGTCGGTGCCTCCGCCTACTCGCGAGTCATTGACTTCGAACGTATGGGGAAACTCGCCCGTGAAGTTGGAGCTTACCTTTTCGTCGATATGGCACACATCGCCGGACTCGTCGCAGCCGGAGTCCACCCAAGCCCAGTCCCACACGCAGATTTCGTCACCTCTACCACTCATAAATCCCTTCGTGGACCGCGCGGCGGCATCATTCTCTGCAAAGAAGAATTCGCCAAAAAAATCGACTCTCAGGTATTCCCCGGCATCCAAGGCGGACCGCTCATGCACGTCATCGCCGCCAAGGCTGCCTGTTTTGGTGAGGCACTTCAGCCTAGCTTCAAAGACTACCAAGAACAGGTCGTGAAAAACGCCCGTGCCATCGCCGCTCGCCTCACCGAACACGGCTTCCGCATCTGCTCAGATGGCACCGACAACCACGTCATGCTCGTCGACCTCCGACCAAAAGGCCTCAACGGCGCCGAGGCCTCCCTCGCCCTCGACGAAGCCGGAATCACCGTCAATAAGAACGGCATCCCTTTCGATACCGGCAGCCCCATGAAACCTTCCGGCATCCGCATCGGCACCCCCGCCGTGACCACCCGAGGCATGAAAGAAGCCGACGTCGAGAAGGTCGCCGACTTCATCGCCGAAGCCCTCGCTAGCCACACCGACGAGGAAAAACTCCACGCCATCCGCGACCAGGTTTTCGCCTTCAACCGCGCATTCCCACTACCTTCGTGAAGGGACCCGCGATTTAGAAATCGCGCCAACCCAAGCGAATGTATTCCCCATCGCAGCCGAGATTTCTAAATCACGGTTTCCCTTCTTGCATGTTCTACAATCCAGAGCTCCCGCTTCGGAAACACCAGAACCACCTCCCACACTGGCAGCAAGATTCCTCATGGGTATTCGTCACTTGGCGGCTGGCAGATTCCGTCCCAATCGGACTAACAGTAAAATGGCAAAAGCAACGCGATGAGTGGCTCGCCCTCCACCCAAAACCATGGGACACGGATAAGGAAACCGAATACCACAAACTCTTCTCCACCCAACTGGAAGAATGGATGGACCAAGGAATGGGCGAATGTATTCTCCGTGATCCAAAATTTGCGAATATTGTAGGAAAAGTTCTTCTTCATTTTCACGCAGAGAGATACTTCGTGGACAGCTTCGTCATCATGCCGAACCACGTTCACCTTCTTGTGCGGCTTATGCCGAGTGTTCCCATGGAGAAAAACGTCCAATCATGGAAGCGCTACTCCGCCCGCCTCATCAACGAAGCACGTAACACATCCGGCAGTCTCTGGCACAAGCGCTACTGGGACACCCTGGTGCGGAGCGAGGAGCACTTCTGGAAAATCCGAAGATATATTCTCAAGAACTCGGTGAAGGCAAAACTGCGAGACGGCGAATATCTTCTCTACGCCCCATGGCACAGATAGGACCCGCGATTTAGAAATCGCGACTGCAATGGGAGATGGATTCGCCGAGGTTGTCGCGATTTCTAAATCGCGGTTCCCATCATCAAAAATCAATCCGCAATGGAGATCGCCCTCCTACCCCACGCTGCGATTCCTCAGATCGATCTGGGTATTCAAAGTGCAGAAATCGTAGAGCCATCCGAAGCCGAACAAACCGCCCGTGAGAAGCCAGATGACTCCGGTCCCTATCTTACCGAGGTAAAATCGGTGAATGCCTAACCAACCAAGGAAGAGCTGGAGCACCCAAGCGACCGAGTAATCATAAGGACCACCTCGGTATCGACCAGCGGCTTCGCTTCTCATCGAAGGGATTAGGAAAAAGTCGACAATCCAACCGATGAGGAAAAGCCCGCCAGTCAGCAGCCAGATCAATCCAGAAATGGGCTTTCCATAGTAAAAGCGGTGCATTCCGATGAATCCGAAAATCCACATCAGATATCCGACTGCAGAGCTATGCGTTGGGTGATCGTCCGATGACATATCCACATCCTAAGGAGATTCCAGGCAGCCGCTACCGCAAAAACATCCCGACCTTTTTTAAAAACGCCCCAACAACCCAGAAATCTCATCTAAATTTCATCACTGGATTTGGCTTTCCCTATGGTAGGCCTTACGGTGAAACTCCTCCCAGCCTCATGTCTAATCCTTTCCGCGAAGATCTCGTCTCACGCAACCGCCCAGAACCATGCACTGTGGTGATCTTTGGCGCGACCGGTGACCTCACTCACCGCAAGCTCATCCCCGCACTCTACAATCTCGCCGTCGATGGCGAACTGCCAACCGGTGTCAAAATCGTCGGATTCGCACGCCGCGACAAATCTGATAAAGAATTCCGTAGCGGCCTCGAAGAACTCAATCGCAAAGTTTCGCGCAGCGGTCACGATGAAGAAGTCTGGAATCAATTCATTCAAAGCGTCACTTATCACAAATCCGAATTCGGCGACGTGGATGGTTACACCTCCCTCGCAGATCGCCTCGACGAAATTGATGCAGAGCGGGGAGGCAAAGGCAATCGCTTGTTCTACATCGCTTCTGCTCCAGAGTTTTTCGACGACATCCTCCTGCATCTGAAAAGCGCTGGCTTGAACGAACCCAAGGACGGCTGTTGGTCACGAGTAATTGTCGAAAAACCCTTCGGCACCGACCTCGCCACCGCTCAACACCTCAACCAAGTCGTCAACCAGACCTTTGAGGAAAAAGACACCTACCGCATCGACCACTACCTCGGCAAAGAAACCGCTCAGAACCTCATGGTCCTGCGCTTCGCCAATGCAATTTTCGAACCTCTCTGGAACAGCAAACACATCAGCCACATCCAAATCACCTGCGCCGAAAATCTCGGCATGGAGGGTGGCCGTGGAGGCTACTATGAAAAATCCGGCGCCCTACGCGACATGGTGCAGAACCATCTCCTCCAACTCCTCAGCCTCGTCGCCATGGAGCCACCGACCGATCTTTCCGCCGATGGCGTTCGCGACGAAAAAGTCAAAGTCATCCGCTCCCTTCGCCAATGGGACACCCCGGAAAAGGTCGCGCAAAACGTCGTTCGCGCGCAATACACCGCTGGCCACGTCGATGGCAACCCAGTCCCCGGCTACCGCGAGGAAGATCGCGTTTCACCGGAATCGGAGACCGAAGCCTACGTCGCGCTCCGCCTATTGATCGATACTTGGCGCTGGAGCGGAGTCCCCTTCTACATCCGCATGGGCAAGCGCCTGCCGAAAAAATCCACGGAAATCTCCATCCATTTCAAAGACGCCCCTTCCGTGCTCTTTGGCGCCCTCCCGGGCGGCACCCCGGGTGGGAACGTTCTCGTCATCCGCATCCAGCCAGACGAAGGCATCTCCCTCCGCATGGTCTCGAAAATCCCAGGAACCAGCCTTCGCCTCGAACCAGTAAAAATGGACTTCCACTACGCCACCAGCTTCGGAAAAGGCAGCCCGGAAGCCTACGAGCGCCTCATCCTCGATGCCATCGCCGGAGACGCCACTCTGTTTGCCCGCCGCGATGAAGTCGAGGAAGCTTGGCGCTTCATCGATCACATCGAACGCGCATGGCACGAATCCGAAAACAAGCCACCGATGGCCGAATTTGTCGCCGGCTCATGGGGACCGAAAGAAGCCGACGAAATGATTCAGGAAGACGAAAATGCATGGCGCCGCCTCTGAGCAAGCAAACAAACTCGCAGCCATCATGATCTCTGATATTCCTGAAATTTGCCCCGAACTGGGAATCGAAGTGCCGATCTCCCAGATCGATCTAGAGCTCCATAAACTCTGGGAACAAGACGACGCGCGCACCAATGCATCGCTGATGAATCTGGTCGTCTACACCGAGAAATCCGGTGGGCTCCTAGAAAATTCTCGGGTTATCAATGGCCTCACTCAGGAAAACGCCTGCCGCGCGATTCTCGTCGAAATTGATCGCAACGAAGAAGCCTCTCTCCGAGCATGGATCACCGCCCACTGCCATCTCTCCCACGGCCAAAAATCTGTTTGCTGCGAACAAATTTCCTTTCGCCTGACCGGTCGTGTCACCGGTCGATTCCGCAACACCGTCTTCTCTCATCTCAACTCTGACCTCCCACTCATTTTCTGGTGGCAGGGCGAACTCTCCGAAGTCTTCACCGAACGCCTCGTCAGCGTCATCGATCGCCTCATCGTCGATAGTTCCTCATGGAAAAACCCTAAAGACGGCTTTGCAAGAATCCTCCAAGCATCCGCGGAATCCACCGGACTCGTCGTCCAAGACCTCGCATGGACCCGCTGTTGGCAATACCGAGTTGGCATTGCAGGACTCTTCGATGACACGGTTGCGCAAACCTTACTCGAAACCATCGACAACGTCCGCATCGCCCACGGCCCAAACGACCGCAACACCGCCCTACAAATTCTCGCATGGCTATCGGTGCAAGCCGGATGGAACCTCACCGGACCACTGAACTTCGAAACAAGCGACGGTCGCAACGTCCAAGCAGAAATCATTTCAGAGGAAAACTCCGCGCCCATCGGCCTTGTTGAACTCTCTTCAGCAGACACCATCGTCCGGGTGAGCCGCGAGAAAGGAAACAGCCACCTTCTCCGCGAAATCATCTCTGGAGACTACCACGTCAGCTCTCTCTCACCCGCCGACCCAGAATCACCCGCCGACCTCGTCGGCCAACAGCTTTCCCGCGGCGGCAAAAACTCCCTGTTCCTCAAAATTCTTCCCGTGTTTTTGGAACTGCTCAGCTAAACGAAACTTCTCAAAGATCCCCCCAACAAATGAAAGATTGTGGGGAGGTTTCAATTAACTATAGTCCTGTAAACACACCCCGAAACCGACCCATATGAATCCTGATCCTACTAGCCGCCGCAAATTTATCGCCACCAGTGGAGCTACAGCTGCCGCCATATCTTTCCCAACTGTCCTTCGCGCTCAAAACGCGAGAAATAATGAAACGCTTAAAATCGGCCTAGTCGGTTGTGGCGGCCGCGGCACTGGTGCAGCCAGCCAAGCGCTCTCAGCAGACCCCAACGTCAAGCTCTGGTCCATCGGAGATGCCTTCGAGTCTCAAATCCCCAAAGCAGTCAAAAACCTCGGGAAATTCGGCGACAAAATCGAAGTCCCCGAAACACGCCAATTTTCAGGAATGGACGCCTACCAGAAGGTCATCGACAGCGGGGTAGACCTCGTTCTCCTCACCACACCTCCTGGCTTCCGCCCACAACATCTCCGCGCCGCCGTTGAAGCAGGTAAGCATGTTTTTGCTGAAAAGCCGATGGCTGTTGATGTCGCGGGACTCAAATCCGTGCTCGAATCCACGCGTCTCGCCAAAAAGAAAGGCACCACCATTCAGCACGGCTATTGCTGGCGCTTCTCGCCAAACACCCGCGCTGGATATGGAAAACTTCTCTCCGGCGAACTCGGCCGCATTGTATCCGTCTACGGCACCTATCTTGCCAACGTCCCGAAACCCTCCACAAACGCGGACATGCGCAAGGAAGAGTGGGGTGATGTCGAATGGCAAATTCGCAACTGGATGGCTCACGAATGGCTCTCCGCAGGCCCACTCCTCGAACAAGGCATCCATACCGTCGACAAAATCGGTTGGGCCATGGGAGATGTCGCCCCAATCGCTGCTCGTGCGTCCGGTGGTCGCATCCAAAGAGACGACGAAGGCAATGTCTATGACCACTACGATGTCGTTTACGAATATCCCAACGGCGTCATGTGCCATGTCGCAGAACGCCAAATGAAAGGCGCCTTCACCGAAGTCGTTGACCGCGTTTTTTGTGAAAACGGCAGCCTTGAAGCCCCCACTCGTGTCATGACCAAGGATACCTCTGGAAAAATCACTTGGGCTTATCGCGGTAAAAACTCCAACATGTATCAGGTCTGCCACAACGAATGGGTTGCAGCCATCCGCGAAGGCAAAGAACTCAACACTGGTGAATTCATGGCCAATAGCACCATGCTCGGCATGCTCGGCCGCGAAGCCGCGCACACCGGCAAACGCATCACATGGGATGAAATGTGGGCCGCCAATCAAGACCTCGCCCCAGACAACTTAAAAATGGATGACAAACGCCCCGTTGATCCTGTCCCAATTCCCGGCCAGCACAAATTCGGCTAAGAGCAATTAAACTCTCCTAGCGGGCTTTTCGACGGCTCCACAAAAGCGAAGATTCGCGTCCACAAACCGGAAAACATCAGCAGTTCACCCTGCCGATGGGAATCCTTGGTTGAATAAGCTCCGCTCAGGCATTCTCGGAAATCCGCCAGAAATCTCATGAAACGTGCGATCTGCTTTCTACCTCTGCTCTGTTCAGTTCTTCTCTTAAATTCGACTGCCGTCAGAGCCTCAGAAAAGCTTCTCCAAAAATCCGAAAAAATTCTTTTCCTTGGTGATAGCATCACTCAGGCAGGAACCTATGTCGTCGACTTTGACGCGTGGCTCGTGAACCGTTTTCCCGAGAAACGTTTCACCGTCATCAACGCAGGAGTGAGCAGTGAAACCATATCCGGATTGAGTGAAGAAAATCATGCCGGGGGCAGATTTCCACGCCCATGCCTATTCGAACGACTCGAAAGGGTTTTAGCAAAAACCAAGCCTGATCTGATCATCGCCTGCTACGGCATGAACTGCGGCATTTACAAACAACTGGATGAACAGCGATTTGCTCGCTTCCGTGACGGCATTCTACGGCTTCGTGCCGCTGCGCAACAATACGGTGCCGAAATCGTCCATGTGACCCCACCTATCTTTGATCATCACGGGAAGCAGGGCTTTGACTACGATCAAGTGCTGAAGGCCTACGCCAAATGGCTTACTCAGCAAAGAGAGAATGGGTGGCACGTCGCGGACCTTCACTCGGAAATGCGTGCCAAGATTGACCAAGCGAAAAAAGAAGACCCCAAATTCACCGTGCAGAAAGATCGGGTCCATCCGAACAAAGACGGCCACTGGATGATGGCTCAATGCCTCATCTCCTACTTCGGAGATCCCGATTCCGCCAGCCTCGTTTCTTCAACTGATCTGATTGAAAAAACGCGTTACAAAGCCCTCGAACGACGAATGCACGGTTACCAGAAAGCGATTCACGCTGAAACCGATCCACAGCGTCCCGGCGTCCCGAAAGGAGGCTCTCTTGAGTCAGCCGCTGCAGAAGCCGAACAACTTGAATTGAAAATCCATCCTGCTTCCGAGAACTCGGACCGATAGAAACAATTCGTGCTCGATTTCCGAATCAGGCCAAGCCTCTTTGAAACTCTGAATTTCATTTTCTTCTCGGCGTTTCCGAGTTTTCATGTCCCATGGCCGACATCTTCACAACGGAGAAGCGCTCCGAGGTCATGTCACGGATTCGCGGTAGGAATACCAAACCGGAAATCGCCGTCCGCTCGATGCTCCACGCCCACGGCTACCGCTTCACCGTCAACGGCCCGAAAAACAGGAAACTTCCCGGACGTCCCGACATCGTTCTCCCCAAACACCGCACCGTCATCTTCGTTCATGGCTGCTTCTGGCATGGTCATGAAGGATGCAAGGACTTCCGTATTCCCAAAACCCGCGTCGAGTTCTGGAAAAACAAGATTTTCACCAATCGCGCCCGTGACATCCGCAGCATCTCAAGCCTGAAGGAACTGGGCTGGAAGCCAATCGTCATCTGGACTTGCGAAATGAAAACCGTTCCGGACAAAGAGACTTTGCGAGACCGACTTCCCGCGCTGATCGAACTTGAACCGACAAGCTTTGGTTTCAATCCGTGCGAAACAAAGACTCCAGCGGCCGCTGAAGAAGCCAACATCTACAGAGCTTAGAACATTTTCCACACTGCGTAATTTTTAAAAAATTTACGGTTTGGATCTTGACGAATGGCCAATGTATTTACATACATAAGTTTAATGTCGGAGTTTGCCGACATTATTTCAACCAGCCCGAAAACCCAAAACCCATGAAAAAAACCTGCTGTTTCCTGGCGAAGCGTTTCACCACCTTCGCAACCCTGATCACCCTGATCCTCTGCCACCAGTTCGCCTTCGCGACCTCCGCCGCGCCTTTCGCTTTCGAAGAAGAGCAACCGGATGGCTCGAAAATCCACCTTCACATTGAAGGTGATGAATTCTTCCACCGCCTGCATGACACCAACGGCTACACGGTCCTGAAAGATCGTGGTTGGTTCGTCTTCGCGGAAAGAGGCAAAAAGGGTAAACTCGTCCCGACCGGCCTCCGGGTGGGACAAGACGATCCGAAGCGCGCGGGACTTTCGAAAAACATCCTTCCCGATCCTGCGATTCGAAACGCGCGACGCAAGGCGATGGGCGAACCACAGCAAGCCGGTGGAACGGCTGGCGATGGCCCTGCTACCGCAACCGCGGTATCCGGAACCATGAAAAACCTCGTTGTCCTTCTCCGTTTTTCCAACCACAGCACTCGCGCCGTCCCAAGCGTCAGCGACATCGACATCCTGATGAACGCGCCCGGTGGTGACCCGACGCTCGCTCCCACAGGCAGCGTTCGCGACTGCTTCCTCGAAAACTCCTATGGCCAGCTTTCGCTCGACTCCACCGTTCTCTACTGGGTCGATCTCCCTAATACGGAAGCCTATTACGCCAATGGTAACAGAGGCCTGACGACCAAAACCCATGAAGCACTCAAGTATGCCCTCGACACCCTGGATGCGGATCCGAACTTTCAATTCGGAGATTTCGACGAGGACGGTGATGGCAATATCGATGCGATCACCTTTCTCCACTCAGGCTATGGGGCTGAGTTTGGCGGCACTTCCGCGGATGGAGCCAACTATCTCGACCGCATCTGGTCTCACAAGTGGGGAATCAGTGGAGGATGGACCTCGAGCGACGGTGTGCACGTCGGCAATTACCACATCAGCCCAGGCATCTGGGGAACATCTGGGACCACGATCGGCCGCATCGGCGTGATCTGCCATGAAACCGGTCACTTCCTCGGCCTTCCCGACCTTTATGACGGCAACGATTCGGATGGTGACGGCAGCTCGGGAAGCGGAATCGGTTCCTACTGCCTGATGGCGAATTCATGGGGCTTCGACGGCTCTCAAAAATACCCACCACACATGTCCGTCTGGTGCAAGACGGCTCTCGGCTGGATGAACCCGACCGTCATCAACAGTGCCGGCAACTACTCGCTGACCCAGGCACAAACCACCTCATCCGCCTATCGAATCAATCTTGGTTACGCCTCGGGCGAGTATCTCCTCGTGGAAAATCGACAACCGGTTGGCTTCGACAGCCGCATGCCTCAGGGCGGCCTGGCCATCTTCCACATCGACGAGGCCGCCAGCACGACCGTCGAGGGCTTTCCCGGTCAGACCGGCTGGCCTGCCAACGGCAATCATTACAAAGTCGCGCTTCTCCAAGCCGACGGCAGATACGACCTCGAGCGAGGTTCTGGACGCGGGGATTCGACGGATGTTTATCACGCGGGGTATGTGAACCAGATCGGACCTGACACCGTCCCGAACACGGACAGCTATCAGGGCGGCAACATCGTTGTCACCAACAACCGCATTTTCAACATCAGCGCGGCTGGCTCGACCATGACCTTCAGCTTCGAGGTCGTGGGCGCTTCCGAACCAACTCCGCCTGAAGCTCCATCGAATCTCGCTGCCGGATCGGCTTCCGAAAACCGCATCGATCTCTCCTGGAACGATAACTCGGACGATGAAACGTCATTCAGCGTCGAGCGTTCTTCCGGAGGATCTCCTTTTGCGGAAATCGCCTCTCTAAGCTCAGACTCAACCAGCTTTTCAGATACTGGCCTGAGCTCTGAAACCGCTTACACCTACAGGATCCGTGCGGGAAACAATGCCGGATTCTCCACCTACTCGAATCAGGCTACCGCCACCACCGATTCCCCACCGTTGCCCCCGGTCGCTCCGACCAATCTGGCAGCAACCGCCGTTTCCGATACCGGGATCGACATCACCTGGACGGATGCTTCGGATAACGAGGACGGATTCCTCGTCGACCGTTCGCTGGATACCCTGACATGGAGCGAGGCGGTCGCCGACCTTCCCGCAGGCACCACTTCGTTCGCCGATGGAGGACTGAACTCATCCACCACCTACTTTTATCGGGTTCGTTCCTACAATGCGCAAGGCACCGCTACCTCCGCGAATGCATCGGCGACAACCGATGCCCCTCCTGCATATGTCGATGCGGTTTCGAGCTCCTCACAGCTAGTTTCCGGAACGGTCACAGGCAACCACACCGCCACTCACCAAGCCGGTGACGGCTCGGTGCAAAGCATCAGGGAAAAGTCATCGGGCGGCAAACCCTCTCGCCGCCGCTCGTTCCTCGACCACCGTTGGTCCTTCCCCTCGATACGTGGAGGAGTGAGCGTCAGCCTGTTTGCCACGGCATGGGCAGAGGCAAACAACGAGAATGACGACTTTGAAATCCAATATTCCACGAACGGAGGCTCCTCATGGATTTCATTCAATCCGCCTCTCATCATCGCAAACGGCACTTCGGCTGGAAACACGCAAGTCTCGGTTTTCCCTGAGGGAACCCAAGGTGAAATCGATCTTCGGGTGATTGACACGGACTCAACACAGGGAGCAACGACATTGGACACGGTCGTGATCGACCAATTGTTCATTCGCACCGACATCGACCCGAATGACTTCCCTCCAGCTGCTCCCGCTGACGTTGTTGCTACGGTGAAATCCTCGACGGAAATCGATATCACATGGAGCGACCTTTCGAGCAACGAACGCGGATTTGCCATCTACCGCTCGGCAGATGGCGGGCCGTGGTCTGAAGTCGGAAACACGATGGCAAACACGACTTCTTTCACTGATACTTCCGCTGCTCCGGGTACGACCTATCAATTCATGGTCGCTTCTTTCAGTGCGAGCTTCGAAACCGAATCAAATCCTTCGAATTCAGTCACCACACCGGACGGCCTTTCCCTTGAATCGCTCGCGGGCGGGAAAAGTAAGGGCAAGATCTATGTGGATCTGACATGGTCTGGCGGGAACTCGCTCAACTCCGTTGATATCTTCCGCAGTGTAAACGGAGGAGCCTTCGAAAAAATCCTTTCAGGAACCAACAACGACGGCAGCCAGCGCGACCAGACCAGCTTGAAAGGCGGTCAGAGCTTCGCTTACCGGATTCAGTCAACCGACGGATCGATCATCTCCAACGTGCGAAACATCAGTTTCTGAGTCCCAAGGATTCCCAACCGGTCCAAGCGTCTCTCTTTCGTGGAGAGACGCTTTTCTTTGGATCGGTCTCACCTCTGATCCTGCAGGCCGTTTTCAGAAAGCCTAACTACCCAGCTCATCGAGCTGACTTGTGAATCTTCTGTAATTCGACTGTATCGTTGCTCGGAAACCATAAGAAAATCAAATAGGGCCGCAGGGACTTGAACCCTGGACCAAGGGATTATGAGTCCCCTGCTCTAACCAACTGAGCTACAGCCCCGATTGCGAAGTAAGCTTACGCGCTCCAAGCTTTGCCCCGCACTTGCGCCGGTTGCAAGGCAAAGGTGAGAAGAAAACACTCTTCGGGCACCATGACTGAGAAATAACGGAACTTTTAGAGTATCTCATCTCGCCTCATATTTTTCCCGCGCTCGCGGCTATGATCGAAAAAGTCAAATCACTCGATTGATGAACAGACCTTTGGAAAGCGTTTTAAACCCACCAAATTTTCACAAAATATATATGTTCGGAAAAATAATCCTAAGAAATTGAATAATGATGTGTCGTAATAGTCGTAACAAAGGTGTAGACAACGCTGTTAGCTTGGTCAAAGACACTCACATCCGATATGAGCGATACCCCATTTCAAGCCCCGAGCCCCGAGCATCTCTCCGATTTGCTCCCGCAGTTTGATATCGATTTTTTCATCGCCCAAGGCGGAATGGGAGCGGTCTACAAGGGCCGCCAGCGTTCCTTGGACCGCGATGTCGCGATCAAAGTTCTTCCTAAAGAATTGGGAGCGAATGAAGAATTTCGCGAATCTTTCAACACCGAGGCCAAGGCGATGGCCAAACTCAATCATCCAAATCTTCTCGGTGTTTTTGACTTCGGAAGCGTCGATGGCATGCCGTATATCGTCATGGAGTATGTCGAAGGCGGTTCACTCTATGAGGCTTCTTTCGAGCAGGCGGTTGATCCTGAGCAGGCGGTAGCGATCGTCAAAGGTATCTGTGACGGCCTGTCCGATGCCCATGAGCATGACATCGTCCATCGCGATATTAAGCC
Organism: Akkermansiaceae bacterium; assembly: GCA_045106015.1. Classification (GTDB taxonomy): domain Bacteria; phylum Verrucomicrobiota; class Verrucomicrobiia; order Verrucomicrobiales; family Akkermansiaceae; genus Luteolibacter. Next base: position 2,688 of record JBGCEE010000027.1, on the reverse strand, counting down.
CGCCAACATCCTTCTTACTGAAAAAGTCGAACCAAAAGTCGCGGATTTTGGCCTCGCCCAAGCGATCGATTCCGACCAACCGGGTTTGGTCATGGGCACTCCCGGATACACTGCCCCAGAAGTTTTTCAAGATCCCGATCAGGCAGGAAAACTCGCCGACATTTATTCGGTCGGAGTGATTCTTCACCAACTTCTCACAGGTATGGATCCTTCGGGTTGCATGGAGCCTCCATCCAAGTCGACAGGCAATATACGTCTCGATGCGATTTGGCGCAAAGCGACCAACATTGTCCCAACTCAGCGCTACGCGACCGTGGGCGCCATGGCAGCAGATCTAGGAAAATGGGCCTCAGCGAAAAAGCCTAGCGCAGCTGCAGCCGGTGCCTCTGCTTACCGTCCGCCAGTTCGCCCGATGCAGACGGCTAGCAGCGGTGGTGGTGGAATGGGGATGAAAATTTTCCTCATTGCCCTCCTCATTGGTGGCGTCCTAGTCACTTACCAAGTGCTCCAAAAGCGCAAAGCTGATATCAACAAGAAGAATGCGGACAATGCCGCAAATCCGGTCATCAAGGTCGTGGAAGTCGATCAGGATCCAAATACAGGTTCAAATCCTACTTTACCTGATCCATCAAACAGTTCTTCACCCGATCCCGAGGAGGTCGTCATGTCCAATCCTGATCCGGTGGTGAGCAATGACCCCACTGAGAACGTCGATACGGATCCGGAAGAGGTCGAACCCGAAACCTTGGAACCCGGTGATCCTGAATTGCGCAAAATGGCCATTGGCCTAATCAACGATGAGCGCGCAAAACGCGATGCCCTACTCTCCGAAAATGTGCGCTGGTTCAGCTTCCAACTTGGAGTCCTTAAACGTGATGCGAAATTTGATGACGCCCGTGCCATTGAAAGACTAGATAAGAGTTCGACCAAAACAAGAGTTGCTGACAGCAGCAAAGTCGACGCAGTTCCTTACTTTGTGGCAGCTGATTACAAAACAGCGCTCGAGAAAGAAGAATCCATCGATCAAGAGCACTTATCAGCCCTGAAACGGATTCGTGATGCTTATGTGACCCGCCTCGACACAGCTGCTTCGAAGGCCGAAGATGACGACCTCAAAAAGCGATTGAAGGCACAGGCTGAGCGGGCTGAGGACTTGGAGAAATGGGTTCATCTACTTTCTCCTGACGACCCAAATACCAGGAATAGCAAAGAGGAGATCCCTGATGAAGGGGGCCTTGGTGAAGCCGTAGAAGTTGGTGAACCACGTACATGGCTAAAAAAAGCGGCGATTCTGGCTTGGACCGGAAGCGATCAAGATTTTAAACGCTTCCGAAACGATATGCTCCAAAAAGCGAAGGGCACCGACAACGGGAGAACCGCTAACTTCGCAGCCAAGGCTGCTTGCCTTCGTCCTATTGAAGATGAAAGCGTTCGAGCGGAGGTCCTTGAACTCGCCAAGCTGGCTTTTGAGAGCGGCCAAGAGCGACCTGATGATAAAGGCATGCAGGCATTTCGTACTATGCTGGCGGGAATGGCCCAATTCCGATGCGGTAATTTTTCAAAGGCCAAGGCCACGCTGGAGAGTGTCGATCTAAAGTGGCCACCTGTTGCCCAAGCCTCCAACTACTACGAGGTGCTTTGTATGATTTATGAAGGAGGAGATGAAAATCTCGAGAAGGCACGTGAACTTTTCACAAATACTGAAAATGAAATGCCTTCTATCCCTTCGGACGACCAGATCGAGGATAAAGCACCCGACAAATTGATCGTCTGGCTAGCCTACAAGGAAGCAAAGGCACTCCTTGATCCGAAGAACACGGCTGCCGAAAATTTTGCAGGAAAATGGCACAATCCTCTATCCGACAACGATGGCAATTACATCGCTCATCCGGATGGCAGATTCGAAGTGGTCGGAGAAATCTGGAAAGTTACCTGGGAAATCGATGATCAAGGCACACTTCGAGTTTACTGGGGCGAAAAACCAAAGCCTGCCATTTTCACAAAAGACGAATCGACTGGGAATTGGGTTGGAACGAGTCGACTGGGGAAAAGGTCCATGCTCGTCCCAGGTGATTTTTAGGATCCCAAGCTTCCTTTGAATAGCTGATTCCGAAGCCTGAAACTCTGATCTACTTTGGGTGCGACTTCACGAAATCGATATTGGCTTTCACTTGTGGGACGTTGTCATTCCACTGATTTTCATGCTCGATAGAAATGTGCCCGTCGAATTTTTGTTTGGTTAGTTCCTTCAAACAAGCAGCGACATCGACGACACCCTCACCCGCTGGAACAACTTCGGTTTTACCAAAATCCGCTTTATCCTTTAGATGAACGCTGATCACTCGACCTTCAAGAACACGCAGACAATCGACTGGTTTCAGGTTTGAGGTGCACCAATGACCAAGATCAGCACAGGCACCAACACGCTTGTCGCGACCTTCCACAAGCCCACTAATATAAAGCGGGTGCCAGACCTTATATTTCGGATTTTTCATTGAGCCTCCGTGCTCGTGAAAAGCAACCTTCACATCCGTGCGAACCGCGGCAGCTTCCCAAGCAGCAATCAGAGTCGCCGCCTCGGTGCAGACTGCGTATAAGCCCATTTGCTTGGCGAAATCCATGATCTTGTCGACCTCTTCTGGATTCTTCGCGTTCACAACACCGTAATTAACCGCGTGCACTCCCAAC
>JBGCEE010000026.1:0-49016 GCA_045106015.1 Akkermansiaceae bacterium | reverse complement strand
AAATGAGTAGATGATGACAAGACACAAACATTGGTTCGTCCTTGCATGGGTAATCAGCACTTTAACCGTTGGTAACAGTGCGTCAGCAATCTCGCCGAAGGCGCCACCGCATGTGGTGATCCTGCTCGCTGACGACCTGGGTTGGGCTGATACCGGGTTCAACGGAAGTGACATCAGTACCCCTCATCTCGATCGCTTGGCTGCCTCCGGTGTACGGATGAATCAGTTTTATGTCAGCCCGGTTTGTACTCCTACACGAGCCGCCTTGATGACGGGACGTTATCCCATTCGGATGGGCTTGCAGTGCGGTGTTATTCGGCCGTGGGCCATGCATGGACTGCCTCTTGACGAACGAACCCTGCCTGAAGCGCTAAAGGAGGCAGGCTACACAACGGCAATCGTTGGGAAGTGGCACCTGGGTCACAACGATCGCTCCTACCTTCCGACCAACCGTGGCTTTGACTATCAATATGGTCACTACAACGGGGCCATTGACTATTTCAAACTGAGCAGAGACGGAGGGCATGATTGGCACAAAAACGACAGGCGTAGTGATGATAAAGGCTATGCGACTGAGCTGACCGCCAGAGAAGCGGTGAGCATCATTGAAAAACATGACCCAAAAACACCCTTGTTTCTCTATGTGCCGTTCAGTGCGCCGCACACACCTCTGCAAGCGCCTCTGAAATATATCGATCAGTATTCATCAATCACGGATAAGAAAAAACGGGTCTACTCCGCGATGGTGTCTGCCATGGATGATGCGATTGGAAAGATTCTCACACAACTTGAGAAGAGTGATTACAACAAAGACAACACGCTGATTATCTTTGCGAGCGACAATGGAGCGCTTTCAGTGATCGGGATAGGATCCAACGGCAACTTACGAGGTACAAAAGGCCGCTTATACGAGGGCGGTGTCCGATCACCTACAGTGATCTCGTTTGGTAAGAATCTCGAGGCAGGGACGATCCATCGTGAAATGGTGCATATCTCTGACCTGTACCCAACGATTTTGAATTTGGCTGGCGCGAACCTTGACCAAGAGAAGCCTTTGGATGGCAAGGATCTTTGGCCGACCCTCGTTGAGGGGAAGCCAAGCCCTCACGAAACGATTCTCCATAACGTCAATGCCTATACTGGGGCAGTTCGTGTCGACGATTGGAAGCTGGTTTGGAATGGGCACGTGTCTGCGAATCAGACGCAGGCTCCAAAGCACGAGAAGTGGGAGCTTTTCAACCTGGCTCAAGACCCACTCGAAAAAATTAGCCTTGCTGATCAAGAGCCTCGAGTGTTCGCGAGACTGAAGGCAAAAATGCAGACCTTTAAAAAGGAAGCCGTTGACCCGACGATCCCGCCGAACACTCGTCCTGACGGATTCAAAGTTCCGGAAGTTTGGGGGGAATGATTGCGGATGTTGCCAACGAAGTTGAATCATCAAATGGCTTGCGGCGTCCCGTAGTTCATTTAAGTCAAGACGGCGAAAGTGGTTCTGCGGGACTAACGCGGAACCTCGAAGGCTATCGGTTGTTGGACAGGCCTAGGTTGGAACTAGCTGGGCTCTGGTCTTGCCTGATGCGTTTTTGATTTAGGCACGTAGGAGAAGCGTTCTACGGGGAAGGGGTGTGTGCGATGCGGGTATTGGCTCGGAGAGGTCGGGTGAGGGATCGAGTTCGACTCCGAGGTGGAAGCGGATGGTGCGCTTGGTCCTGATGGCCGCCGAACTGGCAAAGCCGTAGTGACGCATTCTTGCAAAGCCTTTGGGTAAAACGTGAATCAGCCAGCGGTGTATGAAGTGATGCAGGCTGAGCGCATGACGGCGGTCTTTCCGGTGCTACTGGAGGTCGAGTAGATTTTGATTCTGCCCTGTTTGTCATAGCCGATGAGACGCTTGGGGCCGATGGCGTTGCGCCGCACGTAGCTGGCAAGGTAACGGATGGCGGTTTTCCCTGCACCGACGTGTTGGAGTTGCACTTTCCATGTGGTTTGGGGCTGGAGTGATTTTTGGCGGCGAGGGAGAGGTCTCTGAAGATGTCCGGGTGACCGCTTAGAATAGATTCAACCGCCGACCAAGAAGATGCCTTGACCTTTTCGGCAATCCCATCCGCAAAACGGTCTAACTGAAAAAATTACCGTGCACTTCCGACCTGAATTCGCCTAATAAATAAAACGAAACAAGTCTAAGATGGCGATGGAAGAAGAATCTTGACGAATTTCTACAGAGTCCTCTGCATACTGGTATCCTTTGTTAGGAGAATGTATTGTGACTGCTGAGCAATGGTTTGGACTTTCACTTGTGCTGATACTGGGTGCGATGTCGCCCGGTCCATCTGTGGCGGTGGTGATTCGGAACACCATGATTGGTGGGAAGAGAATGGGTGTGGCCACGGGGATTGGGCATGGGATCGGATTCGGCGTCTATGCATTTTCAACGGCCGCTGGACTCTCAATCGCTTTGAGTGCTCATCCGGCAACTGAGAATGCTCTCAGATGGGGAGGAACCTTGTTGCTCATTTACCTTGGATTTGTATTCCTCAAGAATGCAAGAGTGGGCGCTCGCGATGAGTTCAAAAGCGAACCAAGTAACCACGCTGGAAAGGCAGGATTTGTGCAGGGATTTCTGATCGCTTTGTTCAACCCCAAGATTCTTGCATGGATGATGGCGATTTACGCACCCTTCGTCGAACCTGGTGCTGACACCCAGACACTTATCGGGATGGGTGCACTTGGTTTGCTCATCGACGGGACTTGGTATGTCGGCGTGGCGACCGTTCTGTCTGATACTGGAGCGATCGACAAACTGCGTGCTCGTGCTCATTTGATCGATGGAGCAATGGCTGTTTTGATGTTTTGTTTTGCTGCACTGCTCGCGAGCGGGGTTCTCTGAAACGGTCGAATTTTTCTACCAAACATAGGAAAGTGCGACGACAAAGGTGCCAGATTGGCTGGTGGTTTTGTTAGACCGGTTTCCAGATGATTTTGCCGAAATCGAATAGGTGATTTTTCAGTCTGTGAAGTTGGCTGCGCATTGTGCTTTGGAGTTTCGTTCGTACGAAGCCAATATCTGCGTTGTTCGTCATTCATGGATATTGATCCACTCATTCCTCACGCCTTAATCTTGGCTACGTCCGTCTCGACCATTGCGGCAATTCCGTCTGGAAAACGGTCTAGGTTTCTGGAAGCCACCAACGGGCTTTGTAGATTCGTGAGTTGGGTAGTTCCCAGATGGTTGATTCATCGAGTGTCCTTGGGCCGGTGGCCCACCATTTTGTCGTTGCTTGTAGGACGATGATGGTTCCGGTTGAAGGGAGTTGGCTGATGCTCTTCACCATGGGCATTTCGTGACGCTCGGGCAATGGAGTGAAGGTTTGGTTGGAGCAGTCGAAACGCCAAAGGTGATCCATATCGGATACGAAGTAGGCGTCTTCGCCAGGGATTCGAGTGAGGTCGTGACCGCCGTGTCTGGGATGGAGTTTTGAGGCTTCGGTGACGGGTAGGTTGATGGTTTTGGTGATCGAGAGTGGGGTTTCAGATTTCGGATCGTAGTCGCAGCGCAAGAGTTGTTTACCGCCGAGTGCCCAGAGGCAGTTTCGTGTGGGGTCCCATTCGGTGCCGTGGGCGTCTGATAGTTCAAGAGTTTGAACGATTTCATTTTCTTCCGTATCCCAGAGGGAAAGCGAGTTGCCGTTGCTTGAGCCGACGATGACTCGTCCATCTGGCAGAAGTTCTGCGGAGTGAGGACTTCCACCGATCCAGATTTTGGCAATGGCTTGAGCGCTGTTAAAATCGATGAGAGCGGCCCCGCCGCCGCTGCTGGCCGTGACGACGATCTGGCTGCCGCCGCGGACTGGTTTTGCCTCGTCGAGGTTGGTGAACCATTTGCGCTCCGCTGCTTCCAATGATGGATCTTCGGCGGGTGACCACGACCAGACGACGGCGTCCTCTTTGGCCCAATCCTTCTTGCTGTCCATCAGCAGGATGCGGTTGCTCGCTTGTTCGCAGATGAGAATCAGGGGTGGTTGGGCGGATTTTTCGACTTGCTGAGGCTTTGAGCAAGAAACCGATAGCCATGCGCCGACAAGGTATGCGAAGGTTGGGAGTGCTCGGGTCATGTCGCGGCGGGCAATTTCCAGAGAAGGGCCTTGTTTCTGATTGATAGATAAACCCTAGAACGGCTTGTAGATGCCGAGGTAGGCCGCGGCGGTGGCCGCGATGAGAGTGAGTGAAAACACGATCATGGGAGGGAGGACCTTCTTTTTCGAGAGGACAGGAGCGGCTCCGATGAAGAGCCAGAGCGCGATTTTCGCCATCCACCAGAATTGGTCCATGGGGGGCTTCTTGAGCATGGCAAATCCGATGAGGAGAATGACGAGCAGAGAGATACCGTGCAGGGCAGAGGCTGATTTTTTGCTCGATCCTCCGAGCATGGTCGCGCCGAGGGATGCGAAGAGGGCAAAGGCACCGGCAACGTGAAGGGTTCTGAGGAGAAGATAATCCATGGCTGAGCGGAGATTTCGTGAAGACGTGGTGGAAATCAAGAAAACTCGGAAAGGTAGCGGGCTTGGGGGGCGTATGGTTATTCCAATATGAAACGCAAATTTGCTTGGCTAGGTGCTGTGCTGGCGGGATTATATCTCCTTACCGCTGGGCCTATTCCTGATCCAATTCCCTTTATTGATGAGGGCGTGGCGCTGGCAGTGTTGTTGAAGTGTGCTGCGTATCTTGGCTATGATTTGAAGAAATGGTTGCCCTTTTTCTCCAAAAAGCAAAACTCCGACTCGCCGAAAGGATCTGGAAAGCAGGATGACCACAAGGGAGTTACCATTGACGTTTAAAAGCCAAACCCCCACAAATTTTTACACCCCACCCTATGACTGAAGAAATTAATCTAGACGAAGAAGAAACCAAACGACGTAAACCCTATTTTACGACATTCATCGGATTGCTTGCCATTGGCGGTGTGGTCGCGATGCCATTTATCGCCGGAGAGCCGGACGGCGAGAAGATGCCTGATATGGTTCGCTTTCTTGGGCATTTCCACCCGGTGGTTCTTCACCTCCCGATTGGTGTTTTCATGCTGATCTTGGCGCAGGAATTTTTTGCGATGTTCAGCCGCAAGAGTCGGCCTAAGCCGATGTTTCCTTTGTTCTTTGGTGCTGCGAGTGCGGTGGTTGCGGTGATTTTTGGTTTCCTTCTTTATCAGGGCGGCGGATTCGAAGGTGAAATGGTAGAGGATCATCTCTGGGGCGGGATCGCCTTCTCAGCTTTGGCGATTTTGACCTTTGTTGTGAAGGCTTGGTCAATGGCACCGGCTGCTTCCCAAGCATTCTACCGTCTCATGCTATTTGTGAGTGTGGGCGTCATGAGCTACGCGAGTCACGACGGAGCTTCGATCACCCATGGTAAAGATTACCTTTGGAAATATGCTCCGAATGAAATCCGTGAACTCATCGGTCTTGAGCCGAAGGAGGAAAAAGAGGAGATCGAAGTTAAGCCTTTGGAAGAACAGATCGTCTATGCGGACATTGTGGCTCCTATCCTAGAGATGCGCTGCGTGCAGTGTCATAAGGAGGGGAAATCAAAAGGGCGTTTCCGCATGGATACCTATGAGCTCCTTGTCAAAGGCGGAAAAGAAGGCGAAGGCATCGAGCCTGGCAACGCCCTGGATAGTAATATCGTATTCCGTGCGGAACTGCCGGAAGACGATGACGAGCACATGCCGCCTGAGGGCAAGAAAGATATCGAAGATCATGAGCTGGCCGTCGTGAAGTGGTGGATCGACTCAGGTGCAGATCCTGAAAAAACCGTCGGTGAGCTCGAACTCACGGATGAGATTCGCACAGCTATTGGTCAGCTGGAATTTGTTTCCGCGACGAGCGGAGACGAAGGAGCAGGTGAAAAACCAACAAGTGATGGGCCTTCGGAAGAATTCAAAAAAGCGGTTAGTGAGCTGGGCGAGCAATTTCCTGGTGGATTGACCTTTGAGTCTCAGGCTTCCTCGAATCTGACCTTCACCGGTGTTTCGATGAGAGAGAAATTGACGGACGAAGAATTCACTAAGCTGAAGCCGGTTATTTCCAAGTTGGTAACAGTTGATCTTTCTTCGAGCTCAATCACCGATGCTTCCGTTGCTCTACTGGCGGACGCGGAGAATTTACGGATGGTCCGACTCTCGGAAACGGGGATTTCAGATACCGCCATCGATACCTTGGTTCAATTGCAGAACCTCGAATCCGTCAACCTTTACGGAACTGCAGTGACAGACGAAGGCGTGAAGAAGCTCTCGATGCTTCCAAACCTGAAGATGCTTTATCTCTGGCAGACGGAGGTCTCTCAAGAGGTGATCGAAGAACTCAAGAAGGCTCTGCCTGAGCTTGAGGTCGTCAAAGGGATCTGACTGGGTCTTTCTGAGGTTTCGGAAGGGGATTGAAATACGGTGTGAAGTCGCTTGGTATGTAGACCATGCGACTCAGACCGATCGGCTTTTCTTATTTCCTTGGTGTATTAGCAGTTTTCTCGCTCAGCTGGGCGGTGGCCGCTGAGAAGCCGAACATCATCCTCGTCATGGCGGATGACCAAGGCTGGGGCGATACGGGGTATAACGGTCACCCTTTTGTGCAGACACCAGAAATGGATGCGATGGCAAAGGAGGGATTTATATTGGATCGGTTCTATGCAGCTGGACCAGTTTGTTCGCCAACGCGTGCGAGTGTGTTCACAGGGAGAAATCCGAATCGGAGCAATGTGGGAAACCACGGGAGGTATTTGAGGCCGCAGGAGCAGACCATCGCCGAGACGCTCAATAAGGCGGGGTATGTGACGGGTGTTTTCGGCAAGTTGCATCTTGGCTCAGGACAACCCGATACTCCCTGTAACCCAACGGGAATGGGTTTCGATGAGTGGGCTATTGGTTTAAACTTTTTCGATAACAACCCGTTTCTCAGCAGGAATGGAGTGGTCGAGCAGCGAGAGGGCAAAGGATCGGTTGTCTTGATGGATGATACGATTTCGTTTCTCAAAAAACACAAGAGCGGTGGCAAGCCGATGTTTGCGGTGGTTTGGTTCCCCTCGCCACACGATCCGCATGAAGAAGTTCCGGAAGGTCCGAGTTTGTATGATGGGAAAAAGCATGCGGGCTACTTCCGTGAGATCACGCTTCTTGATCAGCAGCTAGGGCGCTTGCGTAGGGTGCTACGGAGTGAGGGGATGGCGGAAAACACCATTCTCTGGTACTGCAGTGACAATGGCGGGTTGGTTTCAGAGTCATCCGGTGGTCGTGCGAAAAAGGGTAGTATCTATGAAGGCGGGTTGCGCGTTCCGGGGATCGTGGAGTGGCCAGCTGGCGAGCTCAAAGGTCGGAGCAACGTGCCAGTCGTAACGGTCGATATGTTCCCGACTGTTCTGGCCATGGCAGGAGTGAAGGCGGATTTCCCGAATGAGCTCGACGGTTTGGATGTCAGTAAGGTTTTTTCCGGAATTCAGAAAAAGCGTGGGAAAGCGATCGGTTTTTGGCATGGGCTTCAGGCGGGCCAGAGCACATGGAGTGATCGAATTCTTAAGGCCATCATGGAAAAACAGAAGGCCGGTGCGCCACTGCCTCATGATGAGCCAAGGTTACTAAAGGATGTTTACGACTTTGAAAAAATGCCTGAAGACACGACCAAGGGCCACGCCGCATGGAATGATTGGCCGTGGAAATTGCACCGGATCAACGGGGAAAAATTTGAGCTCTACAACCTCGAAGCTGATCCGATGGAAGAGAAGGATGTGTCTGAAAAACCCGAGCACTCCGAACGTCTCGCCTCGATGAAAGAAGATCTCGATCTGTGGATGCGATCGGTGATTCGTAGCGCCAATGGGGAAGACTACAAGAGTGACTGATCTTCCATTTTGGAGGTTGTTTGTATCGCATCGAATTCTTATCAACTCAAAGATGTTACGAATCGTATTTCTATCAATCGTGGTGACTGTTGGGGCGAGCTTCGCCAAACAACCGAACATCGTTCTAATCATGGCCGACGATATGGGCTTCGAGGCACTTTCGGCCAACGGCAGTGAATCCTGTAAGACTCCGAACATTGATCGCCTTGCAGCGAAGGGAATTCGTTTCACCAATGCTTTTTCAAATCCGATCTGCACACCATCGCGGGTGAAGATTATGACCGGACAATACAACGTTAGAAACTATGTGAAGTTCGGTCGCTTGGATCGAGGGCAGACGACTTTTGCTCACTTGCTGAAGGACGCCGGATACGCCACGGCGATTGCTGGCAAGTGGCAATTGGGGAAGGAGAAGGACTCGCCTCAGCATTTTGGCTATGAACTTTCCTGTCTGTGGCAGCACACTCGGACGGGTCGCTCGAAGGAAAATGGGAAGACCATCGACCGTCGTTTTGTGAATCCCATGCTTGAGTTCAATGGCGTCGAAAAAGACTACATCGGCGGTGAATATGGTCCACAGGTGTGTGCGGACTTTGTCTGTGACTTCATTGAGAAAAATAAGGAGAAGCCATTTATGGTGTATTATCCGATGATTCTAACTCATTGCCCTTTTGATCCAACACCAGATTCCAGCGACTGGGACCCAAAGCGCCCTGGCTCGACGACTTACAAAGGGGACCTAAAAGACCCGCAGCGGCACTTTCCCGATATGGTTGCCTACGCGGATAAGATCGTCGGGCAGATTGTCGACCAACTTGAGAAGTCTGGAGTTCGAGAAAACACACTACTTATTTTCACGGGCGATAACGGCACTGACAAACCCATCGTCACCAAATGGAATGGCAAAAAAATAGCGGGAGGGAAAGGCAGCATGACCGATGCGGGTCACCGAGTGCCGATGGTTGCAATTTGGCCAGCTGGAATCAAGGAATCGGGACGCGTTTCTAACAGCCTCGTAGAATTCTCTGACATCATGCCGACTCTCTGTGAGATTTCTGATGCGAAGCTTCCCGAGAACTACTCGGGTGATGGTGCGAGTCTGGTTCCGATTTTTGCCAATCAGGACAAGGCGCGTCAGAAGGATTGGATCTATATTTGGTATCGTGGAAAGATCATGGTCCGCAATGAAGAGCATTCTTTGGTGGCGAATACGGATGGAAGTAAGGCAACGTTCATGCGCTACAAAGGCCCGTTCGATGGTGAACTCATTTCCGATGAATCACTTTCCGTTGGCGAACGTGAAATCAAGAATCGTTTCGAGAAGATCCGTGTAAGAATGGCGAAAACGCGTTTGAGCGGAGTCGATGAAGAGGCGCGGAAGCAGGTTGAGAAGAACGAAAGGAAAAAGAAATAGCCGTCAGTTATTTCTTATCAGTGATTTTGTAAGGAAGGCTTTTGATCATCTCTGCTTCCCAAGTCTTTAGATCGGCCATCATCTGTTGGGTTCGTTCGGGGAATTTTTTTGAAAGGTCGTTTTTTTCTCCAAGGTCTTCATCAAGATTGAAGAGTTCAAGCTGCCGATAACCGGGGCTTGCGACGAGTTTCCATGGGCCGTCTCGAACGGCTTTCGGCGAATCCGGTCCGGTGAGCTCTTTTCTGCTAGGGCTCAATCCACTGTTTCTCCAATAGAGTTTCCGAGGTTCAAGTTTACCACCTTTGAAGACAGGTAGCAGAGAGGTGCCATCAAAAGAAATTTTGTCGGAGCTGATGTTGGTGAGTTCTAACAGGGTTGGGAAAATATCAATTCCGATGGCTGTCTCGGCGGTTTCTGAGTTTGCTGCAATTGTTTTTGGCCACCATGCGATTGTTGGGACACGGTGCCCACCCTCGTAGATTGATCCTTTTCTTCCTCGGAGGGGACCGGGGGAAGATTGAGGCATTGGGCCATTGTCGGAGGTGAACATGATCAGGGTATTTTCCTCAAGGCCGGCTTCCTTTACGGTATCGATGATCTGTCCAACGCTCTTGTCGAGTTCTAGGAGCATGTCCGTAAAGACGACATTTTTCGGACGCGGATTCTGTTTCTTGGGTTTATCTGGGCCTCGCTGGATAGGGTCTTGAGGGCCCTGTAGTGGACTGTGCACAGCCTCATGAGCGACATAGATGCAGAAGGGCTTGTCTCCCGCGTCTTCGATGAAACGGATTGTATGCTCGGTGATGAGGTGGGTGGAGTAGCCTGTTTCTTTGATCTTCTTCCTATTGTGCCACCAATCGAAAGTTTCCATGCGATCATAGTGAGAATGGTAGTCGATATTGCCGCTGACGAAGCCGACGAAGGTATCAATCCCATAGTTCATGGGTTGGAATTTCTCCAAATAGCCGAGATGCCATTTTCCGAAAACGCCGGTTTTATAGCCTTTCTCGGAGAGTGTGTTTAGGAAGGTGGGGGTTTGTGGGTCCAATCCAAGCTTGTATGCCGCGCTTTCTGGGTCTGCGGAAATCACGCCATCGATGCCGGCGCGTTGTTGGTAGCGACCGGTTAGTAAGCCAGCTCTGCTGGGGCTGCAGACCGTCCCGGTTGAATGGAAGTCAGTGAAGCGAAGGCCCTCTTTCGCCATTTTGTCGAGATTCGGCGTATTGATTTTTCCACCATAGCAGCTTGGGTCTCCGTAGCCCATATCATCCGCCATGATGAAGATGATGTTTGGGATGGACCGTTCGCTGCCGTCAGGCGCTTTCGGAGTGCCTGAACTGTGTCCGCATAGCAATAGAGACGTAAGAACGATGAAGCGTTTTAGAGGGGCGATCATGGGAAGAGTTTCATCTTCGTTCCGAAGTCGCTCAAGCGAATTAGGGCGGGATGAGAATTCCTCTGGAATATCAAGCCTGCAGAGGACTAGGCTCATCACATGAAGAAATTCTTTCTCTTATTTTCAGGGTTTTTGGTCTCGGGAGCATTGGCAGAGGACGTGAAGAAACCGAATGTCATTTTTGTCCTAGCAGATGATTTAGGTATTGGTGATGTGACCGCGACCCATCCGGATAGTAAGATTAAGACACCGGTTCTTCAAAAGATGGCCGACGAAGGCATCACATTTTTTGATGCGCATTCTTCCAGTGCGGTGTGCACGCCGACGCGATATGGATTGCTTACCGGTCGATACAATTGGCGGTCGAGGTTGAAGAAGGGAGTTCTCAGCGGAACAAGCGGGCATTTGATTCCGGCAGAGCGTGCGACCGTTGCGCATCTGTTAGACGATCAAGGCTATCACACGCAGATGATTGGTAAATGGCACCTTGGTTGGGACTGGGGGAAAGCAGAGCAAGGTGGAAAGGCATGGAAGGGGATTGATTTTACGAAACCCGTGAAGAACGGGCCAAATATTAATGGTTTCGACAACTACTACGGGCACTGTGGTTCGCTGGATATGGCTCCTTATGTCTGGGTCGATACAGGAAAGGTGACTGCCCTACCGGAGAAGATGGAAGGAGTTTCCAAAAAAGAGGATGCATACGGCTGGTATCGGACTGGGCCAATTTCACCGGACTTCGAGATCGAACAGGTTTTGCCTCATCTGTTTAAGAAAAGCGTCGATTACATTGCGGAACGCGCGCCAGAGGCGAAGAAGGGAAAGCCCTTTTTTCTCTATTTGCCGCTGCCTGCACCACACACTCCGATTGTTCCGGTTCCTCCGTTTAAGGGGGCTAGCAAAATGAATCCGTATGCGGATTTCATGATGCAGATTGATCATCATATGGGAGAGCTTTTTGCGGCTTTGAAGGAAGCGGGTGTGGATGACAATACGATCGTCTTTTTCTCCAGTGACAACGGATGCTCACCTGAAGCGAACTTTGAGGTTCTTGCCGAGCATGGGCACGACCCGAGCGCGATTTACCGGGGTCATAAGGCAGACATCTATGAAGGTGGGCACCGAGTTCCACTCATCGTGAGGTGGCCAAGCAAGATCAAAGGGGGGCAGAAGACTGATGCGCTGGCGTGTTTGACGGATTTCTATGCGACCATGCAGGACATCACTGGCCAAGAGAAAGCTGCCCAAGCGGGTGAGGATTCGTTCAGCCTCGTGCCTGCATTCGAAGGCAAGCCAGCAACGGAACGAGAAACGCTTATCAGCCATTCGATCAGTGGTCATTTTGCATTCCGCAAAGGGGAGTGGAAATTGATTCTCGCAGCGGGCAGCGGTGGCTGGAGTGCGCCTCGCGAAAATATCGCGAAGAAACAAGGTCTTCCTCCGATTCAGCTCTACAATTTAAAGGAAGATCCTGACGAGAGCGAGAACGTGGCGGAAGGGAATCCTGAGCGAGTCAAAGAGCTGTTAGGCCTTCTTTCTGTTGAAGTGAAAAATGGACGCAGCACTCCCGGCGAAAAAGTTTCCAACGATGGCGAAGTCACCTTTTTACCCAAAGGCTACTCAGTGAAGGAATAGGCTTGTTCAGTTTTTTAGCTCCGAGAATTTCTCAGCACCCTTAATTTCGAGGTTTGTCCAAGGTTGCGCGGGACCGAGCTCGACCCATTTTAGCGGTGCAGGTGAAATACCATCCGGTCCTGAGTCGTGAAGGGCGGAGATAAACTCGGCGGGATTGCGGCGGGATAGTGGCTCACGGACATAACCTGAACCAATCGGGATACCGTCATCGATACTCAGTTCGAGGTGTAGATGTGCGGGGTAGTTATCGTTTCCGGTGCCGACGGTCCCGATGGGTTCACCACGGGCTACGAGTGCACCAAGATGAGTGCGGATTTGGTCGAGGTGAGCATACATGGTTCGAATCGGATTTTGCTCCTCGTCTTGATGAGCCAGTATCACCGTTTTTCCCCACCCCGGTGAGGGTTCGCCCGCGTAGATGACCAAGCCATTGGCGGCGGCGAAAACTGGATCACCGAGATCGCTATTCATTCCGCCGATGCCATTGAGGTCATCGCCTGTGTGATGGCCTCCACGCTTCTGATTCATCTCCCAGAACTTCTGGGCGTTATATACCAAAGCTCCGTTTTCCGATCCCATCGGAGTATCCATTTTGGAAATGACAGGTATCTGATTTGCTTGCCAAGCGGAGAGCATGTGCAAGCGCATGTCCGGCATGCCCTTCGAAGGCATGGAAAGTGGTTCATCGTAGGCTTGGAATCCGATCAAAGCGACTGGTTCAACTTCCGTGCGACCGATCTTCCAAACAATCAGTCCAATGACTCCAATCGCTAAGGAAAGTATGAGGAGGAGCCTGAAAGGTTTCATGATGATAAAAAGGTCGGATGTGTGAGATTCGGTTTAGAGGAAGATTGAAGCGCATCGTTCAACAGATGAAAAGCTCCGTGAGACCTTCGTACGGGAAAGAGAAATCTTTGCCTTTTCGTATCGGATAATTTTTATGTATATTTAGGTATGAAAAAGATCCTAGCGTCTGTTGATTTTTCCAATGCAACTTCGGGAGTTACAAACACTGCGGCAGAGATGGCCAAGGCTTTTGGGGCTGAGCTTCATTTGATCCATGTGATTGAGCCAGAGCCGACTTATACGGCGTATGGATTTACGCCGGACGAGTTTCCAGCGATTCATACATTTCACGAAGAAACGAGAACTCGCGCTCAGAAAACTTTGGATGAAGCTGCGAGTGCTGTCGCCTCGGAAGGCCTAACAACGATTACTCACCTTGGGGATGGCAGTCCACTTCATGTTCTTGAATCGAAGATCAAGGAAATCGGTTTTGATCTCGTAGTGCTTGGCTCTCACGGACACGGAATTGTTGCCTCTTTGTTACTTGGAAGTGTTGCCGAAGGATTGATTCGAAAGGCATTGGTTCCGACCTTGGTCATTCCAGCCAAGAAGTCCGAATAAGTTTGAATTTCAGAGTTTGTTCGCGAAGCCTTCTGCACACCAATTCGATTGGTAATGGTGGTATTTTTATGAAAAGAGATATTCTTCGAGCGCTTTCATTTGGCTTTGCCCTAACAACCTGCCTGAGCAGTGAGCCGGTTTCGCTCAGCGGAATTTATCCGCACTTGGCCATGTTCAATTCATCGGGCGAATGCGGAACTGGTGGTGTCGTGCCATGGGGCGGAAAGCTTTGGATCATTACCTATGCTCCGCATATGCCCAAAGGCTCGGATGATAAACTCTACTCGGTCAGTGCGGATTTGAAGCAGACGATTCATCCGGAAAGCATTGGAGGTACGCCGGCGAATCGGCTGATTCATCGGGAATCTGAGCAATTATTCATTGGGCCGTACGCAGTCGATAACGAATCCAAGGTCCGAGCGATTCCTTACTCACGAGCGTTCGGACGTCCGACGGCAACGGCGAGGCACCTCGCGGATCCAGAGGGCAAGGTGCTGACAGCGACGATGGAGGAGGGTTTTTACGAAATTGACGTGAAGACTCTAGAAGTGAAGGAGCTCTGGGGTGATGAGGCGAACGAGGCGAGCACAAAAAAAGCGGGCCTGCCTGGTTATCACGGGAAGGGATTTTACTCAGGGCAAGGAGTGTATGTGTATGCGAATAATGGTGAGCGGGGAACTGCTGCTAAGACGATACCCAGCACTCCGTCAGGGGTTCTCGCGGAGTGGGATGGAGTCGCCGATGAGTGGACAATCATCCGTAGGAATCAGTTCACAGAAGTCACGGGACCTGGTGGGATTTATGGAAACTCGAATCCTGGCACCGATCCGATCTGGGTTTCAGGTTGGGATTATCGATCGCTCATTTATGGAGTGCGTATGCCAGAGACGGGTTGGACATTCTACCGTTTGCCCAAGGGTTCCCATTCCTACGACGGAGCTCACGGATGGAATACAGAATGGCCGAGAATTCGTGAAGTTGGAGAGGAAAATTTTCTGATGACGATGCATGGGACCTTTTGGAAATTTCCGCCGACCTTCACCCCGAAGAATTCAGGAGGTATCGAGCCACGATCAAACTATTTAAAAGTGATCGGTGACTTCGCCGAATGGAACGGCAAGATCGTATTGGGATGTGATGACACGGCCAAAGCGGAATTTCTTAACAAGCGTAAGGCGAAGGGTAAAATACCCGGTCCTCAATCACAATCGAATCTCTGGTTCGTGGAACCCGAACAACTTGATGAACTCGGTCCGGTGATTGGTCGAGGTGCGGTATGGGTTGAGGAAAAAGTGGCCAAAGGTATCCCGTCTGATCCGTTCCTTTTCTCAGGTTATAATCGGCGAGCGCTTCATCTTGCGCATCAAAAGGGGCGTAGCGTTTCCATTCACCTTGAGGTGGATCGGAAGGGCAATGGTGAATGGGCGAAGCTTCGGACGGTCGAGGTGCCTGAAGCAGGTTATCTTTTTCTACCTTTTCCTGAAGAGGTCAAAGGGGCGTGGATACGGCTTTCGAGCTCAGAAGACCTAGACAAGGCCTCGGCGGTATTTAGTTATCACAACGATGATACACGCACGACTGAGTCTTCACCGATCTTTAATGGAGTTGCCGAGGTGGGGGTAGGATTCACAGGCGGCACGGTTCGCGCACTGGGAGGAAACCGTCGGACCCTAGGGTTCGTCGCTGTCGATGACTCTGGAAATCGTATTGGAGCCTATGAGCTCGATTCAGAACTGAAACTTAAGCCCTCCGAGGACAAAGAGGTGGCGAGGGAAATTCCGATGCCAACAGGGGTTCTGTCAATTGATCAGGCATCTGTAGTTTACACGGATGATTCTGGGAAGCGCTGGCGTTTACCAAAAGGTGACCCTGCTCTTTCAAGTCATCCATTGGGTGGCTATCGGGTGGCCCGTGAGGTTGCAACAGAGCGCGATTTGTTCAATGCACACGGTACTTTCTATGAACTTCCAGCGGAGAATGCGGGTGGTTTTTCCAAAGTGCGGCCCGTAGCGACTCACAATCGTCTGATCCATGATTTTTGTTCTTTCCGAGGCCTCTTTATTGTTTCCGGAATCTCCAAAGACGCACCGACGGATAATGCGCACATCATCAGGTCGGAAGACGGCAAGGCTGCACTCTGGGCTGGTGCGATTGACGATATTTGGAAGTTTGGGAAAGCCGTGGGCACGGGTGGGCCGTGGAAGGATTCTAAAATTGTTGCGGGTATGGTCTCGGATCCCTATTTGATGACAGCCTATGATGAGAAAACGCTCACCTTGTCAGCTAATAGAGAAGTCACGGTGGAGGCGGAGATTGATCTAACTGGAGAAGGCCGCTGGGTGACGTATCAAAGGTTTGAAGTGAAGCCAGATGCGGATCTTAGGCATGTTTTTCCAGGCGAGTTCCAGACCTACTGGATTCGCTTCAAGGCGTCTGCCGATTGTGTGGCAAGTGCGCAGCTGGAGTATCGTTGAGCTGGGCGAATCGACCTTTGCGCTTCCTATGGGATACCTTAACCGCTATTCGAGAGATCGATGATCGGACTACTTGGAATCGCCGTACTTCTGTGCACGGCTTATCTTTTGAGTAACAATCGCAAGGCGATTCGTTGGCGGACTGTGTGTATTGCATTTTCTCTACAAATTTTCATCGGGTTTTTGGTCTTCGCCGTTCCGGCAGGCCGCGAGGTTCTGCAGTGGGCAAGTGAACGAATCAACGATGCGATCGGTGCTGGTAAGGAAGGTGTGGATTTTCTTTTCGGGCCGCTAAGCGCTGACGGAGATGCGTCTGTAGGATTCGTTTTTGCCTTCAGGGTGCTACCGATGATCGTATTCTTTTCGTCACTCGTCGCCGTGCTATATCATCTCAAGGTGATGAGTCTTGTGATCCGGGTTCTTGGGGGTGGGCTCAAAAAGCTATTGGGGACAAGCAGGACGGAGTCCTTGTCTGCGGCAGCGAATATTTTTGTCGGCCAGACAGAAGCTCCTCTGGTGGTCAAACCTTACATCGCGCGTATGACGACCTCCGAATTATTCGCGGTGATGGTAGGGGGGCTAGCAAGTGTCGCGGGTTCCATTCTTGCGGGATATGTCGCGCTGGGAGTTGAGATTAAATATCTGATCGCCGCTTCATTCATGGCGGCGCCGGGTGGATTGCTTTTTGCAAAAATGATAAGGCCTGAGGTCGAGCAACCTGATGAGAGCCGTGTGGAATTTGCTGAAGGAGATGAAAAAATTGCCAACACGGTTGATGCGGCAGCGGTCGGTGCAGCTACGGGTCTTAAACTGGCACTCAATGTCGGCGCGATGTTGCTGGCATTTATCGGGTTGATCGCTCTGTTGAATTTGATGCTCGGTGGGATCGGTGGCTGGTTTGGGAATGCGGAACTCAGCTTGCAGCAAATCCTTGGATTTTGCTTTGCGCCGCTTGCTTGGCTAATTGGGATGCCGTGGCAAGATGCGATCAAAGGTGGCAGCTTGATCGGGCAGAAACTCGTGCTCAACGAGTTCGTTGCTTACGTGGACTACATTCGAATTTTCGATGGGCTTACTGAAAAATCCAAAGCGATCGGGGCCGTGGCGCTTTGTGGGTTTGCCAACCTTTCTTCGATAGGGATTCTTCTTGGCGGGCTCGGAGGCATGGCTCCGTCACGGCGTTCGGAAATCGCTCGCTTAGGCTTTCTAGCGGTGGTTGCCGGGACTTTTTCGAACCTAACCAGTGCTGCGATCGTGGGTTTGTTCGTCGGATAAACTCTACTCGCGAACGCGTTCGACCTTCGCCCCTAGGAGCAATAGTTTCTCATCGATGTGTTCATAGCCGCGGTCGATGTGGTAGAGGCGAGAAATTTCGGTGGAACCCTTGGCGCGAAGTGCGGCAAGGACAAGAGCGGCTGATGCACGCAGGTCGGATGCCATCACTGGTGCGGCGGAAAGCTGCCCGACACCGCGAACAATGGCAGTGCCATGGTCCATTTTAATATCGGCGCCCATGCGTTTCAATTCTGCGCAGTGCATGAAGCGTTGTGGAAAGATGCTGTCTTTGATCACGCTGATTCCGGGAGTGGTCGTAAGCAGAGCGGTCATTTGCGCCTGCATGTCGGTCGGGTAGCCGGGGTAAGGCGCGGTGTTTAGATCGACCCCTTGGAGTGTATCTCCGCGCTCCACGAAACAAGAATCTCCTGCTTCGTTGAAGTCAACGCGATGACCGGATTTCACAATCGCAGCGGTGATGGCTTTGAGGTGTTCTTGGTTCACACGGTTCAGAGTGACTCCTTCACCGGCCAGCGCAGCGGCAGCCATGAACGTGCCCGCTTCGATGCGGTCTGGAATGACAGTGTGTTCGACTCCAGAAAGTTCTTTTACGCCTTCGATGACGATACGTCGGGTTCCAGCGCCGGTGATTTTTGCGCCCATGGAATTGAGGAAGTTCGCCAGATCAAGAACTTCGGGTTCCGCAGCGGCAGACTCGATCACGGTGATTCCTTCGGCCAAGGTGGCGGCCATCATGACATTGTCGGTGCCGAGGACGGTGGGGCCGTTTTCTCCCCGCAGGTCCATTTCAGCGCCGCGCAATCCGTCCGGCGCGGTGAGGATGATGTTTCCGCCCTCAAATTCAATCTTTGCGCCAAGGGCCTCCATGCCTTTGAGATGGAGATCGACAGGGCGGTCTCCAATAACGCAGCCGCCCGGAAGTGAGACCACGGCACGGCCTTTTCTCGCAAGCAAGGGCCCCATTACGCAGATGGATGCGCGCATGCGACGAACGAGTTCGTAAGGTGCCTCGTCGGAAATTTCAGCACACGAAATACGTACGGTTCCAGAGGAGCGCTCGACGTCTGCGCCGAGTGCGCTGAGAATTTGGATCATGTAATTCGTGTCCGAGACATCGGGCACGCGGCGAATGATGCAATCTTCACCTGTCAGAATTGCGGCGGAAAGGATGGGTAGTGAAGCGTTCTTTGATCCGGAGATATTGATAGCTCCTTTGATCGTTGAGCCGCCGTGGACGACGAGTTTATCCATTTCTAATAATTCTGTTTATGGGTGTGTTGCGAACGGGAAGCGAGCGATCCCGCTAAGGTCCTTGTGGACGATGATTTCCGTGAAGCCAGACTTTTCCAAAACCATGCGGACCTGTGAAGCCTGATCGTGTCCGATTTCAAGTGCAAGAAGACCTTCGGGTTTCAGGAATTCGAAAGCTTTTGGGATGAAGCGTTCGAGATGGTCCATGCCTTTCTGCCCCGAGTAGAGAGCGATGGCGGGATCGTGCGAAAGTTCTCTGGGTGTTTCTGTGGTTTCACCTTCGGGGACGTAGGGAAGATTGGCGACGATTAGATCAAACTTGCCGTCGACTTCGGAAAAGAGATCGCTCTTTTTGATCTCGATATTATGAATCTGGAGCTTGTTCGCGTTTGCACGAGTCAGTTCCAGTGCGTCGCCAGAAATATCGATTAATGTGACCTTGCAGTCAGCCCTAGACGCAGCGATTGACAAGCCAATGACGCCGGACCCGCAGCCAACATCAAGGATGTTGATGGGGCTCTTTGGAAGAGCTTCTAGAACCATCTCGACGAGTTCTTCGGTCTCGGGTCTAGGGATCAAGCCACGTGAATCGCAGATGAAATTTTTACCAAGAAAATGCACCTCACCGAGAATATGCTGCAGTGGTATGCCTTCGCCGCGTTTTTTGAGGGATTCTCTCAGCGGTGCGAGCACCTCTTCTTCGAGCGGACGATCGAACTGGGTGTATAGCTCCATGCGTCCGCAGCGTAGCTCTTTTGCCAAGAGGTGCTCCATATTCAGACGCGCTTCACTGATACCTCGTTTTTCGAGATAGCTTGCTCCGCCTTGGATGGTCTCCAGAACTGATTTCATGTGACGGACTGCTTATGGGGCAATCCGAAGCTTCGAGCAAAGGTGGAAAGTCGCTCCGATTGTTTTTTTGAGATTGCGGAGTGCGTTGAAGTTGATAACCGGATGCATCAGTTCAGCAATTTCCATACATGGCCTCGGTGTTCTTTCTGCTTTGGGGCATGATCTTGGAGCGCATATTCGCGCCATTTCAAGCGGGGATACTGGAATCCGGCCTTTATCTGATTTGTTGGGGGAGAAAAGTCCTTATGCGCATTTTCATGGAGCTTGGGTTGAACCGAGAGGCTTGCTGAATCATCGGAAGTGGAGTCCGGCTAGCATGGCGGCGTTAGAAGTCGCCCAACAGGCGGTCTCGGCGGCGGGATGGTCGAGTTCTGATCTTGCGGCGGCGGGATTGGTGTTGGGGACCAGTCGGGGTAATGCAGCGGGATGGCTCGGTCCCTGGCCGGGTAGGAGGCCGTTTAAATTGATGGCGGCGAGCAATACCATCCATAGTGAACCTGCTACGGCCGTCTCGATTGAGTTTGGAATCTTCGGACCGAATCATGTGGTCGCGAGTGGGTGCTCTGCAGGGCTGGATGCGCTGGGGCTTGGGAAAATGATGATCGATTCAGGTCAGGTCGAGAGAGTTCTCACCGTTGCTGTGGATCTGCCTTTAGTGCCGCTTTTGCTCGAAAACTATCGGTCCTCTGGATTGTTGGGAAGCTCTTGCAAGCTGGATCCTTTTTCATCAGACGCCACAGGCTTTCTTCCTGGTGAGGGAGCTGCGGCGATTGCACTTTCGAAGAACGAATCTTCAGATCTGAAGTTTTTGAGTTTTGCCAACAATTCGGATGGAGCAGATCCAGTTGGGGTCCCAGCGACGGGCGGCCGGACGAAGGAATTGCTGGATACGGCGGTTTCGTCATTTGGAAATCCGACAGCGATCTGCCCTCATGCGACTGGCACGGCCGTTCAAGCGAGAGCGGAGAGGAAGTTTCTAGGTGATGCCTTCGGTGGTGTCGAAGCCTCGCTTCATTTGCTGAAGCCCTACTTTGGTCATACGATTGGCGCGAGTGGCTTGCTCGAAAGTGCGGTTTTACTTGGTTTCTTGAATGAGGGGAGACTGCCTCCGAATCTTCCAGGTACCTCAGGAATCGATAGGATATCCGCACCCAACGAAACTCGAATTACCGATGGCCCTGTCTTCAAACTTGCTCACGGGATGGGCGGGCACAATGCTCTTGCCGTTTTCCAAGTAAACTCATGAACGAATCATCTGCAAAAGCTGTTAGCATTGAGATTTCCATGGACGAGCAGATGCTCGAACTATTCAAAGCCGGCGAGCTCGTGAAACACTATCCAGTCTCGACGAGTGAGAAGGGCATGGGTTTTGCGGAAGGTAGCTACCGAACTCCAACTGGGAGTTTTGAGATTTCAGAAAAAATTGGTGAAGGTGAGCCGATCCATACGCGATTTGTTGGAAGAAAACCGGTTGAAGTATGGGACCCTGCAACGCCCTCTTCTGGTGATTTGATATTGAGCCGAATTCTCAGGCTCCGGGGGAAAGAGTCACAGAATGAAAACTCTGAGGATCGTTTTATTTACATTCACGGCACGAACCAAGAAGGCCTGATTGGCAAGCCGTCGAGCTATGGTTGTGTTCGGTTGAAAAATGAAGATATGATCGAACTCTTTGATGCGGTTTCGGTTGGAGCAGAAGTCGAGATCAAGCCCCTTACAGAGAACAAAGGCAAAATTCTCTTTATTGATTGTGATTCGACGCTTTCATCCATCGAAGGAATTGATGAGTTGGCGAGAGCTGGCGGGGCGGAGATCTATGATAAAGTGGTCCAGCTGACTAATATGGCGATGAATGGTGAGGTTCCTTTGGATGAGGTGTTTAAAAGACGTATGGAAATCATTAGTCCTGATATGGCAATGGTTGAGTCCATTGGGCAACAGTATATCAAATGCATGGTTCCCGGTGTGGAAGCGATGCTGACTTATGCAAGGTCGGAGGGTTGGTTGCCAGTGATCATTTCCGGCGGTTTTGCTCCAATTATCAAACCGTTAGCAGATCGACTTGGAATCAAGCACATCGAGGCGGTTCCTTTGTATTTTGATCGTGAGGGGAATTACACTGGCTACGGCGATAACTACCCAACAACGAGGAACTTGGGTAAAAACGAAATCATCCAAGATTGGAGACGTGCTTTACTGCCGGAGCGGGTGATCATGATCGGCGATGGTGTTTCTGATTTGGAAACCAAACCGGATGTTGACCAAATGATCGGCTTCGGTGGAGTGGTTTCTAGAGACAAGGTAAAAGCTGAAGCAGATCTCTGGCTAACTGATTTTACAGATAAAAAAATGTATCTAGAGATCTTCTCATAAAACTTTTTTATAATAAAAGAATAAAATCTCTTGTGATACTCGGTTTCACTAGTAGCGTCCCGCACAAATGAATAAACCCAATAAAAAAGCCGCGATTCGCGGGAAACGTTATACACCAGAAGAAAAAAGCGAAGTTGTTGCTTTCGTCGCAGATCATAACTCAAAGAATGGTCGCGGCGGGCAGAGCACAGCTTCAGCAAAGTTTGGCATTTCACAACTGACGATCGCATCATGGTTGAAGAACGCCGGCATGCACTCTAGCAATGTTGGAACAACAAGCACGTCGAATGGCGGGCTTCAAAAGAAGCTCACCGCCATGCTTTCGCTCGGTCAGGAAATCGAGCAACTCGAGCGCGAACTGAATGCCAAACGCAAGGAATTCGGAGCACTCAAAGCCTCTCTTTAGTGCCTGATTTCTCGTTTTAATCCAATCATTCATCCCCCAGTAGTCCGACCAATTTTCGGGCTGCTGGGGTTTTTCGTATCTGCGTTTCCTGATTAAGTCCGTTTTCCAAAAAATCCACTCGATTTGGGCAAGGCCATTTGGAAACCGGTCTATCTGCGAGGGAAGATACTTCAAAAGCAAGACGCGACGAGGGGGTGGTGCCAGGCGCTTAGTTTTTTCGAAGACACCATGAAATAATTTTCCTTGTTTTTCCGAAGTTTCAGTATTTATTGAAACCAATGAACGCGACAGCGGATAGATTGGGAACAGCAAAAAATGAGTTTATTGCTCAATGGGGTGCTCTTGGCACGCAGTGGGGAATAAATCGAACGATGGCTCAAATTCATGCCCTGTTGATGGTTTCCCCAGCGGCGATGAGCACGGACCAGGTTATGGAGGAACTGGCCGTGAGCCGGGGAAACGCCCATACGAACTTGAAGGAACTGGTCAACTGGGGACTTGTCCGGATGGTGGTTATCCGAGGGGATCGTCGGGACTACTATGAAGCTGAAAAGGATGTTTGGGAGATTTTCACAATTGTTGCCCGCGAAAGGAAAAAGAGAGAGATCGAGCCAGCCTTGGCATTACTAAACAAGTGTGCTGCGGAGACCAAAGGGCTGAAGAGTGAGGAGGCTGTGATTTTCCACAAGCAGGTGAAGAGCCTCGAGGAATTCGTCGGAATGGCATCGAAGATGTCAGACAAGGTTGCGTCGATGAAATATCGGTCGGCTATTCAACTTGCCGCCAAACTGCTCGGCTAAACTGAAAGGAAAGATCAAGATCATGAGTGCTACAGTTGTTATTATCGGAGCAAATGGATTTTTAGGCCGCTATCTTTGCCGCCACTTTTCACGAAACGGGAAAGAGGTTGTTGCCATTGCTAGGAACCGCAAGGGGTGGAGTGGTGACGGGATGTTTCTCGAATGGGATGGGAAAAGCCTAGGACCTTGGGCCTTTGCCTTGGAAGGCGCGGATATGGTAATCAATCTGGCTGGTAAAAGCGTCAACTGCCGCTACCACCGAGCGAATCGCCAAGCAATTTTAGATAGCCGTGTGGACTCGACTGAGGTGATTGGCAAGGCAATCGCCGCATGCTCCATCCCTCCAAAGTTGTGGATCAATTCGAGCACGGCGACTTGGTATCGACATGCGGAGGATGGTCCACAGGACGAATGGAATGGCGAAGGTGGTAATGGCTTTTCTTGTGAGGTCGCCAGCGCCTGGGAAGACGCTTTCTTTTCGGCGAAAGTTCCGGCAGAGACACGCAAAGTCGCGATCCGAACCGGTATGGTCATAGCAAATGAACCGGAAACGGTTTACGATGTTTTAAACGGCTTGGTTGGGAAAGCTTTGGGAGGAACGATGGGAAGCGGCAATCAGCGAGTGAGCTGGATTCACATGGAAGACTTTTTGCGCGCCATTGAGCACATCATGCGGGATTCGTTCATGGAAGGCTTGGTCAACTTGACCGCGCCGGATTTCCCGACGAACCGCAGATGGATGCGCATTTTCCGAGAAGCGAAAGGCATGCCGATCGGGCTTCCCGCCAACAAGTGGATGTTATCGATCGGTGCGACGGTTCTCGGCACCGAAACAGAGCTGGTTTTGAAAAGCCGCTGGGCAGAACCTTTGAGGCTGCGCGAGAGTGGATTTCGCTGGCGCTACCCGAAAGCCTCCGCGGCAGTGGAAGACCTCGAGTCCAGAAGAGGACTTGATGGGTTTTTCAGAGAGAACGAACGGCGCAGCGCGGGCGCAAGAGCTTGGCTGCCTGCGACGACACGGTGAAGTCTATATTGTGTGGGCCGAGCTATTCGATTCTGAAACGGTTTAGGTTGGTGATCAAAATCTAGAAGATTTCGATGGTCGCTCGGTCAACATTGCCCGTCGCAGAAATCTTTCCACCAGCTTCGGTCAGGGTAACGACTACGTTCTTGCCCTTGGGATCTGTGACGGAAATGGTGACTTTGGATCCATTCTCATCCCAGATATGAGTGGCGCCTCCAGTTCCAGGAAAGTCGGAGATCCAATTAAAGGTAACTAAAGCCACTTTCTTTTCACCTTTGGTCACATCGTAAGTCGGATTTGCAGGCGCCTTCTGCTCGATGGACTTAGCTTTGAGTCCTTCCTCTATGGGTGAAGCAGATTTACTGCACGACGAGCCTAGACTGAGCACGACTCCGAGAGTGAGAGCGCAGAGGGAATTTATTTTGATTTTTGGCAATGGGTTTTTGTGCATTTTACGTTTTTTTAATCTAGATGCCTTTACTCTTATGAAGATGCGGGATTGCGCGTCCAACCAAAACTCCGACCGTATTCCAACAGTCTGTTCATGTATTGAGTGCTTGGACGTTTTTGATCATAGCCGCGAACTCGGGGAACATATGAGGCGAGATGAGCTGTTCAGTAGCTACGCTGTTTCTGCGTCTTGGCTCGAATTCGTTTGCAAAAATTGCCAAAAAAATGCCCGACCACCGTGGGGTAGTCGGGCATTTGCATAAAAAGCGAAAGCTTATTTGGAAGAAGAGACGTAGCTAGCTTGGCTGGCGCCTTTTTTCATTTTGGTTTGCTTGATCCAGCTCATGGTGAAGCGGAGCTTTGCGCCGACCTTTTCGATTGGATGGGCGGCTCCTTCTTTGCGGAGGGCGTTGAAGTTCTTGCAGCCGGTTTCGTATTCCTTGGTCCACTCTTTGGCAAACTTGCCGCTTTCGATCGCTTTCAGTTGGCTGACCATGCGTTTCTTCACGGAAGCGTTGATGATCTTCGGTCCGACGGAAACGTCGCCGTATTCGGCTGTCTCCGAAATTGAGAAACGCATGCCAGCGATGCCGGATTCGTTCATGAGATCGACGATGAGTTTCAATTCGTGAAGGCACTCGAAATAGGCCATTTCAGGTTGGTAGCCGGCTTCGACAAGAACCTCGAAGCCTGCTTTGACGAGTGCGGAAGCACCGCCGCATAGGACGACTTGCTCACCGAAGAGGTCGGTGACGGTTTCCTCGCGGAAGTTGGTTTCGAAAACGCCAGCGCGTGTGCAGCCGATGCCGCGGGCCCATGCGAGAGCGACTTTTTGTGCCTTTCCGGAAACGTCCTGATGGATCGCGATGAGGCCGGGAACGCCTTTGCCGTCGACAAATTGCGAACGGACAGTGTGACCAGGTCCTTTAGGAGCGACGAGGATGACATCCACATCTTCAGGAACCTCGATGGTCTTGAAGTGAACGGCAAAGCCGTGTGAGAAGAGGAGTGTTTTGCCCTTGGTGAGGTTTGGGGCGATATCCTTGTTGTAGACGGAAGGGATGACCGTGTCGGGAGTGGCGACGAAGATCACGTCGGCGGCCTTAACGGCATCCGCGGTGTCCATGACTTCAAAACCGAGTTTCTTCGCGACTTCGCGAGATTTCGATTTCTTATAGAGGCCGATGATGACCTTCATTCCGCTGTCCTTGAGGTTGAGAGCGTGGGCGTGGCCTTGTGAGCCAAAGCCGATCACAGCTAATGTCTTTTTCTTAATGGAAGAGAGGTTCGCGTCTTTGTTTGTATAAATCTTCGCAGCCATACCTAGTCGATTTCAGAGTTCGTTTGGGCCGTCGGTTTGCCACCAAGGCGCCGACGGGCCGCACAAACTGCCCATCATGTCCTGCTGGGTCAAGCCTCCACTTTGCAAACTCTAATTCCGTTTGTCTTCGATTCGGGTCAGCTGGCGATTCAAATTTCGATTTGTCAGTTTCTTGGATTGCCAAAGGCGGGTGGCGCATGGAGGTTTCGTGTCCAAAAATGAAACGTGATCTCGTCGAATTGATTGTTGCCGAACTAAGGCAAAGGCTGGACCGATTGGTGAGGGCAGCAAGGGCGGCTCATGAGGCGGCGACGGATCCCGACTCGAAGGCAGAGAGTAAGTATGACACTCGGAGTTTGGAAGAGTCGTATCTTGCGACGGGTCAGGCGCGGCAGGTGAAGGAGCTCGAAGCGACTTTGGTGGCATTGGAAAATTTCGAACCCAGCGAGTTCGATGCCGATGAGAAAATTGCGGCAGGTGCGTTGGTCAAGGTGAAGAGTGAACGAGGCGGGGAGGAGATGTTCTTCTTTCTTGCTCCAGCGTCGGGTGGCCTGGAGATTGATTTCGAAGGAAAAGAGGTGACCTTGCTCAGTCCTGAGAGTCCGCTCTATCAGAATCTGCTCGGCGAGCGAGCTGGGGCTGTTCTTGAGGCACCGCCGTTTCGGATTGTGGCGGTGTTATAGATTTTCCAGCTCAGCTTTCTGCCCGATCAAGGGCAAGCGCTGCTGCTCCGATGGTTCCGGCTTCGTGACCGAATGCTGCGGGTAAGATTGCAAGGTGGTCTTTAAAAGGGCCTGACAGCTGAGAGAGTAGATGTTTTCGGAAAGGCTCGAAAAGTAAGTCGCCTGCTCGGGCGACACCGCCACCGATGACGATGGCTTCTGGGTTGAGGAGCCAGCAGGCATTCATCATGGATGTGGCGAGCATGCGACCGATCACTTCCCAGCATTCCAAAGCAACGGCATCACTGTTGTTAGCGGCTTCGGCAAGGGCGGCAGGGGAGCAGTCTTCGATATCTTTCTGAAGACCGGCGGCTTCGTAGGCTTTCTGAGCGTCTCTAGCGATTTCACGATTGCCGATGTAGTCCTCTAGGGCACCGAGGTTTCCATAGTGACCGACCCTACCTTGGAAGTCGATGGATGTCTGGCCGATCTCACCGGCAGCGTAGCTGGCTCCTCGAACCATCTGATTGTTTGCAACGAGGCCGCCGCCAACTCCGGTCCCCAAGGAGACGCATACGAGATGTTTGTAGTCTTTCCCCGCACCGAGCTTCCACTCGGCAAAGGCCATGCAGTTCGCGTCGTTATCAGCAGCGACGGGAAGTTGAAGGGCCTTTTCCAAGTGATTTTTAAGCATGACGTTTTTCCAGCCCCTGACATTGGTGAGGCCGAAGACTTTGCCCGAGTCAAAATCGACGAAGCCCGGCATACCCACGCCAACGGCTTTGATGCCCTGATGTCTAGCACGGAGATCCTGAACCGCACGGATCATCATATCGATAAGCTCCTCTGGGGAGTCGAAGTCTTGGGTCGCTATGGGAGGGGCGTGGTCAATGATTTCTGACCCGCACACCACACCTGTCTTAATACTGGTGCCGCCGAAGTCGATTCCGATTGCTAGTGAATGTTCGCTCATCGCGGTGCAGTGCCTAGGGTGTGTGCGCTGGAATTTCTACTAAATTTATTTTCAGGGCCGAAGATATCGCCACGAAGTCCCTAGCCCTAAGGGGTTGAAAAGACCTTATCGGCGACGAGTCGCAGGCCTTCGAGGGTGAGGTCAGGGTCGATCTCTTGGATTTCTGGCAATATCTGCTGAGCAAATTCGGCTCCGCCTCCAGTTCCGACGAGGGTGGGCTTACCGCCGACTTCGGAGATGAGTTGCTGAAGAATTTCACGAATCATTCCTCGGTATCCGTTGATGAGGCCGGAATTGATGGCTTGTGCGGTGGTCTTGCCAATGGCGGGTAGCTGGATGATCGGTTCAATTTTTGGAAGGACGGCTGTGTTTGCGCTCAAGTAATCCATCATGACAGCCATTCCAGGAGCGATTGACCCGCCTGAAAAATTTCCCTGCTCAGAAATGATGCTGAAGGTATTTGCCGTTCCGAAATCGATGGCGATGCTGGGCGCTCCGTAGCGGTGTTTGAGAGCGACGGCATTGGCCAAGCGGTCTTGACCGATCTGTTCTGGCGAGTCCAAGTCAAAACCAAAACCAAGCGGGCTTTGGTGAGAAATTTGATGCAGTGGATGGGAGTTTTGAAAAAAATCAATTAGAACATCGGCTTTTTCAGGGACGACTGAGGCAACAACCACTTCAGAAAATCCCAAAGATTCGGTGAGTTTGGCAAGGTTCGTTGGGTGAAGATCTTTTGTGGGAATCAAAATCTTCTCTCCCAGCAGTCCTTCTGAATTGCCTAGCTGCACCTTGGTGCGGGTATTGGAGTTGTCGATCAGAAGCCAAGCCATGATTTTTCCCAATCGGATGATTTGAATACGGTGTCTTTGTCAGGTGGATCGAGCTCTGGAATAGGATCTGAGTTTTTAATGGTCAGTTCTCCGTCGTTGATCTCCAGGTAGATCGGACCTTCGAGCTCAGTTTTCTCCAGCCAAAATTTCAGCCAGATATCCGTAAAACCGGTCTCAGGCGTACCCGCGAAAGTGGTGTCTGCAGCTTCGTGTTTTTTGCCA
The DNA here is from genome assembly GCA_045106015.1 of Akkermansiaceae bacterium. Taxonomy (GTDB): domain Bacteria; phylum Verrucomicrobiota; class Verrucomicrobiia; order Verrucomicrobiales; family Akkermansiaceae; genus Luteolibacter. The sequence goes on along the minus strand of JBGCEE010000026.1, from coordinate 20,349 downwards.
TTTGAGGTGATCAAGCGCACGGGCTTGAGCAGGTCGTGTTTTTCTTTTTGTGATTTTCTCAGATGTGCTTCGAGCCACATGTATCCGTGATCGGCTTCTAGGCGAACCCCTTCGATGTGGAAAACGGCTGCTGGATCTGGATTCTTTTCGTAATCGCCCGACCAGACGAGTGCGGCAATGATCGTTACGAGGACCAGCACTGTGGCCATAGCGAGCCGAATCATCTGGCGTTTCATGAGGCAATTGGTAGTCGAATCAGCTTCTACCGCAAACGAAAACGGGCGGCCCGTTTCCGGCCCGCCCGTTGAGTGAATTCCTATCTAGGAAAATTATGCGTGGTATGCAGGCGATCCGTGCTCTGCGACGTCCAGGCCTTCCTCTTCTTCTTGGGCATCAACTCGGACACCGAGGGTGACCTTGATGATGAGGAAGACGACGAAGGAGAAGACGAATGCGAAGCCGTAAACTGCGACGATACCGATGATCTGCGAGAGAAGGCTGAATTCAGTTTTGTCTCCAAAGACCCAAACAGCGAGCGTTCCCCAGATACCGCAAACACCGTGAACGGAGATTGCGCCAACAGGATCGTCGATTTTGATCTTGTCGAAGAATAAGATGGAGAAAACTACGATGACACCACCGACTGCACCAGCGGCGATCGCTCCCATGACGCTCACGACGTCCGCTGCGGCTGTAATACTTACGAGGCCGCCGAGAATGCCGTTGAGGGACATGGAGAGGTCAGGTTTCTTGAGAACGATCCATCCGGTGATGATGGAAGTGATCCCGCCGGCAGCAGCTGCGAGAGCTGTTGTGGTGAAGACGAGGCCAAGTGGGCCAGGATCAGCGGAAAGGACTGAGCCACCGTTGAAACCGAACCATCCGAAGAAGAGAAGGAAGACACCGATTGCTGCGAGAGGCATGCTGTGGCCAAGGATCGGCTTGATACCGTCTTTGGTGTATTTGCCACGACGAGCGCCGAGGAGAATGACGCAGGCAAGTGCAGCGGCACCGCCGAAGCCATGAACCACTGTGGAACCGGCGAAGTCTTTGAACGGAACTTCAAGGCTGGAAAGGAAACCGCCACCCCAGTGCCATGAACCGGCGATGGTGTAACCGAACGCGACGAGGATGGTCGCGAAGATCATGAAGCTAGGAAGTTTGATGCGTTCTGCAACGGCACCGGAGACGATGGTAGCTGCAGTTGCAGCAAACATGGCTTGGAAGATAAAGTCCCCGTAGCCAGTCATTGCCAGGGCGAGACCGCCGTAGGCCCATGTCTTATTATTGCCGTCGTTTAGGTCACCGATTGGTCCATTGATTCCGAGGACGCCATTAATCTGCCAGCTATCGACAGGGTAATGCGTATTGAAACCAACAAATGCGTAGGTGAGAAGACCGATGCAGATGATGAACACGTTCTTGAAGAGAATATTAACAACGTTCTTCTGTTGGCAGAGGCCCGCTTCCAAAGTCGAGAAACCGAGGTGCATGATAAAGACCATGGCCGCAGCGATCACCGTCCAAAGCATGGAGGTGGTGAAGAAGTCGAAGGCAGGAGCAATGTCAGTGACAGTGCCGTCTTCGTCTACAGCGTTGTAGCCATCGACGAGTGCTTCGTATTCCTCAAGTGAACCAGCACCGGGCTCTTCTGCTTCTTCGGCAGCGGGTTCAGGAGTCTCCTCAGCAGCGGGAGCTTCTTCGGCCGGAGCTTCCACAGCGGGTGCGATTTCTTCGGTTGGGGTTGTTGTTTCCTCCTCCTGACCGAGAACGGTCGCTGGCATGAGGGGTAGCGCGAAGCAAGCGGCAGCCGCCAGGGCCAGCGCTCGCAATGTTGTTGGTTGTTTTCTGATCATATTGGTCGGGGTTGTCGGATATATTGGCGACATGCCGAGTGTTCTCGACGTAGCCGCGGGAACCTAGAAAGCAATGGCCGTGCCAAGAATGATTTTTCAAATTTTCACTGCCGAAATGAAATCATATGAGACTGAAGAAAGCTGATCTTCACGGGATCTCTGAAGAAGTTCTCATAGAACCGGTGGATAGAAATTTTTAAAAAAGGGGAAGAAATCGTATTTCAGGTCGGATCTAAGGGAGATCATGCTGGCGCAAGAAAGCTATGATTTTGGCTGGATCGATTTTTGTTGGAGACCTTTGATCCAAAAAACCTGAGCCTTTAGGGGGGGAGTGAAATGGGCTTTGGGCCGAGAGCAGAGTAAATAGAAGCCAATTTCTCTCCTTAAAAGCCTAGCCCCCGAGCGTCACAGAAAAGTTCTTTGTCTAAAAAATCTCAAATAATTGCTTGCTACCCTGAATTATCCTTTCTACATAGCCGGTGACGGAGGAATCCGCAGGTCAATTTTTTACTGGACAATTCATTAGGTTTTGTTAAACAACTGCCTAGAGGAGTGCTCAGTCCCAAAATTGGTACAGCAGATGCTCCCTTACAAACTATCCTTTTCTGAATCTACGTGATTCAGTCAGGGACGCTTCCAGCAACCGAAAACAACAACAACACAATGCAAAACTACTGCAAAACAATTGGCGCCTTGGCCGCTGCCTCCGCCCTCGTGGCTGGCACCGCCTCGGCTGAAATCGAATACGAAATCCACACCGGCTACACATCCAGCTATATCTTCCGTGGCCTCGACCTTGGTGACAACCTTACTGAGTTCGGTCTTGATATGGCTTATGATTATAACGGCGTTGCACTCAGCTCCGGAATTTGGGCAGGGATGTTTAACAACACTGGCACCGGCAACCAAATCGATCTCGAAGTTGATTTCTACACAGAAGCTGCTTACGACTTCGGTTATGCAACAGGAGCAATTGGTTATATTTACTACTGGAATGTCGGCGCTCTTGGTGCAGATGCAGGTGAAGTTTACTTCTCTCTTTCCCGTGAATTCTACGGTTTTGACACATCGTTCACTTACTTCTACGACGTCCACGGTGCAGGCATCGAGAACGACGGCTACAGTGAGTTCTACGTAGGCAAAAGCCATGAGTTGAATTCATGCCTCACATGGAACAACGGTCTTACCGTTGGTTTCACATGGGAGCAAACTGACATCACGCACGTTCAATTCAAGACTGGTCTTGATTGGGCAGCGTCTGAAACAGCTACCATCTCACCTTTCCTCGCTTACTCGTGGGGCGTAGGATCTGAAGGTAACGTCTGGGGCAACGTCCAAGACGAGTTCTTCGCAGGCAGCATGCTTTCTGTCAGCTTCTAATCTGAACTTTTCAGGTTAATATCATTCAAGAGCGGCTGCTTCGGCAGCCGCTCTTTTTTTGTTTCGTACTTGAATCATTTTTCAGCCGTCAAACACTCCTCATATGTTTCTCGGAATTGATTCATCGACTCAATCACTAAGCGCTCTGCTCATTGACGCAACGAACGGTCAGGTTCTAGCGGAGGAATCGGTCAATTTTGGCGAGGAGTTCTCGCAATATCAATCCCCCAGTGGGTTTATTCCGGATGGAGAAAACGGAGAGGTTCATTCAAACCCGTTGATGTGGCTGGACGCTTTGGATTTGCTGATGCAAAGACTGAGTGAAGCGACCGATCTTTCAAAAATCACCCATATTGCTGGTTCTGGGCAACAGCACGGGTCGGTCTATCTGAACGATTCATTTGATGTCACGGTTGGTGGTCTGCGTGTTTCTGAATCGCTGTCTGCGCAATTGAAATCCTGTCTGACTCGACACACCTCTCCTATATGGATGGATACATCGACGGGAACTGAGTGCGCTGAAATTGCATCGGCAGTAGGGGGGGACTCTGTGGTTTGTTCCAAATCCGGATCTATCGCGATTGAGAGGTTTACCGGTCCTCAGATTCGTAAATTTTTCAAAGCAGATCCGCACTCTTACCAAAAAACCGAACGAATTCATCTAGTGAGCTCGTTTATCGCATCAGTTTTTGCGGGAAAATCCATACCGATCGATTTTGGAGATGGTGCAGGCATGAATTTACTAAATCTTCATGATCTGGAATGGGATCAGGATTTATTAGAAGCAACTGCGCCTGAACTTCATAAAAAGCTGCTGCCTCCAAGGCCTTGTTTGAAACCCGCTGGTTTGATCAATCCTTATTTTGTCGAGAAATACGGTTTTTCCATTCGTTGTGAGGTGTGTCCTTTTACCGGTGACAATCCGGCGTCGCTAGTCGGGATGGGCGCAACGGCGCCCGGACAAATTGTGGTCTCCCTTGGCACCAGTGATACCTTTTTTGCAGCGATGCCTGAGGCAAAGACTGATCCAAAGGGCTATGGACACGTTTTTGGAAATCCAGCCGGTGGCTTTATGTCACTTATCTGTTTTAGAAACGGCTCACTAGCACGAGAAACGCTGCGTGACGAGTTGGCGGTAGACTGGGCTGAATTTGATGTGGAAGCCCTTGCTGTTACCGAAGAGTCAGCTGGTAAGAATCTAACACTTCCTTTTTACGGAGCAGAGATCACACCGCGATACGATTTTGGGAAACCGGTCACGAAATTTTCTGAAAAACCGAGCCCTAGTCTAAAGATTCGATCCCTCCTAGAAGGTCAGTTTCTAAATATGAGACTTCATTCTGCATGGATTGGCATCAGTGCGGAACGCATTTTACTGACGGGTGGCGCATCGAAGAACAATGGTATTGCGCAGATGGTTGCGGATATTTTTCAAGTCCCTGTGGAGCGATTGGAAATTGCAAATTCGGCGGCATTGGGGGCAGCACTAATCGCGGCGACCGCAGCTGGAAACGATCTTCCGGAACTTCAGTCAGCATTTTGCAAGACATCCAAGAGTTCGCGTTTGGAGCCAGACCCAACGAAAGCGGATAGATATGAAACGGCGCTTGCCGAATTCGAAGGACTGGTCCAAGAGTCGATGAGTTAAATTTCACCAAATAAAAGCTATGCAGTTTAAAGACCAAGTTGTTGTTGTCACCGGTGCCGGGAGAGGCATCGGACAGGAAATTGCTCGTGAGTTCGTAGCTCAAGGAGCCAAAGTCGCATTGATCAGCCGGAGTGAGTCGAGTTGTGGAGCGGCTGCCGAAGAACTCAATCAAGCGCACCCAGACAGTTGCAAGGCCTATGCGGTCGACGTGTCGAATACGGAAGCTGTCCAAGAGGTAGCGAAACGCATTGGCGATGAGATGGGGCCAGTTTCTGTTTTGGTAAACAATGCGGGTGTCACTCGTGATGGTTTGATGATGCGGATGAAAGAAGACGATTGGGACACGGTGTTGGACACAAACCTCAAAGGCGCTTTCAACACGGTAAAAGCCTTCATGCGGCCCTTAATGAAAGCCGAGAATGCGCGTATCATCAATATCGCCTCAGTGATTGGATTGATCGGAAATGCTGGGCAGGCGAATTACTCAGCAAGTAAGGCAGGGCTGATTGGATTTACCAAAGCAGTGGCAAGAGAGTTGGCTGGACGAGCGGTGACATGTAATGCCATCGCTCCCGGATTTATCACCACGGATATGACCGATGAGCTTCCGGAAAATGTGAAAGAAGCGGTGATTGGTAAGATACCGCTCGCAAGTTTTGGTAAGACCGAGGATATTGCAGCAGCTGTAATGTTTCTCGCAGGTCCTTCGGCACGATATATCACTGGTCAAGTGCTTGCCGTGGACGGTGGCATGACGATGTAATACCTTCTAACTTCTAATTTTTTAGCCCATTCGTTCACCTAATTCCTCTTCATATGTCTTCAACCTTCGGTGAGATTTTTCGTATTCATACGTATGGTGAATCGCATGGCGGCGGGGTGGGTGTCATCATCGACGGTTGTCCACCGAGTATTGCGGTTTCCGAGAGTGATATCCAGATCGAACTAGATCGCCGCAGGCCTGGGCAGTCGGAAATTGTGACACCTCGAAAAGAGGCGGATAAAGCGGAGATCCTATCTGGGATTCACGAAGGCAAAACCCTTGGAACTCCAATTTCTATTCTAGTTCGCAATACCGATCACCGACCATCTGCCTACGAGGAAATGGCGGTGAAATATCGGCCCTCACATGCCGATTATACCTATGATGCAAAATACGGCATCCGCGCCCCATCCGGAGGTGGTCGAGCCTCCGCACGTGAAACCATTGGGCGAGTTGCTGCTGCAGCGATCGGCCGTCAGGTTCTTCAAGAGATTGCTCCAGGCATCGAGATCCTCGCTTGGGTGAAGTCGATTCAGCATCTTGAAGCTGAGGTCGATTCCGCGACGGTTACTTCAGAGGTGATCGAATCAAATATGGTCCGGACGGGTGATCCGAGAGTCGTTGATGACATGATTGCTCATATCAAAACCATCCGTTCTGAAGGGAATTCGGTTGGTGGTGTGATTGAGTGTGTGGTCCGCAATTGTCCTGCAGGATTGGGAGAACCGATTTTTGATAAACTGGAGGCCGACCTCGCAAAAGCCATGCTTTCGATTCCTGCGACCAAAGGATTTGAAATTGGCTCCGGCTTTGCTGGGACGCAACTGACAGGGAAAGAGCACAACGATCCATTTCAGATGGAGGACGGGAAAATTCGAACGACGACAAATCATTCAGGAGGGGTGCAAGGAGGGATTTCGAATGGTGAGGATATTGTTTTTCGAATCGCCTTTAAACCGACAGCCACGATTATCTCTTCGCAAGAAACCGTCACCGACAAAGGAGAGAATACGACACTCCAAGGAAGAGGACGCCACGATGCCTGCGTTCTCCCACGTGCCGTGCCAATTGTCGAAGCGATGGCGACTCTTGTTCTAACGGATCATCTGCTGCGCCAGAGGGCGATTGCACCGAGTTCCTAAGATGGACAACCTTCCGGAAATTTCATTGGGCACCGCCGCCCTCATCATTTTTGGAATTTGTACGATCTATATGGTCTTCCGAGGCCTGGCTCGAATGATCGTGAACACGCTGTGTCTTACCTTGAGTGCTTGGGTCGGATTCTGGATGTGGCAGCAAGCCCCTTCGCTCGCAATTGATTGGATTGGGCAGCCGTCTCAGTTGATCACAACGGGTCTGCCAGTCGTGTCGTTTCTGGCGATGCTTTTTCTTTCTCGAAGGATTGTCGGATTCTTCCGTGCTCCGATTCCAAGGCCGATGGAGGAGGTGCGACCGCATACGTCTAAGCAGTTTTTCTCTCGTCTGATTGTTACGCTAATTCCTGCGGCTTTGATTTGCCTGATTGGAGCGACTCTCATTCACCACGTGACGTCTGTATCCGAAATTCGGGAATATGTAGAATCTGATAGGAGCAATCCATCTGCTCCAAGCCGAAGCGAGAAGCTGAAAGAAACTCTATCTTCGGCTATTCCATCGAAGATTATGGATTGGCTCGACCCGTTGACAACGGAGTCGCGGATGAAGTTGGCCAAGTTGATCGCCGCCAGTCAGTCCAAGCCTCTAGAGCCCGTGATCGATCCGGCAACCGGAGAGCCCTATCCACGTGCCATCATTGTCGATGATCCTGAACTCCTCAAGCTTGCGAAAGAGGGCCGATTCAGCACCTTGCTGCGTCATCCACTCCTGACTGAGGCGTTGGAAGACCCCAAAATCAGGCAGGCTCTTGGCTTGCCACAATGATGTCTCTGTCTCGATTTGATGAGTTTCACAAGCTTGCGGCATCTTGTGCCTTGCGTTACCCCCTCGCTATCCTATTCACTTTGCGGAGATGATGTCCCTCCGATTTCTGGGCCCTGCGTGCCTATTTCAACTAGCTGCTTTGACGTCGCTGGCGCAGGAGGAACCCCAGGGGAATCTATTACCTGACGGCGCGGTCCCACCACCAGTCGATACGATCAAACCGGTGCCTGCGCCGGAGATCCCAATTGGTGAGATCGACGAAGAATCGATTCTTCCGGAAAATCTCAAGATCGACAACCAAGGAGGGAAGATTGAAGGTAATCCGGAAACAGGAATCCGTTTTGGTGGTCCTGTGAGAGTCCAAGGTGACAATGGCTTGGAGATTTTTTCAAATCGCGCAACGTTGGATTTGAAAAAGAAGGCCGTCATCCTTGAAGGGGATGTTTCGATTTATCAGGACAATATTTTGCAACGAGGTGATCGGGCTGTCTATTTTTATGAGAAGGGTGAACTCGATGCTTCGGGTCTGAGGATTTCAGCTGATCCCATCTTGTTGGAATCTGGAAAGTTCAAGAGTAGCTCCTACAATGGGAAACGCATTTTCGTCGGAGAGAACGCAGGAATCACAACCCACGATGTGGAGAACCCAGATTTTTGGATACGTGCTGAGAAAACGGCAGTTTATCCAGGAGAGAAGATCACGTTTCGAAATCTAAAGCTGTATGCAAATGATACCCCCGTGCTATGGCTGCCCTTTTTGAGTCAACCGCTGAACGGAGATTTGGGTTACCAATTTATCCCCGGGGCGAGAACGAATTGGGGCCCCTATTTGTTGAGTTCTTACGGGGTGATGTTGGGAGGAGAACGAAATCCGATTACTGGTGAAAATGAAGATGCTTGGCTGCTCTCGAAGTGGAAGTTCGATCTTCGTGGCAGTCGAGGTGCGGCTGTCGGATTGGACCTTCAAGACATTCGGAAGGACTACGGTGACGAGATCAATGGTCTGAGTCTTTATTACGCATATGATTTGGACCCAGAGGAATCGCGCAACGGCCTGCCGCGAACTTCTGTTAGCCCCAACCGCTACCAGCTTCGTTTCCAAGACCGAACCGAGTTCAATTTTCCAGATGATGCGGACTGGAGACTAGATACCAATCTGAATTTGCTCTCAGATCGATACTACTTGGAAGATTTTGATCGGCGGACTTTTCAAGTTAATCCCGCTCCGGACAACACCATCGGAATCTTTCGCAGAGACGATACCTCTCTGCTCTCCATCTTTGGAAGGTTCCGGGTAAATGATTTTTATCGGACCGATACGCAATACCCCGAGATTGCATTTGATCAGGTTCGTAAGCCGTTGTTTGGCAGTCCGTTTCTTCACGAAGGGTCAACTGCTTTTTCCGTGCGAGGGGTGCAGGCCGCTGACCGAACTCGACGAAACATCATTGATCCGCTTCTGTCGCTTCCTGCGGGAAGTCCCTTGGTTCCCAGGCTTCTCAGTCAGCTAAACGGATATGAAAGATCGATTATTCAGGAGATTCGATCGCTCCCCCCCGGTCATGGTCGTATCCCTTCGCTTCGTGCGCAATTACTCGATACTGGCTTCAATCGGTTTCACACCAATCATTCGTTTTCTCTACCACTGACGTATGATGACTGGTTTACCTTCACTCCACATATTGGTGGAGGATACACTCATTATTCTGCAGTGAAGGGGCCGGCTGATTCTGACTCGCGTTTGATGTTTCACGGGGGAGCTGAAGCGGCGGTCAAGTTGACAAAAAACTACGCCAACACGAAGAGCCAACGCTGGGGTATCGACGGGCTACTCCATGTGCTTCAACCGTATGTCAATTGGTCGGTGTTAGGGGCTGATGAGCTTGGAACGGATTATCCAAAAATTGATCGCCTAACCTTTACGACACGGCCACGTTCTCTTGATCCGCTGCGCTATACAGCGATCGATGAGTATGAGAGTTGGAACATTTTCCGAATGGGCGCACGAAATCAGCTGATCACACGTCGCGATGGGCAGTCGCATGAATGGCTTTACATGGATACCTATATGGACGCCTACATGGATGATCCAGAAGGTAACCGGAATTTTTCGAATCTCTACAATGACCTTCGGTGGCAGCCACTTCCTTGGTTGGGAATCGATTTGGAAACCCAATTTCCGATCGTAGACGGTGGATCGGGATTTTCCGAGTTGAGCAGCCGTGCGCGATTTATGCCAAGCGAGAATTTGGAATTTGCTGTGGCCTACCGCCATTTAAATAACCATCCGGTGCTTCTCGATTCAGATCGTATTGATCTCACCACGTATATTCGTTTGAGCGAGAACTGGGGTGTTGGAACTCGGCACGTATTTGAGATGGACGATGGGGTTTTGGAACTCCAACAGTATTCACTTCAGCGGGATCTTGGGAACTGGGTGGCAGGAGTTGGATTGAGCCACAGAGACAATCGTTTTGAGGATGAGTTCGGGATTATCTTCAGTCTTACCTTGAAAGATTTTCCATCGGTCTCCTTGCCTTTCAGTCTCGATGCGGAATAGTCCGTTCAGCATGAAATTTTCTCCAACAGACGTTCTTGACGCCCTTAACTTTCGCTATGCCACCAAGGTATTTGACTCCGACCAAAAAATTCCATCTGAGACGTGGGCTGTTCTCGAAGAATCGCTAACTTTGACGCCCTCGTCTTTTGGTCTCCAGCCATGGAAATTTTTGGTGATCGATTCGGAAGAAATCCGTGGAAAGCTCAAGGACGCCTCGTGGGGTCAAGGCCAGGTGGTTGATGCGTCACATCTCGTGGTATTGACGGTTCGGACGGATCTCACGCAGCAAGATATTGATTCATGGGTTTCGAGACTTTCTGAGGTGCAGGGCACTCCAGTGGATCAGCTCGCAGGCCTCTCGGGGGTTATTTCGAACTTCGCGGGTGGCATGAGTGTTTTGGAAAAACAGGCATGGAACACGCGGCAGGTTTACATCGCGCTTGGGCAGCTTATGACATCCGCGGCCTTCCTTGGGATTGATACTTGTCCTTTGGAGGGGATTTCTCCTGCTGACTATGACAAGATCCTAAATTTGGAGGGCAGTGGCTACGCGACAGCAGTTGCCTGTGCTTTGGGCTACCGCTCTGAGGATGACAAATATTCATCCGCCCAAAAGGCTCGCTTCCCTGCTGAGAAGGTGATCTCCCACGTCTAGTCAGGTCTTCGGAACACGCCCATCCAGCGGTCCACGCTCTTGCCTTCTGCATCGGTCAGCTCACGCGAGAATGGGTGACGGATGTTGGAGAGCAGCTCGACTTCTTTCTCACGAAGGCTGGCGAGTAGGAGCTGATGCTCCACATCGAAATAAGATGTACAAACCAGATATCCGCCTCCCTTCAAAGCGGCTAGCGCTTCATCGAGTATTCCCTCCCAAACCATGGGCTCATTCCAGTAATTCTGGTGACGGATGAAAATAAGGTCGAATTTCGGAAGATGTTTCATTCTACCGATCATGGCTGCATTTCCCTCACGGAAATCTATTTCCCCACCCGGAAGCTCCCAGCGCTTCTTCGCTTCGGCAATCGCATCTGACCGCAGATCCATCCCGAGATAGAATTGGATGTTCGCCGGTGCGACCGCAGCTGCCAACACCCCGGTTTCATCAGCACGCCCGCAAGCCAAGTTTAGAACAGAGAGTGGCCCGGTGAGCTCAACCTTTGATAATCGCAATGACTGATCGAGGAGAGTTCCAAGCCTCTCAATATCACCGGCGGTCCCTGGGAAGGTGAATGGAAGACGCTGAATCATACTCGGCTAAGAAATGTCGTCTCAAGCGCTTGACAAAAAAAACGCGGTGACTCGTGAAGCCACCGCGGTGATAAATTCTGCGGATTTTCGCATTTACGCTGTATGCCTATCTGCGGCGGCGACCGATCAAAGCAAGAACACCGAAACCAAGAAGCGCGACAGAAGAAGGTTCAGGTATTACTGCTGGGGCTGGGACGGTGAGTAGCTCCGACATGGCAAATAAGCGTCTTCCAGACCGACCTGCATTGAAGTCTCTCATCCAATTCAAATTGTCGCTGCGGCCAGTCCGGACATTCCCATCAGAGCCACCAAGCTCCCTGGCGGAGCCGGCCGATGTCCCATTTCCTTCGCTGCCTGTGGCAACTCGATTATCATTCGTTAGGACTCCATTTTCATTGAGATCGACGGGGCTGGCGATACCGTTCCAAATATCTGGATTATTGTCCGCGATCAAGGTGAGCCCGTCCATCTTCACAACGGCTCCGCCAACTCCAGAAGCAGTGCCCGTATTATCCCGCGCGTCGACTGCCCCGGTCGAACCAACCGCGTTCCAAGTGACTCCGCCGAGACCAGCAGCATTCGCGAGACCCTGAACGAAAGTATTGTAGGTGGTGATGTCGGAAGAGCTCGTATCTGTTCTAGCACTCGTAACGAAGACGAGGCGATAGGTATCTCCGGCAGCCCAGGCGGCTGAGGTATTCGGATTAATACCCCCATTTGCACCATCGTCCAGAATACCAAGCTGCCCGATGACAGCCGCATTAGCAGGAAGAGCGGCAAAGGTGAGTGCGGCAAGCGCAGCAAGATTTAGAATTTTCATGGTTACAGAATTTTTTGGTCTTATTTTTTAGGTTTAAATCGTCACAGTGCCGTGATTTGTTCTCTTTTATAGATCTAGCTTTAACTATGCAATCTTTTTTCGCATATCTTTCTAAATTACTCCTGACTAAGTTGCTGTCTAACTATTAATTAAGAAATATATAAAATCAAAAATCCTCAAACGCGCTGCGGAGGTCGTCTGCTGCCTTTTTGGAGGCGGTGTCTTTTTCTGGGACGAAAGCGAAGTCGTCTTTGGCTTCGATATCAACATCGGAATTCACCAAAAGAGGGCGAGTGGTTTTGTCGATGCTTTCGAGATCGGGAAGTGATGCATTTTCCGGAGCGGCCTTGAGGTCTTCGAATTTTCGGGCGGTGGACATCACGCGTGTCTCGTAGGATCCGATCGCGCTATTGTAATGATTGACCGCGGAGGTCAGGGAGTTTCCGAGTTTTCCGAAGTGATCGGCGAGTTTACCGAGGCGCTCGTGCATCGTGCGGCCAAGGGCGGAAATTTCCTTGGCATTGAGAGCGAGAGCTTCTTGGCGCCAGCCGTAGGCGACGGCCTTGAGGAGGGCGATGAGCGTTGTCGGGGTGGCGAGGATGACGCCCTCGTTAACCCCTCCTTCGATGAGACCTGGATCGGAGCCAAGAGCGGCCGAAAAGAAGGATTCACTCGGTAGAAACAGGACCGTGAATTCTGGGCTGTCGTCGAACTGGCGGGTGTATTCCTTGGAGGAAAGTTGCTTGATATGGGTGCGGACTTGTTTGGCGTGTTGGTGAAGGAAGCGTTCGCGTTCTGCATCGTCGGTCGCCTCAAGGGCGTTGAGATAAGCGTCCATGGGTGTTTTGGAATCGACCACGATGGTTTTATTGCCGGGGAGTTTCACGATGAGGTCAGGGCGGAGGCGTTTGCCCTCGTCGGTAGTAGCAGTGGTCTGCAGGGTGAAATCGCAATGTTCCTGCATGCCGGCGAGTTCGACCACGCGACGGAGTTGCATCTCGCCCCATTGGCCACGGCCCGTGGGCTGGCGGAGCGCTTTGACGAGCGAGGCGGTTTCTTTTTGCAGGCCCAACTGGCCTTCGCCGAGCGCGCGCACTTGTTCTTTAAGCTCCGAGTAAGCGCCCTGACGCAGCTTTTCGATCTCCCCGATATGCAATTGGAATTTCCCGAGCGAATCTGCCACCGGTTTCACGAGGTTCTCGATGGCGGTCTTGCGTTTTTCGATATCGCCTTTGGCTTCCTCGGTCTGGGAGGCGAGGGTGGATTTGGCGAGATGGAGGAATTGCTCCGAAGCACCTTTGAGGGCATCGGCGGAAAGGGCTTTGAAGGTATCTGAGAGTTTTTTCTCGGCGTTTTCGAGCAGGGCTTGTTTCTCCTCGGAGGCTTTTTGTTCGGCCTCAAGGCGACTTGTCGCTTCGCTGAGTTTGGCGCGGTAGGTTTGGGCCTCGGCCTCATTGCGCTCGGATTCGGCGGTTGTAGAGGCGAGTCGTGCGGCGACTTCAGCAGCACGCCGTTCCTCGGCTTTAAGGCGTTCGGTGAGAGAGGCTTTGGCGCTACCTGCGGCGAGATAAGTGATCAGCCAGCCCACAAATAGGGCTGCGATGGCGGTGAAAACCAGAGGAAGGTAAGGTTGAAGTTCGGGAGGCATGTTGGATTTCTACTTGCGGGTTGGGTGATACTGGCGTTTTTGTTAAGCGTTGTCAGCAGCATGGTTTTGAAAATCGCTCGCGACAACTCTAACTGAACAAACAATTTTAAACTTATGGCACATACACTACCAGACCTCGGATATGCGTTTGACGCGCTTGAACCACATATTGATGCGGCAACGATGGAAATCCATCACGACAGACATCACCAAGCCTACACGGACAAGTTAAATGGCGCGATCAGCGGTAAGGCAGATCTTGAAGCTAAGACAGCGGACGAATTGATCGCGGATCTTGGATCAGTTCCCGAAGATATTCGCGGAGCGGTTCGCAACAATGGCGGCGGCTTCGTCAATCACTCGCTTTTCTGGAAGGTGATTGCTCCAGGTGGTGCGAGCGCGCCTTCGGGTGATCTTGCCGCAGCAATCGATGCGGCCTTCGGTTCTTTCGATGCATTTAAGGAAGGGTTTGCCGCTGCGGGCGCAAATCAGTTCGGCTCTGGCTGGGCTTGGCTTTGCAAGAAGGCAGACGGCTCTCTCGGTGTGTGCTCCACAGCCAACCAGGACAACCCCACAATGGGCCCTGATTTTGGCGGATGCGGCAGCACTCCGATTCTAGGCCTTGACGTCTGGGAGCACGCTTATTACTTGAATTACCAGAACAAACGCCCAGCTTACATCGCTGCGTTTTGGAACGTCGTCAACTGGGATGTCGTCGCGGCAAACTTCGCCGCCGCGTAAGCTGAATCACTCAACGAAGGCCGCCGGAGAAATCCGGCGGCTTTTTTCATTTCGGAGTGTTTTAGGAAAGCGCCATCCTTGACATAAACCCATATTCACGTATTTATTGCTTTGTGAAGACAACCATCGATTTGCCTGACGACGTCTTGGAGCGGACGAAAATCGCGGCCGTGAAGCGAAAGACTTCGCTCAAGAATCTGGTCATCCAAGGGCTGGAAAAGGTTCTTCGGGAGGAAGTACCTGCCGAGCCTCCCGCTGGTGCCCTTGAGCGACTGAGGAGAGGCTATCATCTCGGCGGCGAACCACTGAACCGTGACGAAATTCATGCCCGCTGAGCGTTTCATCGATACGAACATCCTGCTCTACGGCTACGATCTTGATGCTCCGGAAAAAAGAGCCGTCGCAAAGACGATCCTCGAGCAAGCTTGGTTGAAACCCGGAAGCGCGGCGGTGAGTGTGCAAGTGCTTCAGGAGTTCCATGTGAATTTCACACGCAAGGGGCACTCCGTTGAGGATTCTGCCGCGGTGATTTTGGATTTCTGCCATTGGCCGGTGATCGAGAATACTCTTCCGGTTTTTCATTTGGGGCTGGAGCTGCAATCTCGATGGCAACTTTCGATGTGGGACTCGATGATTCTTGCTGCTGCACAAGTCAGCGGCGCTGCGGAGTTGCTCACCGAAGATCTCAACCACGGACAGAATTACGGGCGAGTGCGCGCGACGAACCCTTTCCTCTGATACATGTCATCCCAAACTTTTTTGAAAGCGGTTGTCTCCGGTGCTAGGCCTAAAACCTTGGCGGCGGGTCTGGTGCCGGTCTGGCTCGGCGGGGTTCTGGCGTGGAAGCTGACCGGGAGTTTCGACTGGTGGCTGTGGATTTGCACGTTGGGTGGAGCGCTCTGCATCCAGATCGCGACGAATTTCTTCAATGACGCGGTGGATGGGATGAAGGGGGCGGATGGCGCGCGCCGCACCGGCCCAAGACGGCTGACCGGGACGGGAGACATGTCTTTCGGCCAGGTGATGGGGCTCGGGGCCGTTTTTCTCGGGCTCGCGGTGGTTTTCGGAACGCCTCTTGTTTTGGAGAGAGGCTTACCGATCCTAGCGATTGGTCTGCCTTCCCTATTCCTCGCATACGGCTACACCGGCGGGCCGTTTCCCTTGGCTTACCGGGGAATGGGGGAGCTATTCGTGATCCTGTTCTTCGGATTCGTCGCGGTGATGGGAACGGTTTTCGTGCAGACGGGCGAGTGGCCTCGCGAAGCGGTCTTGCTGGGTGGGCAGGTCGGTTTGCTATCGGCGGTGCTGATTTCCGTGAACAATTTTCGTGACCGGAAAGAAGATGCCCTCGTGGGGAAACATACCTTGGCGGTGAGGCTCGGCCCGAAAGTCGCGGCGGCACTGATCTGGCTGGAAATCAAGATCGCGGCCTTTCTCGGGATCGCCTGGCTGATCATGGGCTATCCGCTGCTGGGCTTGGCCAGTGTGCCAGTGTTCGCGATCGGCATGCGCATCATCTGGGGGGTGCTGACGATGCCGCCCGGGAAAGGTTTCAACAGGCTTCTGGCGCTGGGGGCGCTGGAGGTGCTACTGTTTGCTGGGGGGTTTCATGCGGCGGCGGTGTTTTCCTGAGAATTCTAAATTTGACTGGCCTCCACGCCTCCGGTAACCCGCCTTTATTGTGCTTTTTCGGCAAAATATGCTGAAGATCGATCGCATCATACGTGGCGCGATTCCTAAAAAATAAAGAGAGCGTTTCTTTCCTTCGACACGTTCGAATTTTTCCTGAAACTAAGGTTTCCATCATGGGGGACTTGTGGTGCGCGTAGATTTGCCTTGCAACAGCACGCTCTCATGGTTTTTCGTGGGAAGTTGAAATAATCGCGCTTCTGCGATTACCAGATCACTGGGGACGAAATCCAATCCCATTCTATATAGGGAGAACAAGCGTTAGTAATTTATTTGGCAGAGATGAAACCGAAATTGGAGTATTTTATTTTGAAGACAGTAATTGGCCCTCTGTTGGTCGTCGCCTTTTCGGTTCTTGGTTGCAAACAGAAGGAAGCCGCCAGTATCGAAAAGAACGATCAGGCTACGAAAGATAATCCAACTCGATTCGAAGTCGATCAAGCTCAGGTTGAGCTGCTGAGGCATATGCTATTCAAGAAACCTGGGGGTGAAGAAGTTTATTTTTGGTGGGATGGAGTTCCGAAATCGATGCGCGAGCAACGACTTCCCCCACCAGTCAGCAATGTCCGACGTGAGGACTACGCGGGTCCCCAATCATGCAAGAAGTGTCACGAGGAGCAGTTCGAAAGCTGGTCCGAGCACCCTCACCGGCACATGAATGCAATCGCCTCAAAAGAATCCGTGGTGGGCGATTTTTCGGGTAATGCGACCATCGACTATCTTGGCGGACGCGGGCTGTTCTATCGGGAAGACGGCCAGTTTCGCATGCAGCTGAATCGGGGCGGCCAAACTCGAATATATCAGGTTAACCGGACCCTTGGGTCACGCTTTTTCCAATACTACATCGGCCGTTTGCTTTCAGGACCGGACCCAAGCGAACATGGCATCTGGCGTGAGGATCATGTCTTACCCTTTGGATATTGGATCGATCACAAGATGTGGGTCCCGATCGTCCACGTCGGGCATCGATCCGAACCGCCTGGCGGCCTGCGCCACGAACATGATCCTTTTGTCATCTCACAGGATGCGCCATATGACAAGATGTGTTCGGCCTGCCACACTACTCTACCGGCTGGTGACCGTATGCTGGCCAACGCCGGTATCGCCGATTACATCCCTCGCCCCCTGTCGATTTTTGCGTCGGCCCATCTTTCTGAGAATCATCCGGATTTGCTCGACCCAAACATCCTTCCAGCGCTGATCCCGCGTCAGAAGGTTCAGAATATCCTGACTGCTGGCAACGATCGAATCTTGCACCAGAAAAACACCGTGGCCCTTGGCATCACATGCGAAGCTTGCCATCACGGGAGCAAGGAACACGTTGAGAATAAGCTGAACCTTCCCCGTTTCTTTCCTTCTGGAGAGAATATCTTCAGCACTGGGCGAGATGAGGAGGAAGTCTGGGGGAGGACTGCGGAGAACCTGAACTGGACTTGCGCCCGCTGCCACGTCGGAGAACGCCCTGAATATGCCGGCGGGATACACACTTGGAATTCTACCGAATACACGGACGCCACGAACGGTCACTGCTACAGTGCTTCCAAAGCTCGCAAGCACTCCATGAAGCAACTGACGTGCGTGGAATGTCATGAGCCACATGAGGCGACTGGTCGCAAGTGGACCTCCACCCTCAGACAAGATGATTCAAAGTGTATAAAATGCCACCAGCAATACCGTGAGAGCGGGCCGCGTCTTGCCCATACGCACCACGCCTCAGGAGTAGGGTGCATGGATTGCCACATGCCCCGCATCAACGAAGGCCTGCAGGATATGGTAAGGACGCACCGGATATTTAAACCCTCCGAACGCACCATGATCGAGGCCAATCAACCGAATGCCTGCAACCTGTGCCATCTCGACAAATCAATCGAATGGACGATCGGCCACCTTAGTGAATGGTACGAAAACACTCCCGACTATTCCGAGGCAGCGCTCGCTCGCTCCTACCCGAAGCGTAAAGGGCCAGTCGGGCTGGGCTGGCTCGCAACCGAACACGAGCCGACCCGCTTGGCAAGCGCCTCGGCGCTGCTCCGGTCTGAAGCGCACTGGGCCCTTCCCCAACTGCTCGAAATGCTCGACGATCCATACATGATAAACCGGCAATTCACCCAGCGGGGTCTCGAAATGATGCTGAACATCCGCCTTGAGGATCATGGCTACCGCTTTTACATGACACCTGAAGAGCGTGCAGCTCCCATCGGACGACTAAAGGCACAACTTCTTGAAAGGGGAAAGACCGGAGGTAAGCCGGACGAATCTCGGTAATCGCGAAAACGTCACCGATTTCTTTTGCCGGTTCCGATCATTTGGCCTTTGAGCGAAGATTGGTATTGGCTCTCAAAGCCTGACACCATCAAACTGCACGGATTACCAGTTGTTATGAAAAATTTTTACACGAATGGGGCTCTCGAATTTTTTTTTGAAAAATGGCTTTACATCTTTCGCGGCAAATTCCTAAATTGGTCTGGTTAAAAAAATTCAAACTCATGATAAGAACATTAAAGTTTTTCGTTATCGGAGCTTTCCCGCTCGGACTATTAGCTGTCTCCCAAGCTGCAATTTTGGCCCTCCCCCGCGATTTGGCTGATGAAGGGGAGACCGGAGGAGGAGGAGGCCTTAAGACAATCAGTGCGGGATACGATGCCAGCGGAGCTGACAAACTTGTTGTGGTTCTTGGTGCAGAACATGGTTTTGGTAATAATGGCGGCAATTTCGACAGTGTCTTCTATGGGACAACACAATTGATTGAGGCTGTTCAGGAGGGTTCCGGAAAACCTACTCTCGCGATTTTCTATTTGGACAATCCTGGCGCAGCAGCAGATCTCACTGTCAATCAGCAGAACCATAACAATTCAAACTTTGGAATTTATAAGCTCACGGGTACTGCCCCGGGAATAGGTAATGTTGCGCAATCAATCACGAATTCTCTCAGTCTCACAACAACCGCCCCCGACTCTTTCGTGATAGCTGGAATCAACAACGCAGGACCGAATGGAGGTAATGGTGCACCTAACATGACTGCTGTTTCTCCACTTACGGAAGACACACTGACTGACTTGAGAGCAAACCCCGGCAGGAGATGGACCACAACTTCCTTTGGCAGTGCGACAATTGCGGCGCCCGGTTCTAATTCTCTGTCATTTTCAGGAGCGGGCGGAACTGACGATTTGGCATTCGGTGCTGTTGAATTTCTTGCCGCTTCTGTTGCTATCCCCGAGCCATCCTCAGTCGCCCTTCTCGGCCTTGGTGGAATGGCTCTTCTACTCCGTCGCCGTAAGTAATACGGCTGCTGTTAAGAATTTATTTAACCCGCTCTCCATGACGGAGGGCGGGTTTTTGCTTTTCTAGACGAGATTTGAGTTGGTGGATTTAGGATGAGATGGGATTTTTTGGAGTGGCGGGGTGGAGTTTGGTTCGTTTAGTTAGCGGCGCATGAGTTGGGTCTTCCGGGTGGCATATGAGACGGTCTTTGGGGAATCCCTCTGGTTGGAGTTGGTGGGTGTCGAGGGGAAAAGCCGAAACCGTGAACGGATTCCGATGGTCTGGAAGGATTCGCAACATTGGGAAGTTGAGGTTCCGAGGGGGGCTTTGTTAGAAGGGTATCGATATGTGCTACGCCGGGAGGGCGAGCAGCCGCTTGAGCTTGCTGAGTGGGGAGGGATGAGAGAACTGCCAAACAGGGCGGAGTCAAAGACGGGAAGTGTCTATTTGCTCGATGACTGGAGATCGGCTGGAAATGAGGATCGAGTTTATGAGTCAGGGCTTTTCCGAGTCATTGAAGGGGGGGAACGAGTAGTTGGGAAAATTGATTCGGATGGCAGCCATGAGTTTCATCTATCCATGTCCAGAATCTCAGAGGGTATGGTGCCGTGCTTAATTGGGGGAATTGGCCAGTTGGGGGACTGGGATTATACCAAAGCCTTGCCAATGGTAGAGGTGGCAGAGAATCAATGGCAGGCTGTTGTGAATTTTTCAGCTGATCAGCGGGTGGAATACAAATACGGGCTTTACGATCCGGTTGAGGGGAAGGCGGTCCTATTGGAGGATGGTGCGGAGAACCGGGTGCTGGATGTTCG
>JBGCEE010000025.1:0-19258 GCA_045106015.1 Akkermansiaceae bacterium | reverse complement strand
CGTTCTACGGAACGATTACCATCACGATTCTGGCTGTCATTCTTGGTGCTTTCATCGCCACTAACATGATCCTCAGTCAGCGCGCAAAGGCTGATACAACCGAGGCATGTTCTAACGCCCGCTCATTTGGACTCGCGCTTTTCGAATTCGAAACCGAATACGGCTCCTTCCCCAACGACGCTACTGCCAAAGCCATCAAGCAATTTCCAAGCACGCCGCACAACCTATCCGGTTCCTCTTCCAACGCCGCGTTCCGTCAGCTCATCGCCGCAGGAGTCACCCAATCTGAACACTTCTACGCCCGAATTCCAGGCACGACCAAACCTGACTTCAACATCACCCCCGGCGAGGCTCTGAAAAAAGGAGAAATCGGTTTTTCCTACATCTCCGGCCTATCCTCCAAAGACGACCCCGCCACCCCAATCGTCCTCACGCCCCTGATCCCCGGCACAACAACTTTCGATCCCAAACCCTTCCGAGGTTTTGCCGTCATCCTCCACATCGACAACTCCGTCCGCACTTACGACATCGCCAACGACGGCCACATCTACGACAAGGGCATCAACCTCCTCTCTCCCAAACACCCCGTCTGGAAAGGCAAGACCCCCGACATCCGCTACCCGGAATAACGGAAAGCCAATATGGAGAGCCTGCTTCCAGCTGGCTTTATCATCCCAAGCCAGCTAAAAGCAGACCCTCCAATATTCCAAAACCCATGGACGAAGAACATCCAGCCGAGCCACCAGATCCCGCCCTCCTCAACCGCCAGCCCAAGTGGTTCAAACCGGTTTTCTATGGAATGATCATTGCTTCATTCCTATTTGCACTCGCAGTTCTCACCGCTCCTTTGTGGCTCCGCAGCAGCAAAAAGTCCGACCAGACTGAAGCCGTTTCCAACGCACGCCAGATCGGCCTTGCCCTCTTTGAATTCGAAACCGAATACGGAGAATACCCAAGTTCAACGACAAGACCTCTCGTCGAAGAGAAGTATGGCACGGCGATCAACCTCTCGGGAACGTCATCCAACGCTCTGTTTCGTCAACTCTTCGCCGTGGAAATCACAGAATGGGAACGCATGTTTTACGCTAAAATAGAAGGATGCAAGAGACCCGACGACTCAATCTTACCAGGAAATATATTGGAAACCGAAGAGTGTGGATTCTCTTACATCGCTGGCTTGAATTATGAAGATAATCCTTCCAGCCCCATCGTCCTCACCCCTCTTATTCCCGGCACTACGAGATTCGACCCCGAACCCTTTGATGGCAAAGCTATCGTCCTCTTCACAGACAACACCGTCCGCACCTTCGACATCCAAAAAGACGGCCACATCTACCACGACGGAATCGACCTCCTCTCCCTCAAACATCCCGTCTGGAAAGGCAAGACCCCCGACATCCGCTACCCAGAATAAAGACAAAATCAGAACCCTATTTCAACGCCGATTCCCGCACCTTGGCCTCGCGTTTCGACACCTGCACTCGCACATCTCCAACGGGCACGACTCCACCACTTCGCAGCGAAAAGCCCGTACGAAATTCACCCAGCGCACGATCACATTCGCGAATCGAAACAAGTTCACGTTCCACACGTCCCATTGGATCAGAAATCTCTAAATCGAAGTTCATCCCCAACCACCGCCGAATTCTGAAGGTCAGCAAAAAGTGATTCCGCTCAAGTCGTGGCAACAAACGATAAAAGCCACCGACCGCTGCGTTGAGATTCGAATCACTCAGCAGCTGCCGCAGATTCAACAGCGTATTTCCACCCTTACCACTTTCCATCACATAGGCATCTACCAACTCACGATCCACCCAATCAATAACGGGGGCCAGAATCGGATTTGGAAAACCTCTCTTGCGAACCGAAGGCGCGCTCGTAAAACTTAGGGACATGAAAAAAACATGCATTTCATCGGTTCATCCGTCAAATGATATTGCGAATCATTCTCATTATGCTTTCTTGATGCATGGGTAAAACGATTTGTGACTGGTCCAAGAAAGATCTCGAGGCTCTACCTGAGAGACTCTTTGCCATCACTCGTGATCCGAAATTCTACTGCCGCAAGTGCGGCCGAGTCGCAAACACGAAAAAAGCCCTTTGCAAGGCAAAGGACTTTGAAGAAGAAAAGTAGATCCTTTGGATTTACTTCAAATAGCTTTTCAAGAACCAGACGGCTTTCTGATGCACTTGCATCCGCCCGATCATCAGATCTTCGGTTTCGCGGTCGTTTGAGTCCGCCGCAAGATCACGAGCTTTTAACAAGGCTTCGATCACCGTCTCGTTGGCAACGAGGACGGAGGAAACAAAATCCTTGGCACTCATCGCGGACGCCGATGGAACTTCTTCGACGTTTGACATTTCTGCCAAGCGCTTGACTCCCCCTTCGGAGTATTTGCCCAAAGCGCGAACCCGCTCTGCAATATCGTCAATAGCGACAAAGAGCTCCTCATACTGAGTTTGGAACATCTGATGAAGAGTAAGGAAATCCGTTCCCTCGACGTTCCAGTGCGCCACATGAAGTTGACCAAGCAATCCATAGCAGTCCGCTACGACTTGATTGAGTTTGTCGGCGATAGGTCCAATTGCCGAGGTTTCGATTTGTTCTGTAGCTTTTGTAGCATTCATGGCTGGACCATTGAACGGCTCAGAGCCCTTTTCAAGTCGAAACCCTCTTTGCTCTGAATGAGAACTTTCTCACTTAATCCGCTCAAAAAACAAAGTGAACTCGCGACGATTGTAAGTCAGATGGTTACACGCAATCAGTGAAAATTTATTCTCCGCAGCGACGGCCACCACCGCAGCTTCCAGCGTGTCAATTTCCGCAATCGATTCAGCACCCGTGGTCTTCAACGTAAAAACTGCAAGTCCGCTGGGTAGAATAAAATCTTTAAACCGTGTCAGGAGCCGGACCGCCTCTTTCGGATCTCCATTCATATCGGAGAGAATCGCTGCGTAGCGAATCCCTCTCGGCGGGACAAATTCCGCCACATCCTCTTTCAGAAAACTCAAATTCGCATGCTTCGCAACCTTTGGATCGAGGGCCGCACGATCCACCGCAGAAACTTCGTAGCCCCGCTTCAGCAATTCGGAAGTCATTCCCCCCGGACTCGCCCCAAGCTCCAACCAATGCGCACCCTCCGCCGGTAGATCGCGATACATCGATAGAAAATGCAAGCCCTCCGCAATCTTCGCACCCGCGCGGCTCACCGTATCATCCGCATTCTGTGCGATGAATTTCGTGCCACCCGGATGCAAGCCTCCTGCTTCCCTTGGAGTCGAAACCCCACAAAACAAGCCTTCCTTACCCAACATACAGAATAACGACTTTTTCTCTGGATCCTGCTCCTCGGCAGTCTTGGGTGACCCATCCGGCAACTCAAAGACCTGAAGCGTCCGTCCCCGTAAATTCGAAGCCAATGAGCGATAATACCCTTTACGCTTCGCACCCTCGATCTGCCCAACCATCACGGTCTGCGGGAACCGACTTTCAAAGCGATAGTAAACACTCTGAGCAGCCTTCTCGACGAAGTTCTCCATCTTCTCCGGATTGCACGGCCAAGAGTGTTCAACCGGTATGTGGAAGCGAATAAACTTCGCCACCTCGGACTTCCGAATTCGTTCCGGCTTTTCCGTTCGGATCAAAAAATACTCATTCCCTAACTTCTTCACATTCTCCGCCTCAAGCACCTCCAAAATCTCTGGCACCAACGGCGCAAAAACCTCAGAAATACGGACTAGGTGAGTGGACATGAAAAATTCGGTAGAGTTGTTTTGTTAAAACGACCGAAGTCGAACGCGATCCTAAGCAGCAATAGTCGTCTTAAAAGACAATGCTACTTCCCCCGCTTGCTCCGATCTTCGCCAGTCTTGTTTTTGTTGGCACGCTTGCGCGCGTTGGCATCCAGAATGCGCTTGCGTAATCGAATGTTGTTCGGCGTCGCTTCAACGAGCTCATCCGCATCAATGTATTCGATCGCTCGCTCAAGCGAAAAGCGCAACGGAGGTGAAAGCTTGGAGGTCTTGTCCTTTCCTGCCGAGCGCATATTGTCGAGGTGCTTCTCCTTCACGGGATTCACCGGAAGATCGCCGGCACGAGGGTTTTCACCCACCAACATGCCACCATAAATGGCATCGTTTGGACCCACAAACAGAATACCTCGATCTTCTAGGGCCTGCAGAGAGTAAGTCGTCGCCGTTCCACTTTCCATGGAAACCAAAGTCCCCGTCGTGCGCGTGACGATCTCACCCGCATGCGACGCATATTCCTTAAACAAGTGCGACATGATCCCGTGCCCAGAAGTCAGGTTCACGATTTCAGTCTCCAAGCCGATGAGTCCACGAGTCGGGATCGTCACGGTGATAAGCGTTTCTCCAGATGGCTCGGTGGTCATATCTTCCATGATACCTTTCCGATTGTTCAACGCTTTGAGAATGCCTTGGGAATACTCACCCGGCGACTCGACGTAGAGTGTCTCGAACGGCTCAAGAACCTTCCCATTCTCATCTTCACGGTAAATCACGGTCGGGCGCGAAACGCAGACCTCAAATCCCTCGCGACGCATCGTTTCAACCAAAACAGCAATCTGCATCGCTCCACGCGCCGAAACTTTGAACACACCTGCCTGTTCGGTATCCTCCATTTGCAGAGAAACGTTGGTCTTCAGCTCGTGCACCAAGCGCTCACGGATTGCACGCGAAGTCACGTGCTTACCTTCCTTGCCACCCAGCGGACCGTCATTGATGGAAAATTCCATCGAAACGGTCGGCGGATCGATTTCTACAAATGGCAGCGCCTTCTGATCAGGCGACGCCGCAAGAGTTTCACCAATATCAATATCGTCGATCCCTGCAGCAATACCGACGATTCCGCCAGCTTCTCCGCCCTCGGAGTCTTCCGTCGCGAGGCCTGAGTAGGAAAAAGTTTTCATCACCTTCGACTGCTGCTTGGTCCCGTCCTTGCGATGCAACCAAATGCTGTCGCCCTTTTTCACCGAACCTCCGAGAACTTTTCCAACCGCTACACGGCCCACAAAATTATCCCACTCGATGTTCGAAACCAGCATATGAAATGGTGCTGCCGGATCCGCCGCTGGCTCGGGAATGAAATCCACGATCTTCTGCAACAGCGGCGTACAATCCTTCCGCTCATCATCCGGACTATCCATGAAATACCCGTCACGTGCCGAGCCATAGGCAAAAGGCGCTTCGAACTGCTCTTCAGTCGCATCCAAGTCTAGAAATAACTCCAACACCTGATCATGCACCTTCGATGGATTGGATAGCGGGCGGTCAAGTTTGTTGACCACCACAATCGGCTTCAAGCCCTCTGCGAGCGCTTTGCGCAAAACGAATCGTGTCTGTGCCTGCGGACCACCCGCGGCATCCACAACGAGAAGAACCCCATCCACCATCTTCATCACTCGCTCGACCTCAGCTCCGAAGTCGGCGTGACCCGGTGTATCAACGATATTGATCGTGTAACCCTCCCAAAGAATCGCCGTGTTCTTCGCCTTGATCGTAATCCCTTTTTCCTTCTCAAGATCCATGGAATCCATCGCGCGTTCTTCTTGCGCTTGGTTTTCACGATAAGTCCCGCCTGCCTGCAGGAGTTGGTCGACGAGGGTGGTCTTCCCGTGGTCAACGTGGGCAATAATGGCGAGGTTGCGAATTTTCAAAGACATAAGAAGTAGCGATTGGCTGCTGCAGTTTACTGCGATCGGGTGCGCGGCTATGGACGCTTTTCCCGCGGATGGCAAGGCGGGAATGTCCTTCAATGAAGAAAACCACCGACACCATAGACGATCTTACCATCCTGCGCTATCGATCTACGTGAGCCGATTGAGCCAAGGCTTCTTCACCCGTAATCTGGTGGTTTACGCCAGCGAAATCATCGGATCTGAACTTCACTGGAACGGACGCTCAGGCAGAATGGTCGAAACCAACCTAAAACGCGCCGTTCAGCTTTCTTCCGGCCCAGAAGATACCCATCAGGATCACCATCAGAACGAGAGTTGCCCAGTGCGACCACAGCGGGACACGATTCTCTAGCGGGCGCGGCTCTGGTAGAGCGTTGATATCCCGAATCAAATCTGGCAACTGCTCTGGTAAGATCGCACGGCCCTTGGACACTCGGGAGATTTCCTCAAGCACCTCCGGTCTAGACGGTTGGCCAGTTTTCTCAATATCCACACCTTGCGAAATAATGGTCGTCTCAGTCGGGAGATCCGGAGCATCACTCGTGATGGCACGCAGTTTCCACTCACCCGGTAGATCAACTCGAAAGCGACCCGAATAAGCACCCCATTCCGATTCATTCTTCTGAAGCTCGATTCGCTTCGCCGTTCCACTAGGAGAGGTCACATCCACAACCACGCTTCCATCCTTGAGCGGCGCTCCTTGTGCATCAAACCCGTTTGCTTTGATCGTCACAGTGGCTCCGGGTTCTGGCCTTTCTGGAGTGAAAAACATCCGAACTCTCTGCCCTGCAGCCATGTTTCGCTGATAGCTCATCCACCTAGCAACCTGTCCCCAGAATCGGTAATGATAGAGATCTTCAACGCCCTTGCGCCAGCGCCATGCTGAGTCAATTCCCATATAGAGAACTTTTCCGCTGCCAGCTGTCTTCGTGACGAGCAGTGGAGTCGGACCGTATGGCCCCCGACGGTTCGCATGCACTGCGAGAACTTCAGTTCCACCCTTCGCTCGAATCACCGGAGCATGCCAATAGAATCCAGGCAAGCGCCTCCAAATATCCGGGTTCTCCTCCTCTGAATCACCCAACAAAGTCAGCAAAGAAGCTCGGCCCTCCGTTGTCAGGTTCAATGGCGTCGCCAAATCCTCAGGGAAACCTTCCGCATTATTCTCGTCTATCGTGACAGGGATGAGATCGGAAAGCGGCGAACCGACCAAAGTTTTCTGATTCCCTTGCGGCCCCGGAAGAAATACCACACCCGATGCTTGGTTCTCAACCAGCCCTCGGATCTGCTGCGCCTGTTCCTCCGTCAGCTGATCCTGTCCAATCCCGACATCGCCGATGAAAATCACGTCAAATTTCGAAAGCTCCTCAAGCGTCTTCGGAAACTCCTGAATATAATCGGAACCCGCACCCGGTCCAAGCTGTGGACGAAGTAGCAAACATGAAAGCTCGACACCCGGATCTCGTGACAGGGCATTTCTCAAAAATCGATACTCCCATCTCGGAAGCGTCTCCACCACCAGAACTCGAATACGCTCAGGACGCCCCGAGATCGCGAACTTGTGAGTATTATTCTTCGCAACCAGCTCGCCATCCTCAACCGGAATGGAAAGATCTAAAGTAGAGTTTCCTTCCTTCTCCAAGCGCCAGAGAATCGAATCGTAGGTTTCAGCGTTCGGCGGAAGAATGATATTCTTGGTCCGCTCTTTGCCCGTCTCATCACGGAGCCGGACAATCGTTCGCACCTGCCGATCCAGCGACGATCGAATCGAAAATGGAATCTGAACGTTTTCTCCAACAATTCCGTAAGTCGGCGCAGTCACTGTCAAGAGATCCAGATCTGGCAAACGAGTATCACTTCCCACCGGAATCGTAAAAATCGGTACCCCACGCAGTCGATAACGTTGCGAAGCTCCCACGGGCGGCGCTCCGATGTTGAAATCTCCGTCGCTGAGCATCACAACCGCACGCAGGTTGTTCTCCTTTTCCAACAGATCCACCAGAGGCGTATTGAGATCGGAACCGCTAAGTCCCTCTTCAGATGGTGATGCAAAAGCTTGGGTAGTCAGCTCATTGGAACCATTCGAGCGGAGCGGCTCCCACAAGTCCGAATCCAAAGCCTGCTTCACCCACTCGTCGCGACCGACCACTCCACCGGTTTCTCCTTCGTCTACAAGAACTGGAGGCAATTCAGCATCCAAAGTTGTCATCGACTGAGAATCATCCCACAAAATGGCGATCTTCGGCTTTGTAGTCGGATTGATCACCGTTTTCCATTCCGGTTGCCACAGGAGTAAGACAACCAAAACAGTGATGAAAAATCGCAGCGATTCAAGAACGGCGGTCCGTCCTGGATGCGGACTACGCTTCCAAGAAACCACACATAGAACCGCAACACCCAGCAAAGCGATGATACCAAGCCAGAGAGTGAGGGGGGTCGGATTAAGATGTAACAAAAGAAAAGTGGGTCAGGTGTTCCGTATTAGCTAGACGATTGCCGCTCATAGGGCAAGGGGCGATACGCCGAATCTTTCACGATCTTGCAAATGCCCCGGCAATCAGCTCCACCGCGTGCGCCAGTTCTTCCCCAGTCACCCCAAATGGCGGTGTCAAAGCCAGCACATCCCCCTTCGGTCCATCCGGAAGAGCAATCACCCCCTGACTTAGAAGCTCTTTGACAACACTTAGCACCCTATCACCGCTATCGGATTGCAACCCGACCATCAAACCCGTCCCACGAACCTCACTCACATACCCCAGACCACTCAAAGACCCCAGAGCCTCCTGAAGCTTCAACGAAGCCAATCGCACCATTTCAGCGGATTCCGGCTCACGATACCTTTTAAGCGCCTCCAAAGCCATTGCACAACCCATGGGATTCCCAAGAAACGTGCTCGTATGAAGCGCCTCACCATCACTCGGCGGCCATGCGTCCATCACGCTCGCCTTCCCCACACAAACCGAAATTGGAAAACCACCGCTCAACGCCTTGCCCAAACAGATCAAATCCGGTGCCACCCCCTCCCTCTCGCAGGCAAACATCTCACCAGTCCTCAGAAATCCGGTATAAATTTCATCAAAAATCAGCACCGCTCCCACCTCATCACACCAATCTCTCAACTCACGGAGAAACCCCATCGGAGGTTCGATAATCCCACCTCTCCCCTGAATCGGTTCCACCAGCACAGCCCCCACCTCATTGCCATTAACCCCCGCGAGGTTTTTTCTAAAATCCTCTAAACTCTCTCCCACTCTGGGAAACTTCAACCGCTCCGTGACCTTCGCCATCTGCCCCTCAAATGGCTCCCTGAACCACGAAATCCCCTGCCCAAGCAAAGCTCCATATCCCAATCCATGGTATCCACCCTCGAAAGAAAGCACCCCACTCCTACCCGTCGCCAAGACCGCCGTTTTCAAAGCAGCCTCCACAGCCTCAAAACCCGAACTCCCAAACAAGCACTTCCCTTTTTCCTCCGTCCATCTCTCAAAAGTCATCTCCGAAAGCACCTCGCACAACTCCACCTTCACCCGCGCCGGATGCACATCTCCCATCGCATGCATCAATCGAGTGCTTTGCCCACGCAACGCATCCCCAGTAAAACCATAGCCCAAACCTGCCACCCCAAAGCCACTGGTCATATCGAGAAACCGATTCCCATCCACGTCCCAAACATTCGCTCCCTCAGCTCGCTCCCAGAAAATTGGCCAATCATCCACCAAGAACGTCGTATTCCGGCACTCCACCTCACCGAGCCTCTTCGCATACGCCTTCGACTTCACTCCAGGCACGTTTGTCAAAATCTCCGGCAGCATCGTTCAATAGCTTCGTCCAGTCTCTACCAATTTTACAGGCGAAATTACAACTCACCCATCGGCTCAAAAAAACCAGATGCAAAGTTGCCCACCAGATTTACAATCCTTCATGAACACCCAGCTGCGAGACAAAATCATCCAAATGGCATGGGAAGACCGAACTACCTTCGATGAAATTCAGGAAAAAACCGATTTCGCCGAAGCCGATGTCATCAAACTCATGCGCAAAGAGTTAAAACCCTCCAGCTTCCGCATGTGGCGCAAACGCGTCTCTGGCCGATCCACCAAACACCGCAAGATTTTCTCCAAAGAACGCCAATCCTTGCAACGGAACAAAGTTGAACTCCCCGCTGACTGAACCTCACCGATCTTTCGGGCACTAGTGCATCGATCCGGAAGTTCGTGTGCAAAGGCCGCGAGACATTTTTTACGAGCAACGCAGAAATCGGAGAAAAGGACCGCGGATCCAAATTGCTTCGATCAAAGATCGCAAACTTCGTCGATCCCCTTCCTTTCCCGTTTGCACAAGAACTTTGGGAGCGATGCACTAGTAATTGAAGTTTAGCCAATTGCGGCACACCATCGCGCCGTGAACGCTCGCGTCCTCATCGACGGCCCTTCGGAGCTCGTTTTTGACTACACCATCCCCGAAGGCCTTCCCGTCGTCGAGGGCTGCCGCGTCCGCGTCCCAATCCGGCAGAAAATCACCTCCGGTACAGTCCTCTCGGTCAATCCTCCCCCCGAGCAAGCCAACTTCGTCACCCGCCCCTTGGATAGCTTGGTCGACCCAGAACCACTCATCACACCAACCTTGCTAAAAATCGCACGCTGGATCACCAACTACTACGGATCTAGTATCGAGAGCGTTATCCGTTCTATCTTACCCGAAGCAGTTCGCACCGAGGACAAATCCGCTAAAACTCGCCGCGTCGCCACTGCCAACGAAAACATCGATCCAACCATTCTGGAAAAACTCGAAAAACGCGCCCCGAAACAATACGCCATCCTAGCCCTTCTCCAAAACGCTCCTGCCCGAACACTGCCCACCACCGAACTCGGCGCAAACTCTGCCCCCTCACTCAAGAGCCTCGAATCGAAATCCATCATCACCATTTCCACCGAAGAAGTCCGCCGCGACCCTGAAGCCGCAGAACAAATCATCGCTTCCCAGCCCCTAACTCTCAACGAACAGCAAGAGGAAGCTTTCGATGCCATCAAGCAAACCCTGATCAACGAGGACTCCGCAAATGATTCTTTAGCCAAGCCCTTCCTCCTCCTTGGCGTCACTGGCTCCGGAAAGACCGAAGTCTACCTCCAGTCCGCCCAAGCCGCCCTCGACCTCGGCAAAACCGTGCTCGTTCTCGTCCCGGAAATCGCCCTCACTCCGCAGACCGTCCGCCGCTTCAAGGCACGCTTCTCACAACTCGACGATCAAGTGGCCGTCCTTCATTCAAATCTCTCCCAAGGTGAGCGCTTCGATGAATGGCACCGCATTCGCACCGGCAAAGCACGTATCGTCATCGGTGCCCGCTCCGCCGTCTTCGCTCCCCTCCCCGAACTCGGGCTCATCATCGTCGATGAAGAGCACGAATCGACCTACAAACAAGAAAACGTCCCTCGCTACCACGCCCGTGATATCGCCGTCCTCCGCGCCGCATTCGAGCCATGCACCATCGTCCTCGGCTCCGCAACCCCGTCGCTCGAAAGCTGGCAGAATTCCCTAACAGGGAAATACCAACTCCTACGCCTCGACAAACGCGCCGACTCTCATTCCATGCCTCTCGTCCGAGTCATCGACATGCGTCTTGAGAAGCAAAAACAAAAAGGCCAGGTCGCCATCCTTTCGGACCGCCTCCGCACCGCCCTCGAACAACGCATCGAAAAAGGCGAGCAATCCATCCTTTTCCTAAACCGTCGCGGCTTCGCCCGCTCACTGCAATGCCACGGTTGCGGCCACACCTGCGAATGCCCGCACTGCGCCGTAGCCCTCACCTACCACCGCACAGACGAACGCCTCGTCTGCCACGTATGCGGCCACCAATCCATCGTTCCGAAAAAATGCCCAGAATGCAAAAGCCCCGGAATCTCGCTGCAAGGCTACGGCACCCAAAAAGTCGAAGAAGTCTTGAAAAAGGTCCTACCCGAAGCCCGCTTCGCCCGCATCGATGCCGATGCCATGCGCCGGAAAAACACCCTCAAAGATCTACTCCGGAAATTCAAATCCCACAAAATCGACATCCTCATCGGCACCCAGATGATCGCCAAAGGCCTGCATTTCCCCAACGTCACCCTCGTAGGAATCCTCAATGCCGACCTCGGCCTCCACGTTCCTGACTTCCGCGCCGGAGAACGCACCTTCCAACTCATCACCCAGGTTGCTGGCCGCGCCGGCCGTGGTGAACTCGAAGGCGAAGTCATCGTCCAAACCTTCACTCCGCACTCGCCCTCCATCCAGTTCGCCCGCAAGCACGACTTCGATGGCTACGCCGAACAGGAAATGGAAATGCGCCAGCAATTCACCTTCCCGCCCTTCGCCCACTGCGGAGTCCTCACCGCCCGCTCCACCCACGAACGCCGCGCCGAATTCACCCTCCAAACCCTCCACCTACGTCTCAAGGAAAACCTCCCCCCCGGCATCTCCCTCGGAGAAGTCCTCCCCTCCCCCCTCATCCGCTCCCACGACCAATTCCGTTTCCAAATCACCCTCCGCTCGCACAAGGCACGCCCTCTCACCAACCACATCCAAACCATCCTCCAAAAAACCTCCCTCCCCGAAGACGTCACCGTCGTCTTCGACATGGATGCCTATAATTTTTCCTAGAGAATACTCACTTCAGCAGGAACACAACAGACTGCAGAACTACCCCCAATCGCAAATCCCATCAATATATGCTGCGGATCCATCCCTCAACCAACCGTCTAGTTGGGCGGGATCTTTGAGCTGCTGGCCACGCAAACGTGGCACCACCAAATAGCTGCAGGCAATCCCCGGCAATACACTCATATCCCCCCAAATTTTCTCGAACTGGGTGACTGGAAACACATCTTCTTGGCCGTGACCCCAGCGTTTTTTGACATCTTTCAACGTGACATAGGTCGGCATCTGAGAGGCCAATTTACGAACAGCATCTGTAATCTTTTTCTCGTCGTCGGCCAGAATTTCATCCCGAGTCAGACCCATTCTTTCAAGCAACTGATCAATATCAATCCAACTACTCAGAGTGTTGTAGTAGCTTAGGTTAAACTCGTCTTCCTCATTCGGCATCGCCAACCCCTCGACCAAGCGAACCTGCCCGTTAATTCTCGCCAAGCCACCTCCTCGATCTTCAAGTCGACGAGAAATCACTTCGTAAGTCAGGCCCGAACCACTCTCCAAATGCGCCCCTAACAGAGTCGGATCAAGATCAGCTCCGAGCGTATCAATATTGTGAAGGAAAAGCGTTTTTAACTCAGGCCTCTCTCGCAGCAATGCCGCAAGCGTTCCGTTCCGCAACATATTGGGAAGCTCGAAAAAGTGCCCAACTGGATGCAGACACTGCATCGCCAAATTATCCTTATAGTCACTTCCTTCACCACTAGCTCTTGCCCATCCGATCAATGCCGAACGCAATGAATCACGAACCTTTTGCTGTTGCTCGTCGAGCATCTGCTGAGGCATTTCTTCCCAAGCAAACCGTAGATCACGCTCAGTCGGAACCATCCTCAGACCCACCGACATGCCTCTCGAAAGATGGAGCGGTCCGCCGTAGCCATAGTTTCCCACATGACCAAGAAACGCCTCAGTCGGACCATGAGTCAGATAACTCGTCGTAAAGACATGGGGCACACTTGCGCCGAACGTTCCTGATACTTTCCGACTCTTCGCCAAGTGCGTTTCAACAAAAGTTCGATGTTTTCCACTGAATTTGGCGAAAGGATTCAATGCCTTACAAACCCCAGCTCCTTGGGTCCAGCGACTCCCCGCTCCAGCGGCAAGCGTCACTACCGCTACAGTCCCCTCTTCGAGTGCATTTTGTCCGATCTTCTTCAGCTCTTCATCACCACCTTTACTGAAATCCCGCACATCCCCTTCTCGGACATCCTCGATCACCGAACTGTTTGCCAACCGATTCTGCGCCAAGCCAATTCGTCCGTTCTGAAGATCCTGACGGATGCGTTCATGCAGTTCACGGTCAAAACCATTTTCAGCGAGAAGCGTTTCCAAAGAGTCTGTCGCGGAACCTTCCGATTCACCACGCGGTAGAAATGAATCAAACAAATCCTGAACCATCCCCTCGAACACAGGATCCTTCCTAGATGCAACTGCTAGACTATCCAACTCTGCCCTTACTCCGGCAGGTAACTGCCGCGGATCCTGCCTCAGGATGCTTGGGAGGCGCAATTTATAATACCTCGGAGGAAGGAGGGCGGAGTCATTACAGAAAAGCTCCGAATACGTTCCATGTGAATTGATCGCAAAATCATACACCACCGGCTCCATGGCGAAGGGCAAAGCATCCTGCAAACGAGCCTTCGTTTCCGACATGATTCGCTGCATTGCTGCCTGCGCTTCCACCTTTCTTTCAGGAGCAAAAATGAAGCCCATTCCTCCTCCGGACATTCCTCCCAACATCCAAAACCCCCAGAAATCCTCTCCAAATTCTTCTTCTGCCGAAGCGATCAATTCCTCTGTATAGAGTGTCGTCGCCCACGGAATAATTGTCTGCAACGGCCCACGGAAATTCTCGGTCGTGATCGCTCCTAGCTTACGAATATCTCCTTCTGCTAGAGCATCGATTACTTGACTCAAAAGATCCAAAGCCTCCTGCCTTCCTTTCCACTCCTTAGAACCTCGGAGTAAATATTTTTCAGTCACCATTTCCAGAATCGGCCCGACATTTTGAGCCATTCCGCCGTGCACTAGGACAAGAGAATCTTGCAAGGCTTGCCGGGCGCTGTCCGGAATTTCTTGATCGCTGAAGACTTTATGAGTCGGCATCAAGCGCCCACGCGAGATTCCGTGTTCGGGATCAGTCTCACCAGCCACAGCACCTTCGATCAGCTTGATCCCAGGCCAGACACCACCTGAGTCCTGCCATCCACCTCCCGACCCGCCGATCCATTCTCCTAAGATCGCCCGCGCTAGTACAATCCGCCGTTCACTTTCCTCAAGCTCGCCCGTCAAGCTGGCAGTTTGCCCCGTAGCCCTCATACATGCGCTGATCAGTGCCGCCAATAAGTTCGTAGAAACAGCAAGTCTCGAACCTTTGGGAATATCATTCACACTGGAAACCAACTCCAAGCCCTTCCCAGGCCCCACAATTTTGCCCAGCAACGCCTCAAGCGTCTGCCCAGATCCTTCGATCCCCGGGGGCACCACCCCACTGGCAATGACCGCCGCTTTAAGAAGTCCCAAATAGTCCTTCGCAAAATCAAACACCTCACCCAACGACGTCACCTCAGCCGTCGCTTCAAGATCGATACTGGTCAACCGAATCACCGGCTTCTCGATCACTCGCAAATACGCCTCGACTGGTGGGCTCGTCTTCTTATCTCTTCCATGAACTCCAAGATCCACCGAGACATTGATCACCCTCGCACCTTCTGGAAAATCCATCCCAAGAAAGAAAATGTCTGACCACGCGGAGTGAGTTAGGTCCATACGGACCGGAGTCGTTTCACGCAAAATGGGAAACGTTCCATTCACCGAATGATCGAGAAGTTCTTTCCTAATTCGCAATGGATGATCCGCCGGGTGCCCCATCCGAAACATCCAGCGATTCCCATCCACCGTCCGCACACTGGAACGCACCTGGTCGGCAAGCGTTTGAAAGGCAAGTGAATGATACGCGGAACTCAGTGCAGAACTGAGCGCATCGCCCGAACCCTGCTCGCCTTCGGCTTCCAAAAACTCATCAATCGCCTCCTCGAAACGCCGTTGCAACAAATGCTCATATCCCGCAAACGGAATACTACCCACCGCCTCCTTGGATAGCAACGGTGGCAAATGAAATCGGTGGATCGCATACAAAAAAAACAACGCACGCACCCGGTGATATAAATTGTCGTTCTGCCTACGGAAATCGTCCAGCGTCACGCAAGCCGCGTGCAACTCACCAACCGTCAATCCATCGCAAAGCGACTCCAATGAGGTATCCCGACAGGCGCTGTCCGCCGATACGATGACGTCTACAAATTTCGAAGACATATTATCGATTGTTACTGGCAAGTAATTCCACGAGCGAAGACAACACACTATCTCGCTGTGGCCCGTTCAAGGCGATGGCTAACTGAGCAATTAGCAATCCGTTTTCCTCATCAAGATTGAATCTCCGACCTTCGACCTCATAGGCCAAATACTGCTCGGTTTCACAAAGCTTCCTCAGCGACTCAGAAACATCATGTTTTCCCACCCCTGAAAGAATCTCGATAAATTTCGGGCTTAGCGCATGCATTCCAAAGAAACAAAGATACTGTGCAGCACGTAGCCCTGGGACCGTCAGATGCTGCTCAGCAAGAGTCGGGCTGGGCTTTTCGATCACTCTCTCAATTTCATACAGGCCACTCGCCTGAGGCACTTTTTTACCACCTACAACTCCATACAAAGGCAACTTACTTTCATGAGTCGCCTGAACCGCTGAGACCGAACAAGAGTGTTTCTCCGCCATCTGCAACAGTTGCGAAACACAAGACCGATCCGTGTGACTCAAATAGAGATGATCACTCACCATCAAAAGAAAAGGCGAACCATCGATGAAATCAACCGCACGACAAATCGCATCTCCGTATCCTGACGGTCGATCTTGTTCGATAAAAGTCACTTGCTCTGCATGCGAGCCAACCGCCTTCCGATAGACGGCGGTATCACCTGCAGCAACAATCACAGCAACCGAATGGATTCCTGAGGTGAAAACCTCATCAAGAAGAACCTGCAACGCGGTTCGCGAAGCACCGGAATGACTGACAACTGCCTGTAGCGGCAAATGTCGCTGATCTGGCCCCGCTGCGGTAATGACTGCCTTTTGTATTTTCATGATTCGCTCCGCAGAAACATTTCAGAAAATACCC
Organism: Akkermansiaceae bacterium; assembly: GCA_045106015.1. Classification (GTDB taxonomy): domain Bacteria; phylum Verrucomicrobiota; class Verrucomicrobiia; order Verrucomicrobiales; family Akkermansiaceae; genus Luteolibacter. The sequence goes on along the minus strand of JBGCEE010000025.1, from coordinate 2,700 downwards.
AATACAGAAAGCATTTAGAAGGATTGCGTTCTACGAATCAGATTGCCATTCTTACCCAAATGTCCGTTCTAGTTACTGCTTTCGGTCCGTTCGGCGATCGCACCGAAAACATTTCTTCCATCGTGCTCCGGAATCTCAGAGAAGAACTCCCAGAGATCCGCACACGGATTTTTCCGGTCGATTCAGTCATCGCTCCCTCCGGCCTGAAACAAGCCATTCGCCGTATCCAACCCAGCGCCATCGTGATGCTCGGCGAGTCCGCCGCTTGCGACTGCATCCAACTCGAAAGCACGGCTTGGAACGAAAAATCATTCGGCATCCCCGATATCCGTGGCAGGCAACCATTCGGAGAACCCATTCGTTCACAGTCGCCTTCATCACTCTTTTCCACTCTTCCCCTGCAAAATATTCGGCAAAAACTCGCCTCACATGGCCACCTATCAGCCATTTCTCACGATCCTGGGCGCTACCTTTGCAATCAGATCTTCTTCACCGCACTCGATTTTCTTGGATCGGAAAACAGCCACATTCCAGCAGGATTCATTCACCTACCCCTCGAAAATAGAGTGCCCGCAGATCAAACTACCAAGGCAATACATGCGGTCTTGGAAACTCTCCACTAGCCAAAAACGCTCGACAAGCTAGGAATTATTTATATTCTATCTATGTGAAATTTCACCCAATTGCTATCATCTTTACCGCCGCAATGATCTCATCCTGTGATCACATCGACGCAGTTGGCGACAAGGTTAACGATCTCAAGGACATGCGCAAAGAAAGCACCCAAGGTGTCGAAGGCATGGATATCAAAGCAATTGTCAACGGCATCCAACAGACCGGACCAGCCGTCCAAGACATCGGCGAAGTCGATTTCCAGAAGTTCATCTCTCAGCCCGGGCGACTCAATATTGTCGATTTTCATGCTCATTGGTGCGGACCATGCAAAAAACTCGGACCTGTCCTCTCCGCTGTGGTCGAAGAAAACTCCGGAGTCGCTCGGCTTGGAAAACTGAATGTCGATCAAGCTCGCGAGCTGTCCGTTGAACAGGGAGTTAAAGGCATTCCCGACGTCCGTTTCTATATCGACGGGAAAATGGTCCATAAATTCACCGGTGCAGCTCCCAAAGCCACCCTTGAATCCCTGATCGCCGAACACAGCGCTGGCATCAGTCCACTGAACGACTTTTCAGAAACACTCAATTCCGGCATCAATGAAATGGGCGCCAACGGCCAGACACCCCCGCCTAAGCCTCGCCCTGCCAATGCGAAGCCCATCGATGAAGCAATGAAGCCGATGAGTAAAGAATGGCTCCCGCCCGGTGTGACCAAAAAATAGCTCCTGCAGGGGTGCACCTACCCCAATAACTCTCGCACCATCGATGCGTCCAGCTTCCTAATTACATCAGCGCCAGCAAGTATGCCATCTGCCAGTTTTGCCTTCTCGATTTGAAGCTGGTGAATTCGTTCTTCAACGGTTTCTTGGCTCAGGCCGTTTTCCTGATAGACCCTTTGCCAAAAGTCTTTGCTGAAACCGTATTTCTTTGAGGGAAGAAGGGTGTCTGCGCAAAGCAGTAGTCCACTAATCCGGGCGCAAATGCCCCCCAACTGCGTTGCTCTTCGGTTGTTGATGTTTATCAACGCCTTCATCGCGCCTTGTCGGGAAGCATTTTTCACTCCGCCGGTTTCGGCAAATCATTCTCAAATGGTCTAAGCGCGCCCCCTTCCAGTGGCACGTGCTACAGTGCACGCCCACTCGGAGGGCAACAGACCTATTCAAGGATGAGATAACCGACTTGCTCAGTGGTGTGATTGCGTTCGGTGTCGCGCAGAGTGTCTTCATCGACCCAAGTTCCGATACTGGTCGCCGAGAAGGCGGGACTGCCGCCGAGGACTGCCCAACCGCCATCGCCGCCGTCCATACCACCAATTGAGACTGCAGCAGCCGAAGCGCTACTGAGATTGCCACTCAGGGAATAGTTGTAGGGATTCGCCGAGTTTTTAATACCACGCACGGTGTCATTGCCGATGCCGGCTTCGTAGGCCACGCCTTCGATCGTGCCATTACCAGATTCGATGACGATATAGCCGATGGTTTCGTCGGCCCGAGTGGTATTCGAATCTTCGCCGACGTGCTTACCGACGTTGATGTTGGAAGCGTTGATCGGATTAGTCCGCGAGCTACCCATACTCCAGAAGACCGACCAGTTCGGATCGTTGGCACTCATCACTTGACCAACGACTATTGGATTCGTGTAGGTATTCTGGTAGCTGCGCGATTCGGCTACCCAGCTACCCTTACGAGCGGTAACGGTCGAGTTGTATTTCACCGCCTCCATGGTCACTCCGTGCTCAGCCTGAGTGTAAACCCCTTCATCCACTGCGATGATCGAAACGTCGACACTAACCGGTTCCGTTCGACCGTCGGTCCGGTCGATCTTCACGTCAAATCCGGTTGCGGTGATATTGGTGATACGGGTCACCACGGGCGGGCGGTTCCGATCAGGATAGATCGGAGTGGCGATGATCACCGGCGAGTTGTAGGTCCGTCCAAGATTCACTGTAGTCCACGCCGCGCTGCTCACCGCGCTGACGGTGGTACGTATCAACTTGGGTGAAAGATCCAATCCAAGCGAAACCACGAGGTCGACGGCAGAGTTGACCGGCACGCTAGAACCGGCCCCGAGTCCCTGACTGATGACA
>JBGCEE010000024.1:0-49684 GCA_045106015.1 Akkermansiaceae bacterium | reverse complement strand
AAACGCAGGACCTGCCAGTCAACGCCGAAGCCACGAACGATCGATTCTCCCGCGTCCGGAAGTTCGTCAAGATTGATACTGATGATCTCGAGCCGACCCTCGAGAGTCTCTTCTAGCTCAAGATAGGACTTCGCGAGCGCCTCCAGATTCTTTTGACCTTCATTATCCTTCGACCAGAAAGCGAGCATGGTCGAGCGTCCCAAACCATCCATTGGGAAACGGATCAACTTGCCATCCACCCTTTCGAAAATACCCGTGAAGGGCGCTCCAAACACCTGTCCACCGAGTTTATCGCGCTGGAAAGCAATCATCTCCAAATCACCCGCAAAGTTCTTCTTGATCAACTCACGAAGATCATTGACCAAGGGATTGTCGCCCAACTCAAGAGCCATGACCATCGCCAGACGGAGAACTTTGGGTCCCGCTGGCGTCTCGATATACCGATCAACAAAAGGTCGTAGTGCCTCAGCACGTGCTTCTGAATCGGCACCCTTCTTGGCCAACTCTGCTTGCGATAGCAAAAGATCCGCCTCAAGACGAAGCTCGGCTAATTCGTCGGGCGCTTTGACCAATTCACGACAGGTCTCCAAAAGTGCGACGCGATGCTTTGAGTCATCGTCGAGAGTGATGAGCTGTTGACGGGCACGAAAAAGAAATTCAAGCACAGCAAAACGCTTTGGCGATTCACCCAAAGTCTCTACCTGTTTCTCGGCGTCGCGAATCACCCTTCGAACGGCAAGCCGTTTACGCGCCTCGGAAGAACCTTCCTTTGCTGATTCAAGTGCTGCCTCGAACTCCGCAACCTCTCCCTTAGCTCCCGCTTCCTGCGCGTTTGCGTTTTGGAAAAACAAACCAATTGAAGCCGTGCACAGAATACAGAGTATAGACGCACGCATGGAAGCGTTGTGATATTTCATGGGAATTTTATAGAAAAACAAAGAGCGCGACTAGGAGTGTGAGTTCAACTGAATCACTTCACTGGTTTGAGCTGCCAGTTCTTAAGGCTCACTCCCCGGTTTGGTGTGCGGGCCGTAATACTGATCGTATTGCGGCCTTCGGAGAGCTTCACTTTCAACGGCTTGGAAGACTCCCACATCCCTTTCGTGTAAGGCATGGAGAATGGAGCGGGTTCGTCGCGATTGATCCGGACTAAAACCTGTAGATTCGGCGAGACCGTCGCAGCCTCAGCGGTGAGTTCATACTCACCATCTGCAGGAACTTCTAGGCGATACTTGAACAGTTCAGGACGCTGCCCGAGGCGACTGTAGTGAAGCTGGTAGCCTTCTTTATAACTCTCCAAGAAAAGAATGCGATCCGAACTCTTACGTGGTGAATAACAAGCCACCGCTGGCACGGTAATTGTGCCATCTTCAGCAACTTTCACTTCTTTGTATTTGTCCGGGATCTCAATATCCTCACCCTCTTCATCGCCGATCAATTCGTCTGATTCACCAAGTTTCATACCGCCGACTAGTTCGAGAGCTTCAACCTCCGCCTGTTTGACGATGATTTGTTTTTTCACAAACGCCAGACTGTCCCAAAACCCACCGGCCTTGCCAAACTGGCCATGTCGAATACTGACATCCTCTTCACCAAACGCATCACCAATCCACTGAGCACGACGCACTTTGGCGTATTGCTCTTCAAACTCCCTAGCCTGTGAATCGAGCAAGAAATCAAGACCACCTTGGGGGCCGCACCACGCCATCGACCACCATGCGCCAAGGCAAACCACCCACCCATCAGGAGTCCAGTGGCTCATTGCTCCATGACCCGTCTGAGTCGAAGCACGTGATGGAATCCCGAACGAGCGAGTAGACAAACGTCCGAGAAATGCGCGCCGACCACAAATACCACCCAACGCAATATGTTCTTGAGCAGGAATCCCTAGGGATGGGTCATGAGTTGTGCTGCAGTAGGGCACATCACTCTTAATAAATCGGATGTAACGCCATTTGTAATCATCCATTGTGATATGATCGGGACGATAGGTGCGCAGCATCTGGCGGAACCACGCCATATCTTCTTCACTGTATTGCCCGTTGCCGATGAATCGACATTCCCAAGTATTGAGTTCGGGGAAAGCTGGATCGAGTTCTCCATCGAGGTAGGCTTTTTCGAAATGCAGATAGCGTTTCACCTGATCGACATCGTATCGAGTCCGGTAAACAATCCCGTAAACCCCTGCTCCCGCCTTCCCATCCGTCCATGGCATCTGAATTGCCATACCGAGTGCGAGACGCTGAAAAATGCTTCCAAGCTCACGAGCCCGTTCACTTTTCGCAAGAATGGACGTGTAGACTTCCATCATTTCACCGTAAGCCCCTCCATTGGCACCACCAGCTTCGAGCACCTGCCGCATCAAGGCCTCGTCCGCAAAGAAAGCCTCTAATAATTTCTCTTGTTCAGCCCCCTGCTGGGCAAATCCAGCCAGACCTCTTGGTGTAGCATGATTGATCACCGCAATCTTCATCAACTTCGAATCAAGCGCCTCGGATGAAAGCAGCGTGTCTAGATCTGTCAGCAGCGCTCCAGCAGTATTTCGTGCCGCGGTCTCCGTTGTCTCAATCAATTCTTCGGTCGCCTTTCTCTCAGTCGGCGAAGTATCATCGGTGATTCTTGGGATTCCGTTCCACCTCTCCCGAACGTCAAGAAACGCAGTCTTCTTTGTCTCGTCCAATTCTGGCAAGGCTCCCTTCACTTCAGCACGCAAGGACTCAAGTTCCTTCGTATACGTTTCCAGCAGCTCTTCCCCACGCTTCGTAAGTGGAGCATCTTCCTGTTTTTTCGCTGAAGCATGTGACACCAAGAAGATGGAAATCGATAAAAAGTAAGAGAGTGTGTGATAAATTGGCGCTTTCATGAGAAATTGTTGAGTGGATTTCTAACGACCTGATTCCGAAAATTCTTTCAACAAGTAAGTCTATCGAAGCTCATCTTTCAAGACGTCCTCCATTTAGAAGAGAAGATAGACAAATATGCTGATCCAAAACTGGGTTCTAGAATAAATTCAGCAACACCGGTAATCGATACAGAGACACTTCCTAGAATTACCCAATCAGCAGAAAACTAGAATGAGCGACAGTAGACTCTTCGAAATAGAACCAAGAGAATTAGAGCCCAAGGCCGCCTCGAAGAGCAAATCTTTGTAACTACCTGCGACGGCGCAGCAGAAGGAGGCAACTTGCTCCAAGCAACGCAACCGAACTTGGCTCAGGAATCACTTCGCCTGCACCTGCATTGAACTCTAAGTAAATATCCGAACCATCTTGGAAGAGCGAAAAAGTGCTTCCAGCCAGCTCGTCATCAAACAAGGCTCCATTGCTATCCTCCCAGTTTTCAAGACTGATTGCGAGATTCTCCGGATTAACGAGGTTCCCGTCGACATCGTAGATCAACCAACCATCCGTTTCGGTATGCGACGTCTCCCAGAATGAATCTGTCCAGTCGACAGCCCCTGTTGCGTCATCAAACGCCAACTCAAGTGAAGTTGGGCCCGAGGAGAATACAAGATCTCCTGCAACGTTGATTCCATCGAAATTCGTGCCACGTGTCGCAGTCGCATTCGCATTCAATTCCCACTGAACAGAACTTCCACTTGAATAATTCAAATTGGCCCCAAAGCTTTGAATCCCCGGAGATGTTCCCGGCGCATGAACACCAGCGATTGTCGTTGTTGAATTAATCGTCCCAGACCCACCTAGAGCACCGTTAATTCCGACATTGATCGTCGCCTGCACAGTGTTATTTAAAATCAAGGTACCTTCCTCGACAGTCACCGTGCCTTTTACGTTAAAATCTTGGGTCCCGTTCTGCACGTTGCGTAAAGGATCTGTGTGGTTCAACGTTAATGTTCCAGCGCCCTTTTTGGTGAATCCGTTATCGGCGTTAAAGGCTGCGTTGACTGTCACATTAGCGAGCGTCGTCACGTCGCCACCACCCTCAATACCGATCGAGCCAATGGCAAAATTTTGAGGCTGAGAGGAACTTCCAGTATTTTTCGAACCGTCGATAGTCCATTCACCTGTGCCTCGGAAAACCATATTGTTGGCATTGATATCAACTCCTGATAGTCGAGCTTCGCCTCGGAACTCGCCTCCCATCCTAGATTGAATCTCAATCGTATTGGCCGTCCCTTCAAAGGTGACGGTATCAGTAACCCTGACCGCCGTCGAGTTTGTGTTGTTACCCGTGATCAAATAGGGACCACTTTGAGTAGGTGATTCGATAACAAGATTGGCAATTGTTTCGCTACCACCAGTTATCCGATATTTAGCCTGATTATTGGCACCAGGGCCACCAACTAGTCTCAAAGTGGCACTGTTTGGAATTTTTTCTGCCCTGTCTGCGTTTAAATACAAATTACTTCCAATCGTATTAACTCCTGATCCAAGTCTTTGGCTTCCCCCACCAAATCGACTGAGGGTTATGCGGCGTCCTGTCGAATTGGCATTGGTGAAGGTAAGATTCCCTGTGTAATTAGCGGTGTCCTTGCGAATTTCAATGTTGCCGCTGGCGATTACGTCTAAATTTCCCGCACCTTGCAGAGTTCCTCTCATGAAGGTTGAGCCTGCCGTCCTAAAGGTTGCTGAGGCACCCGGTAATATGAAGAAATTATCATTCCGGTTGCTGGAACCCGAAGTATACTGTAAAACAGAACCGTTTTTGAAGTAAACATTGCTTTCTAAAGGCAGTCCCTGATTACCATTCGCTCGATATTGAAGAGTTGAGTTTTCACCGAGGGTCAGTGTCCCGAAGGCGGGATCACCATCGACATTCTGTTCCCAAAGTGCTGTTTGGTTGTCACCGATCAACGCATTGTCGCCTGTTTGCGTTGAGGGCGTTCCTGTCGGCACGCCATTGTCCCAGTTACCAGAAGTTCTCCAAAGGTTACCTGAGTTTGCCGAAAAAGTCGTATCAGGAGTAGGCGCTGTCTGACCCAATGCATTCGGTGATAACATCATCGAGAAGTAAAGCACCGGCGTAATTACAAAGAAGAATAAGCGAAGGGGATTATCCATTGGTTTTGGGGTTTTTGGGATGATTTTTTAATCCTAGAGACTATATTGGTGAGCTTCGACAACACCAAAGTTTCTCTTCAAACGATCACATTGAGTAAATCTGTAGAATGTAACTAGGTCAACTGGAAAATCTTCAAAAGATCTTTAAGAACAGTAAAGTAACCGCACCCAATATATCCCTACTCCTGATAAACAGGAATATAGCGGTGAGGAGTTCCTAGAATAATAATCGCCATCGGGGTTTTGTGAGGATAACTCTCCGGTTTTTCCTCGGTGCCTTCACTCCAAGAACCATTCGGCTTCTGTAAGCTGATGAGTTGGTCACGAATCTGTGGATACCACTTGGCATAATGCTCATCGCCTGCCTGCACCATGGCTTGGATCGCGTAGTAGTGGGCGTAGTAGTAGTGGCCGAGCTCTTTTCGGTTAAAGATCTTTGGGCTATTCTCAAGATAACGGATGGACGCTTGGACCCACTCGGTATCGCGCATACCACAGAGCTGCGCTGCATAGGCACCTCCCGCGGTGCAGGCAAGAGTTGAACCACTGCTCCCCTGATAGCCAAAGCCACCGGTTTTCTCATTCCAAACCTGATCGCGCAGATACGCAACGACTCGATCAATCGTTTCGGTTGGAACCAAGATCCCTGCCTGCCTAGCAGATGCGAGAGAAACAAATACCATCGCGGTGACCGAGGTATCCTGACCGCAATCGGGACGTGCGTGATAACGCCAACCGCCAAGTGGACTCTGAGCCCTCAAGATGACTTGTACGGCTCGCTCAAGTTGAATTTGGATCCTTTTGTTATCCTCAATGTTGTTGGTCATCCCCCAAAGTTCGGACAATGCTAAGGTGTAGAGGCCGTGCTCATACATTCCACCTAAATAACCCGTTGGAGATTCCTCTGCCTTTTTTAGCAGAAAATCTTTGGCTCGATCTAGCGCCGCACCATGGCGCCCGAAACCGGGAAAGTGCCCTTTCACCATGAAGGCCATGAGCCCCAATGACGTTCCGGCCGTTTCAAAACTCCCATTATCCGCACTCCAAGAGCCATCGGCTTTCTGTGTCGCCAGCAAATGTTGCAAACCACGTTCAATGGCGAGATCCGCAGCTTCGGTTAGTTCGGGAGCGTCTTCAGTCGATGCATCCGCAGCCGGCTCCGGCGTTGGTTGGTCTTGCCCGAGAGCCGTGTGCGGAAGGAGTCCGAACAAGCACACCGATGCGACGGTATTTCGATAGAATGATTTCATGGCGACGTGTAATGTCATTTCGCGACTCTTTCGTAGTAGTTTTTCAAGGTGGCTCGGTATTCGAGCGGAAGCTCACGAGCGAAATTTTGATTCAGAGCGGCCCGGTTGCGGTCACCGAGAATCTTCCACTCGGATTCTTTGTCCTTCGGTGCCTCGCCGCTCACAAAATCAGAAACAAACCCAACAGCCTCGGCTTCGTATAAATCATCAGTTTCGGCTTCGGTGAGGACATCTGCATCACTGCTCGAAGCCGGGGGAACCGCAGTATTCAAAATGAGAGCCTGCTCAATGACAAAATGGCGAAGGCTACGATCGCTGGCAAGTTGGGCAGCCAATGCAGAATTCTTGTCGGCACCTTCTAGAGCCGCTACAATTGGCTCAATTTCTCTGTGTGCTTTTATCAGTGTTGGGTGACTCGTTTCACCGGCCTTGAATGTGGCCAATTCCTCTGTGAGTTTCGCTTGTCTTACAGAAATCTCAGAGAGCTTCTCTTTCGCCGCCCCCTGAGTTTCACGGAGAAGCCCGCGGTGCTTACTTGCAATATCAAGAATCTTGATCAGGCGATGCAGTTCCGGTGGGTCTGCGTTCGTAACAGATATCGTAGGCAAGCCGTTGAGCATGGAAATGATGAGCAACAGCTGATCGGAATTCGCGGTCAAAGCCTCCTCTGCGGCGAGCATGGAGTCGGTCGCTCCTTCTCCAGATTTGAGCAGTCGAACAGCTTCTGCCATCTGCTCAGCGGGACCGGCGAAATCAACCGTGAGATCAATTTCTCCCAGCTTTTCTCGCAACTGCTCGCTGAGTTGATCAAAGTCAATGACACCTGCGACTTCGCTGAGCAAACGCCCATATTCTTTCGTATCAGAAGCAAGTGCCTGCTGCTCGGCAAGGCTGCTATCTTTCACAGGTTTTTCACGAAGTTGCCTTTGCCGAAACGCAAGCAAGGCGGCATCGGATTGGGCCTCGTGAAGGAATTCGACAATTTCCGCCAAGTAACCAGTTTGAACTGAAATCTCAGAAACCAAGCCCTTCACCTTCGCCAGTGACTCAACAGCAATTTCCTGAATTTCCGCAGCATCCTCCCCATCGCCATCTTCCATGGCCAATAGTGCATCTTCGACATCTGAGGCAGCAAAAACAAGTGGCGTCCCAACATCCAAGCGAGCAGCAACCAGATCGAGACTCGGAGCGATATCTGAAAGACATTGCAGCAAATTTCGTTGCGGATCGAGAAGTGGTTCAAGTGCGTCCTCGTCCGCTTCTTTGGTCGCAGCGATCAAATCGTTCTGTCCACCCACGATATCCGCCATGCCTTCACTGGCTCCGGCAACTGCTTGCTCAAACGCGATGAGCTGCTGGAGAAGGTTCAGCTGTGTGAGTTGACGCTCGGCGAGAGCCCGCGCCTCGGAAAGGGCCATGGCTGCCTCTTCCTGGGGTTCAAGTGCATCCTCTAACTTCTTCTGCTGCAAAGCGTTCGCGGCAAGATTCATGGTAGCCATCACGACCTCAAGTCGACCAAGCAGAGGAAGAATCTCTTTAGCGGGTTCTGAGCCCTCTACAGAAAGGTCTTTACGGAACAAGTCCACTTCCATCGCCAGTGCTTTCTGGTCTTCCACCAAGTTGGCAGGATTCTTTTCATCAAGAGCCGCCTCTTCGGTTTGTTCAAGCAACCCGATCTGCAGCGTTTCCAACTGCTCCAAGGCTCCAGCACGGTTGGTCGCATCAGACACAAGCGCAGAAACCCCTAAGACCCTCTGGGCTAGTTCTGCTGACCAGCGAGTGAGCACTTTATCAAGCTTTTCAAGAGACTCGATGGCCGCACGTTGGCTCGCGACAGCCTTGTCTTTCTCTCCTGCGGTAATCTTTTCAGCAGAGGCCGTCATGAACTCCTCTGCCGCAAGCCGGAGTTTGTCGCTGGGTGGAACAGGTGGCAGTGTCATGTCGAACAATCGCGTTCGAGGAGCGGAAATTTTCGGAAGCGATGCGAGCACCAAGGAATCCCGTAGTTTTGTCTGCTGCTCTTTTAGATCAGGAATTTTCCCATTGAAATCATCAAGTCCCTCGCAACTCTCAAGAAGTTCTTTCTGCCCTGCCATCAGACTACCAAGTTGCTCACGTAAATCGCGAATCAACGCATATTCGGAACCGCTTCGCATCGTGAACTCAGCTTCGAGAAGCGGGCGAATAAGCGGGTATTGAGCCTCAGCCGCTTCTGCAGTTTTCCCGTCACGAGCGAGAAGAGCTGCTTGACGAATCTGATCCGCTACCTTCCCAGTTCGCAGTTCGTAAATACGGCGGCTAAGCCCAAGGATTGCCAGAGGCTTTTTGTCATATCGCATCCCCTCAGTGAGTCGATTGAGAAGAGTCTCAGTCCATGCAGCGACCGCTTCATGTTCGGCTGCTAGAGACTCGGCCTGATCAGGAGTCGAAGAAATCAGACGCTTCCGAAGAGTGGCAAGCTCACGGGAAAGCATATGCGTCTCACGGGCAAACACTTCGCGTGCGGCATCGATTCCACGCTGCAAGACGAGTCCCGCGAGCTCACGAGCTGCTTCATTGACAGCTGCAATCGCTGGTTGCGGATCAAGAGCATCTGCTCCTACTTGATTGCGAAGAAGGTCTGCTGCACGTGCGACATGTTCGGTTGCGATGGTCCGCAGCGAGTCGCGTAAAGAAGCGAGAGAGTCACTTTCCACAGCATCAGAAACTTGGTTGGCCGCAAGGTCCTCTAGCAACGCATCTACTTCATCAGAGGTGGCAATGAGTTGTTCACGCACCATCTCCTGCCGGATCGCTTCTAACTGACAGGTCGGAAGGTAACTATCAGCAGCAGGCTCAAGTGAGCGAACCAGCTCATGCGCGCCGCGTTCTTGCCTGTAAAGCGAACGAACACGAGTCAACAAGCGTTCCATTTTCTTGGTGATTCCCGCTAAATACTCTTCACGAGAAAGAAACGTGATTCGGCGAGACTCGGTTGCCGCCCGATGTGGTCCATTTTCGCCGGGATATTTATCCGCAACCTCAATAACAAATGAAACTGAATCACCGACTTCGAGATCAGGCAGCTCTTGACGGTAATCCCAATCCAATTTCTGGGCTCCGCTTCCATCAAGCGAACCTTCTGGGAGCGTAATGGTTTTTTCAGGCCGGCGGTTCACCCGGTAGGTGATTTTTGTCGTGCCGATCCCATGGTCATCCTGAGCACGGACCACAAGGTCGAGCGGACGATTCAGCATGGCACTCACATTTGCTTCCGGTGAGACCAACTCAACACGAGGACTCTGATCCGAAGCGACCTGCAAATAATAACGAGGACTAGAAAACTCGAAACCATACTCTCGCTCTACCCAATCAAAACTATAACCTCTCGACGCATCCACTTCCTCATCAATCACAAGTTGGCGTCCGTCGTCGCTAATTTTCAGTTCGGTGGGCTCCTCGCCGTCACGATTCAGAACTGCACTGCGAATCGGCCGATCCAATTCAAGGTACCAATGAATTTTTGTACTTTCTGGAACAGTCAGAGTCATCGCTTCGACCGTCTCGTTTTCACGTTCCAAGTAAGTCGGAAATTCAAGATCCAACGCCACCTTTTTGACACGAGGCGCAGAAATAACTCTGACTTCATGCCACTCACTTCTCGTGTCACCTGCCTTAACGCGATAGCTGAAATTTCGCGAAGCAGATTCAATCGAATAGATCGCCTGTCCATCCTCAATCGCCAACTCGATTTCGCGGGGCTTTCCGTCCCCTGTCCGCAGCAAAAATGTTGCAAAGTCTGGAACCTCTCCCGAAACAACCACGGCAACCAAAGCACTGGCACCCTCTTTCACAACAAGATCAGCTTTCTCGATGTTTAACTTGGTTTTTGTTGGATAGGCTACCGTTGCCCATGGCGCGAAAATTCGTGTAAGACCAGCAGCCAGAAAAGGCCCTTTGATGATCGCAAAGATCAGAACGGCAGCACCCAAGCCCATCGCGATTCTTACTGGTAAACGAAGACTGGAAAGAGTGATGATTTTTTCAGGCTTCAAATCTGCAGCAGCAATCTCTGCCTTTTTCAAGGTCGCCTCACATAGCGATTGTGATGTTCCCGGAGAAGCATCTGAACGACCTAGCTCGATCGCCGAAGTCAAAAGGCTATCTAGACCGCCTTGGCGCTCTTCGATCAGCATCGCCGTGCTCGTAGAGTCGTAGCGCCGAAGTCTGCACCATCCATTGCGCCAAGCTTGGTAGAGAGAAACCAGTGCCAGGACGATGAGAATACCAAGACGACCCGCTTTCGGAAGGTAAGCGTATCGATCAATAAACATACCAACGAAAAAGAGCGGAACTCCCCATCGAAACATCGCCAGCAAACCGGAAATGACGTGTTTTCGTTGCCTGCGAAGCCAGACAGCACGCACGCATGATTCGAGGGTCGAATTTTGAGTGGATTGGGTCATGGCAGGTCGTATTTTCTTCGCGTTATCCATTCCATACCGAGCAGTGAAATCATGATCAAAAGAATGATCCAGCTATCCCAGAGCGGCCTCTCGGAACGGTAGGTAGATTTTGTTGGAGCACCGTTTAGCAAGGACGATAACATGGAAATGTCACGAACTGCCAAAACCTTCCCCCCAGTCAACTCGGAGACACGTTCTAAGTAGGCACGGTCAGCATCGGTATCGCTGAGTTCTTGATTTATATTAGCAACCTGAAATTCAGTCGTGTTAGAAACTTCCTGATCATCTTCATTTGCCTCGAGGCGGTATCGACCAGAAACAGGTGGGGTAAAATAGCCTTCGTATAGCCCTGGAGAAGTGCGATCTGGCTGTAGACTCACGGATTGCTCAAGAGCATTACCGTCCACACCTTTCACCGTGATTCTGAAAGACGGCTGAATGACAGGTTCGAATTCTTCGTCCAAAACATGTGCGTAAAGGCGTGCCTGTTCACCCTCGCGATAGGTCGAACGATCGGTTTCCAAACGAATGCGTTTGTGCTCACCCATCAGACGCGAAAGCGTTAGGAACTGGATGGACTGCGACCAGACGCGCCAATGATATTTATCCCCAGTTTTAAATCGAAGGCGCCAGAGACGATCGGTAGCAATCGACATACATTTACCTGTGCCGTAGCGATGCCAAGCCACCATCGGGTAAGGACGTGAACCGGCTGCCGTATCGGAAAGTGTCGCCAGTACAGTGGCTCCAGGTTTCGCACCAAGGAGGGGTGGCAAATGATCAAGCGGGGCAACACGGCTCCAAATCCGATCGTTTTCTTCCGTCTCGTTTTCCAAGACCATCACCATACTGCTTCGGCCTTCGGAAGTGAGCACGGGGTAGATCGACTCAGAGGTTAATTCCCATTCACTATCGGGATCAAACCGCACCGGCAGCATTGTTTCTACCGCGGTATCTACAAATGAAGCAGGCGTATGCATCGGACCACAAAGCACGAGCAAAGAACCACCTCGATCACGGATCAACTCTTCGAGCACTTCCAACTCTTCCGGTGAGAAAAACGCCGCATCAACATCACCGAGGATCACCAGATCATATTGGAAGGCCTCCTCACGTTTTGAAGGAAACCGTTCGATATGCTCCGGCGAGTTCCGCGCAAACTCGGGCCCTGCCGAAGAAGCAATAAACGTGGTGTTGAGTCGTGGATCACGTTTGAGAATTGCTGTTAGATAACGGAACTCCCAGCGATTGTTTCCTTCAATGTATAGCACGTTGACCTTTTCATTCACCACTCTAACACTTTGTTCCACAGCGTTGTTCGCAACTGAAACCTCATCTTCAAATGGCTCAATCTCCACGGTAACGCGAGCAGCACCTTTTTCGTAAAGGTCCACATTAAAGTCGATATCCTCGAATTGTAGTCCGCCTTCAAGACGCACTCTACGCTGAGAAACCTGACGATCGTTTAATCGGACTGTGAGTTTTGCAGAACGCCTTTCGTAGCCCTTAGATTGCAAATGAACTCGCACAGGAACTCGGTCCCCGGAGAAAGCGACTTCCTGCATCACGATATTGCGGATCGAGACATCATCAGGATCGGCCAATCCAAGAGGAACTGAGTAGACAGGAATTCCACGAGCCCCGAGATCACGAAGAATCGCTTCGGAACGCTGGGAAGTTCCATTATCCACCCCATCGGATAGGAGCAAAACACCCGCAGGCGGAATTCCTCCCGAGTTTGCTACAGCTTCAAGTGACGAAGCAATCGATGTCCCCTGTCCGTTTGGGTTGAGTTTTGAAAGTTCCTCATCCGTGATCTGAGTTCCATCAGTAATGAGTCGCGAATCTCGGTCGAATGCGTGATAGCTAATCTCCAGTTCCTCACCCAAAGATTCAAAAACCGGACGGGCTGATTTAGCTAAAATCGCCCTAGCGAGATCCGAGCGAGAAGCATCTGAGATTTCTCTGCGCTGGTTCGAATCCAATCCCATCACCAATGAGTCTGCATCGGATTCGTTACTAAGATCGACCATGCCTAGTGCGGCCGCTGCATCGACGAGATCTTCCGACCGCTTTCGCTGATCCTGCATCGACATACTCTCTGAAACATCCAAAAGAATCGGTAGACTCCTCGCCCGATTATTACTCTCAGTGACAACGGCTGTTGGCTCTAACAAGGTCGCCACGATCAACGCGAGGACGGCAAATCGAGAAATACCCAACCCGACTCGAACCCACATCGGCATACCCCACGATCTACGATAGAGATAGATACTTAGGATCAAGACAGCAGCAAAAACTACAATCAAAGCAACAGAGGAAATAGGTCTCGCAAAAAAGATCTGATCGATCTTTCCAAGATAAAATATCGAATTAGACATGTGAAGTTCCAGATAGGTTTTCCGGCATTTCATCCGGCTGCTTTCCACGCGATGCCTTTCTTCTACGAAGCCAATCGGCGAGTAGACTCTCCACCAACAAGAGCAACAATCCAGCAATCAAAATTTGCCGCCAAGACGATCGACCCGTTCGAGACTCCTGAATTGCCGATTCAAGATCCACCTCGGAATTCGCGATCATCAAATCGATTCCTTCAACGTTCTTGCTAACTTCCTCAGAGGTCAATGAAGCCACCTGCGATTCACGTGTATCAACATTCACCGCTATGGGTAAACTCGGCGCTTGAACGCTGACTCGCGCTTCGTAGAAACCTGCCTCATTGGCATTCTCAAGCATAGCGACAAACTCATTCCGGTGTTCGCGAACGGCTACTGCAACGGTCTCTCCGGAAGGAGTATCGAAAACCGCATCACTGGCATCGGGTTGTTCGACATAGGAGAGTGAAAGCGAATCACCGACGACTTGTGGTCGTTCAAATTCTCGCCCAGCAAGGTAGTTCACAATCTGTTGCATCAACATGGGAAAGACCGGCGTCAGAGCCATGTTGTTCCAAGTCGTTTCAGCGGTTGTGGTGAATTGAAAAACATGCCCACGCCCCAATGAATGCTCAAGTAGAATGGGTTCTCCGCTTCCAGCCAACTTCAACACCGAGAAGCTTGATGAGGTCGGCTCGACTTCCATTCGCTGGAAAAATCGAGTCTCGCTGAAAAGGTCTTCAGGAAGCGACCGAAGGGGTTGGCAGACCGTATGATCAGGCATCGACGGATCCAAAGGTCGACCCGCTCCCGCGTTATTGCTGGTGTTGACCGTTTGACCGATCTTTGCCGGAAGCAATGGAGTCGGACCGCTTTCAGAACTTTCATTCCATGCAGTCGCTTTCACATTCGGACCAGCGAACCAGACAAGGCCGTTTCCCTCACGCACATAACGTGAAAGCATTTCCGCTTGCCCAGAAGTGATCTCCGGAACATCCGCCATCAGGATAACATCGACTTCCTCAAGATTTTGCGATGGAA
This sequence comes from Akkermansiaceae bacterium, assembly GCA_045106015.1. Classification (GTDB taxonomy): domain Bacteria; phylum Verrucomicrobiota; class Verrucomicrobiia; order Verrucomicrobiales; family Akkermansiaceae; genus Luteolibacter. Next base: position 35,552 of record JBGCEE010000024.1, on the reverse strand, counting down.
ATGCAAGCCAAGACACCGAGCGCACCACATAATCTTCATCTTGAGATCCGCCTGCTCTCGCCAGTAGAGCCGCCATTGCAAGTCGCCCAGCATCGCCATCCGTACCATCAACACATAGCACAGAAACTCGGTCTTTCACCACAGCCACGAGTCGCCGGACATTATCTGCAGGAAGCAAGTCGCCACTGATCTCAGCAGTGATTTTTGTAGGGCCTGCATTGTGGAAAGGAACAAACAGAGAGACAGTTTCGGAGGCTCCTGCAGCAATGATTGAAACAATTTTACGGTCAATCTCGACACCTTCCACGCGGCATTGAACTTCGACGTTGCTCACCGGTTCTCTTCCAAAATTGTGAATGGTCGCTTGATAACGTGCCGTGGTTCCTTTGCGCAGCACTCCGGAGACCAAATCAAAATCCGTCACCGCGAGATTCTCCGAACCTCCTGGAACGGGAATCAGAAACACCTCGGCTTCACGCCGCAGATCAGCAAGGGATTCTTGAAAACTGGCTGCGGACATTCGCCAGTCACGCGCCTGGGTATCCGTTATCAAATAGACTTCTGCGCGGGGTGCTTCCAGATCGACGGTCAGTTCCTCCAGGCGTTGAGGAATACGGTTGAGATCCAAACCAGTTGGAACCGGCTTGGCTTTTTCAAGCACTTTGCGAAACCGCTCTTCTTCAAATGCCATGTTGCGGATGAGGACTTTATCCTCCCCTCCCAAGAGGATGACTGAGACTGGATCACCCGGCTGAATTTTACCGCTAATGACATCGACCATTTCTAAAGCCCGATCAAATCGCGTTTCTCCTTCAGCGCCGTGCTGCATGCTGTATGAAGCATCGATGGCAATGACGACTCCTGAGCGCGATTCTCCCGGAACCAACCCGAAGGTTCCTTCCTTGAAGACGGGTCTCGCCAAAGCAAAGACAAGCAAGAGTAGCGCAACGCAGCGAAGAAGAAGCAGTAAAATATCACGAATTCTCAGCTGGCGAGAACGGACTTGAACATTCTTGTTTAAAAACTGCATCGCCGCCCAGTCTGTCTTTTTGACTTTCTGGCGATTCAATAAATGAGCAAGAATTGGCAGGGCTATTCCAAACCCAGCAAAAAGAAACCATGGATTTAAGAAACTCATGATCTAGCCCCCACGGCTGGGCCCATTGTATTCAATGAACGGTTTTCGAAAAATTCACTCAGCACGAGATCCAAGGGCTTGGAGGTATCAACCAAGGCGTAGTCAACACCGCTACTGATACAACCAGACTTAACCGCCTCAAGATATTGGCCAAGATTCGCCATGTAGTCGCTCCTGATTCGCTCCGGTTGGGTTGTCAGTTCATCCTCCCCTTCCAAGCCATCGAACTGCCAAACACCCTTGAATGGAAAGTTCAGTTCGTAGTTATCAAGCGTATGGAAAACAATCACATTGTGCCCACTGAATCGGAGTCGCTGAAGACCCCGCATGATGTCATCAGGATTAGCAAAAAGATCTGATATCAAAATCACGTAGGAACGACGCTTGATCTGCATCGCAATATCGTTCAGTTGCTTCTCAATGCTGGTTTTCGGCTGCGGCTCAATTTCTTTCAGAGTCTTCTCAATCTGAAGGATCACACTCATCGCAGAACGCGGTGGCAAATGCATCCTCATTTCCGAATCAAACACGCTCAGACCAACAGAATCGCGCTGGCTCAGAACCATATAACTGAGCGCTGCTGCCAAGTATTTTGAATACTCAAGCTTACTGACAACATCCGAGCTATAAGTCATTGAGGAGCTTGAATCGATCAAGACATGGCAATCAAAGTTCGTCTCAGCCTCGTAGAGTTTCGTGTAGTAGCGCTCTGTCCGGCCATAAACTCGCCAGTCCAAATCTCGAATCGCATCGCCAGGTGAATACTGACGATGATGGGCAAACTCCGTACTAAACCCCTTTAGAGGGCTACGGTGCGCGCCAGCTCTCAATCCTTCGACAGCTTCCTTCGCAATCAACTCAAGATCCCCAATCTTATGGAGGATCTCAGGAGTGAGGTAATTTAGGTTCGGTAGATGCTCTGACATGTGTCAGCGTTTCGTTAATATACTGCCCGAAAAACGGTTTAAGCCTTGGCATCTACCTGAATCTCTTTCAGCAAACGCTCGACCAGAAGGTCCGATGTCATCCCTTCGGATCTTGCCGCGAAATTTGGAATGATTCGATGTCTCAAAACAGGGAGACAAATCGCCTGAATATCCTCAATCGAAACATGGGTTCGGCCACGCAGTGCGGCACGAGCCTTGCCAGCTAGAATCAGATTGAGAGACGCGCGCGGTCCCGCACCCCATGACATGAACTGCTTCACAAAATCTGGCGCATCATCTTCATCTGGGCGAGTTGCACGAATCAAAGAAGCTGCATACTCAAAGATATGATCGGCAACTGGAATACGACGGACGAGCTCCTGGAACCGAATGATTCCCTTGGCATCCAATACTTCATTGATCTCTGGCTGGGTCGCACTGGTCACATTTTTCATAATGCCCAACTCTTCTTCACGGCTTGGGTATTTGACCATGACGTTGAACAAAAATCGGTCCAATTGAGCCTCGGGAAGCGGATAAGTCCCTTCCTGTTCGATCGGATTCTGAGTTGCCAAAACAAAAAATGGCTTATCGAGTTTGTAATCGACCCCACCGGATGAAACGCGCTTCTCTTGCATCGCCTCAAGCAACGCCGCCTGAGTTTTCGGAGGAGTCCGGTTGATTTCGTCTGCAAGAAGAAGGTTCGTAAAAACCGGACCTTCCATAAACTTAAACCGCCGTGCGTGGGTTTCTGGATCCTCCTGAAGCAGCTCGGTTCCTGTAATATCTGACGGCATCAGATCTGGTGTGAACTGAATACGTTTGAAGGAAAGAGAAAGAGTCTTCGCCAAGGAGCTAACCAAGAGAGTTTTTGCTAAGCCTGGGACACCAACCAACAAGCAGTGACCTTGGGCGAAAATAGAGATCAACATCTCATCGATCACTTCCTCCATGCCGACGATCACTTTTCGCAGTTCCGCGACCACCTCATCCCTTGCTTCGCCGAGTTCTTCCACGGCCTTCACGTCATCACTTGTTTCGCTCATAGGTATTTTCTAACTTCAAATGCGATGTCTATCACACACCGAAATCTTACGAATGATACTGGCATACAACTTTCAAAAACTTTCAATGAATCTAAGATCCCTGAAGACGTCTGCCCCACTACGAAAAATAGGAACCCTTCCGAGCTCGGAAGTGGTTCCTATCCTTTTATCTAGCAGATAACGCAAAATGGCAGGAAATCAATCGCTGCTTCCGTCGTCTTTCCCCGCCATAAGTGGATACACCACCCCAGCGAGAGCCGCACCAACGATTGGAGCCAGCCAGAAAAGCCAGAGCTGAGATATAAAAGCACCTCCTGCGAAAAGTGCAGGTGCCGTGCTACGGGCAGGATTGACGGAAAGGTTCGTGACAGGGATACCAATCAGGTGGATCAAGGTAAGACCCAAGCCGATGGCGATTGGAGCAAAACCTTTTGGCGCACGTTTGTCAGTCGCTCCAAGAATGATCAACAAAAAGAAAAAGGTTAGAACCACTTCAGCCACTAAGGCGGAAATCATGGAATAGCCACCCGGTGACTGCTCACCGAATCCGTTGGATGCGAAGCCATCCGCCGCACTAAATCCATCCTTACCACTTGCGATCAAATAAAGCACAGCGGCCCCAAGGATTCCACCGATGACTTGGGCGACGATATACGGAGCGATCTCGGTCTTGGGATGCCGTCCCCCTACAGCCAACCCAACCGTAACCGCCGGATTGAGATGACATCCAGAGATGTGACCGATTGCGAAAGCCATAGTCATTACGGTGAGACCGAAAGCAAGGGAAACGCCCAAAAACGCAATACCCAAGTTGATCGGGGTTCCTCCCGCGTCGGTTAAGAAATTCGCCGCCAGAACCGCGCTGCCGCAGCCGCCAAAAACGAGCCAGAATGTACCGAAGATTTCGGCAAGTAGTTTATTTTTCATAGTGATAGGCTTTTGTGGCTTTTGTGGCTCTTGCTAAAATTTAAAACTAAAACAAATCGCCATCAAGCGCTCATTAGATTGGATAAAGTCGAGGTCTCTGTGCAAGAAAAAAACCGCCTGCGGCCAGAGCCGAGGCGGTTCGATTTAAGGGGACGAACTACTGCCCTGCGTTATCCTGCAAATTCTTGAGAATTTGATCTAGATTGAAGCTTGCAGGCTCTTGTCTAGGTGGAAACTCCTTAAAGGTCTCGAGATGCTTTGCCACGTAGGCACTGCCCGGAAGAAGCAGAAAAATGCGATCAAATCTCCACATTCCGTAATTCTCAGATTCCCAATCAGCACGCTCAAATGGATCTGTCCGAAGGCAGAAGAGCTTAGGCACACGAAGAGTCACGAGAGGATCCTGCCAAACATCGAAGCCAACGGCACGCTGCTCCATGAAGACAAGCTTCCAGCGTTCGTAGCGAAGGTTTGCGAGGCCTCCGTCATCCGTCCAATAGAAGAACTCCTTGCGAGGTGACTCCTCTACTTCACCCTTGAAGTAAGGCATCATGTTGTAGCCGTCGAGATGGACTTTGTAGTCCCTACCGATCGCCTTGTGCCCTTTGAGCAGTTTCTCTTTTACGTCCGGCTCACCGGCTGCAGCAAGAAGAGTAGGGAGCATATCTTCGTGCGAGAAGACGTCGTTGTAAACGGTTCCCGGCTTGATCACTCCAGGCCACTTGATGAGGCAAGGAACGCGATAGCCGCCCTCCCAGTTAGAGTTTTTTTCGTTACGGAAAGGAGTGGAACCACCATCAGGCCACGAAAAGCACTCGGCTCCATTGTCGCTCGAATACATGATGATCGTGTTGTCTGCGACACCCATTTCATCGAGTTTAGCGAGAATTTGCCCGACGTGACCGTCGTGCTCGACCATTCCATCTGGATAAATCCCAAGACCTGTAACACCTTCAGACTCTTCCTTCAGGTGAGTATTGACGTGCATTCGAGTCGTGTTGAACCAGAGGAAAAATGGTTTCTCAGCAGCTTTGGCACGATCAAGGAAGTCAATGGCTCCACTCGTAATTTCGTCATCGACTGTCTCCATCCGCTTCTTCGTAAGAGGACCTGTATCTTCGATCTTACCATCGGAGGTCGACTTAATGACACCACGAGGTCCGAATTTTTTCTTAAATTCTTCGCCTTTCGGATAGTCAGGATGTTCTGGCTCCTCCTCAGCGTTCAAGTGATAGAGATTTCCGAAGAACTCATCGAAACCATGATTCGTCGGCAACATGCTATCGAGGTCGCCCAAATGGTTTTTCCCATACTGACCAGTCATGTAACCATGATTTTTTAGTAGTCCAGCGATCGTCGGATCGAGTTCGGACAAACCTTCTTTGGCGCCAGGAAGACCCACCTTAAGCAGTCCTGTGCGATACGGACTTTGGCCAGTAATGAATGCCGCACGGCCAGCCGTGCAACTTTGCTGCCCATACCAATCGGTAAACAGAGCACCTTCTTTGGCAATTCGATCAATGTTGGGGGTCTGGTAGCCCATCATACCACGGTTGTAGCAACTTGGGTTGTTCCAACCCACATCATCGCCCCATATAACGACAATATTGGGTTTTTTCTCATCAGCCGCTCCTGCGACTGAAACAAGTGAGACCGCGAGGACTCCGAGCAGTAGTTTTTGGTGTATTTTCATTAGGATTTAAACAAACAGACACTTTCTTACATCAGATTTAGATCAAATGGCAATTGATAACTATGCATGATACTGATAACCAAAATGCATCGTGATAGAAATTAGACACCTCATGCATGCGGTGGCACTTGCCGAACACCGGAATTTCGCAAGAGCAGCAAAAGCTCTTCACCTGAGCCAACCGGCACTCACACGGAGCATCCAAGTCTTGGAAGAAAGGATGGGCGTCCTTTTATTTGAAAGAAAAAGAAGTGGAGTCGTTCCCACGGATGCCGGTCAAATCACTCTGCGCAGAGCACAAGCAATCGTAGGTCAAACCAACGACCTGTTGCGCGAAGTCGGAGGAATCGACCGAAAAGATCAGGAAGAAATTCGTATCTCTGCCGGCCCCTATCCGGCAGGCATGATCCTCAGTTCTGCAATCGCATCCATGCTGAAGAAAAAAACCAACCTGCGCTTCAAGGTGGAAGTGGATCACTGGGTCGAAGCCATTGAGAAACTTCGTGAACGCCAGGTCGATTTTGCCCTTTGCGAAGCAAGTGAAGTGAATGATTCACTCCTCAAAAAAATGCCCCTACTTCGCCACACCGCCAGACCTGCCGTTCGAGACGGTCACCCGCTATTACAGTCGAATGCTACATCCTTAGAACAAGTGATGAAATGGCCTTTGGCAATTACAGCACGCCTTCCCCCTCGAATTTCGGAAAACCTCACAGTCGCCGCAAATTCAATCAGCGGGTTTGAACCCGCCGTCCACTGTGAGGACACTGGATTCTTAAAATCATTGGTTCTATCATCCGATGCTGTCGGCTTTTTCCCTCCAGCCATGATTGAAAAAGAACTCACTTCCCGCCTGCTCCATACTCTCGATATTGACCAACCTTGGTTGGTCACAAACTTTAACCTATTCCATTTGAAGGCGCGTTCTCCTTCGCCAGTAGCGCTTGAGTTTATCGAGGAGTTAAAACTTGCCGATGAGCAGGTGGCTGCAAAAAATCAAAGACTCGCTGAATTTTCAGCACGTTGACAGAGCCAATAGGAAAGGGGCAGAAAAAGCACCACCTCCAAGGTAAAGTAAACAGCAAGAAGCCCCAACATCCCAATTTCACCAAGCAGACTTACGGCGATGAAAGCGCCAATACCCACATTTCGGACCGGAACGGATAGAGCCAAAGCCGTTTTTTCTGCTGATCGCCTCCTTAGAAAAGTCGCGGTTATACCTGCACAGAGTACCAGAAAGACAGCGGAAACCCAGATCGCTTCCTGAAGGTCTCTCGGTTGTGAAGTTGGATTGAGCAGTATCAAAACCAACAAGAGCAAAATGCCCAAGGTAGTCAGACGCGCTACCACTGGAACCACCCGTGAAGTTAGATGCGGCATCCGACTGCGAAGAGCCATCCCCACTAGCACTGGAAGCACTAGTAACAATGTCAGTCTCATCGCAAGATTTCCTAACGGAGCGGTAGAGAGGCCGTGCTCAATTCCAAACTTTGAATAGGCACCAAAAATCAACAACATGGAAATTGGCGCCATCACCGATGTGAGTAAATTCAGGCACAACGAACGCGCAACGGAACCGCGGGCCAGCAACGTGTAAGCATTGGCAATATCACCAACAGGACAGGCACCAATAAGTAAGATAGCTGCAGCCACTTGTTGAGACGGCTGTAAAATCATCACTACAAGTAGTGCCGCAACTGGAGGTATCCCAATCACCAAAAAAAGATCTATCGAAAGACGACGAACAGATCGGAACGAAGCTAGCAATACTGGCAACTCCACCGAGAGACCAATCACCAGCATCAAAAGAAATGCCACCGGAGCAACGGAGAGTTCAATAACTTGCTGAATCACGAATTAAGACACGTTTGATTTTCTAACCGATCGAATTCCCGTTCGTTTTGAAAAGTCGGCTTGGACTGCACCGCAAAGGTCATCCAAACCATCCGAGACATAGATTGATGATAAAAGAGTTGGCGATATCGACAAAGAATCCACCAACCAACGGCAAGATAATGAATGCCTTGTGCGCAGCGCCATATCGCTTAGTAACCGCCGTCATATTTGCCATGGCTGTCGGAGTGGCACCAAGCGAGATCCCAACAAATCCAGAACATATTACCGCCGCATCATAATCACTTCCCATTAGTCTGAAGATCACGAATAGCGCGATAAAAAATGTAACAATAAGTTGAACTCCAACAATTCCCAAAATAGGTCCTGCAACTCCAGATAAGGTCCAGAGTTGGAGGCTCATGAGAGACATTGCGAGAAACATCCCGAGGGCTAGATCGGAGATCAAAGCCAACGAACGAGTGCCACTCGGCCAGCTCACTTTCGGCATGGTAAGAGGCACGAAATTTGTGAGAATGATACCTCCAAAAAGGCAACAAACAAAAAGAGGAAGATCGAGTTGTTTGACCCCCGTAGCGCTGAGAACCTCTTTTAGCAAAGAACCCAAACCAATACTCAGATTTAGTGCCAACAAAGCCATTAAAATCGAATACAAATTGATACTCGATTGTTCCTGCTCATGCACCATCCCAACATCGGGTTGTTTGATGACTTTGGGTTCCAGTTTGTGACGGCTAATCAAAAAATTTGCGATGGGCCCACCCATGAGAGATGAAAGAATCAAACCGAAAGTCGCGCACGCGATTCCAATTTCTGAGGCGTTGCTGATTCCATATTGCTCGACAAATGTTGGAGTCCAAGCAATCGCAGTTCCATGACCACCGATAAGAGAAGTCGTACCACCTAAAACACCCACGGCTGGTTCCATCCCAAGAAGCTTCGCCATCCCAACACCAGTAAAGTTCTGAACGAACATGTAACCAATCGTCGCGCCAAGGAGAATCAATAGAGGTAAACCGCCTTTGATCAGCGTTCGAAAGTTGGAGTTCAACCCGATACCGGCGAAGAAGTAGATGAGCAAGGTATCACGACTCGTGAGAGTGAATCCAATTTCCTTATCAAAAAACAAGAAGACCAACCAAGTGATCAGACAAATGGGCAAGCCTCCACTTACTGGTTCAGGAATATTGTATTTCCGTAGAAATTCGAAATGACTATTGAGCCACTTCCCCACAAAAAGAACGAGAATGGCCACATTGAGAGTCTGGAGCGAATTCAGTTCAAGCATGATGCGATCCGAAAACAGCAGTAGGTCCAATCACAAGTAAAGCAACTTCTGTATCACTTGAGTCCGGAAAAACTCAGAAAGTATCGTCTGAATGAACCTAGAGTCTGGCGACTTCCGGATTCCTATCTACTGATTCAATTGCGCTTCCAATAGGGATCATTTAGCCTCCTCGCGTGCGGATCAGACACTTTTTCCTATTCCTCCTCTCTGCGGCTCTTTCTCCGTTACTTTGCCAATGTACCATTTTACCGAAAGCTGAGGACAAACCCGTTACGGCGGCCATTTCATCACCTTCGAAAGGCCCGCTTGCCGCCGCATCAAACAAAGCGGCTAGGAACCGACCCAAGGCACATTCTTCGTTCCTACTCTTGGAAAACAACAAAGCCGCACTTGATTGGCGCCTTGCCTTGATCGATTCAGCGCAGTCTTCCTTGGATATCCAGCTTTACCTCTGGCAATCGAGTGCATCTAGCCGCCTCCTGTTCAATCGAGTTATCCAAGCAGCAGATCGAGGAGTGCGGGTTAGAATTCTAGTGGATGAATTTCTATTCAGCACCGATGAGAAAAAAATCGCTGCAATCTGCCGCTACCATCCCAACATCGACATTCGCATTTTCAATATCAACAGGTTTCGTGGAAATAGCCTGAGCAAGTTGACAGGCTTCGCACTGAACTTCAGCGAACTCAACCGACGCATGCACAACAAGACTTGGACTGCCGATCAACTCTTCACCATTGTTGGCGGCCGCAATGTGCACGACCACTATTTTGGACTCGATGAAAACTATAACTTTCTCGACCTCGATGTCTTGGCCACGGGGCCGGTCGTCTCACAAGTGGGGAAAGGTTTTGATCTCTTCTGGAACGACTCCAAATCGTACCCGGGAGCACTGCTCTCATCGAGAGCGAAACCGGAGCACATCGAAGAAATCAAAACAGAACTCAGCGAAGTCTTGGCTGGAGACCAATCGACCATCCTAAAGTCCTTCCCCATCCAGCCGCAGAACTGGTCTAAAAAGTTGGGTTCACTCAACAGTCAAATGACCACCGGCTTGGCTGAATTCATTCAAGATCATCCCGACCCAGAAAAAGACGAACGGGAAGTTGTCAGCAGCTTACGAAGAGTCTTGCAGCAAAAAACAACCGAAGTCATTTTGATCAGCCCCTATTTCATTCCTTCCAAGGGAGCTATCGAACAACTCCGCATCACAACCGATTCCGGAATAAAAGTAGGAATCCTAGCTCCCAGCCTAGCCTCGAACAATCAGGCCTTGGCACATTCTCACTACAAGAAAAAGCGAAAGGGTTTACTCGAAAACGGCGCGCGGCTTTTTGAATTAAAAGCGGAACCTTCTCAATTCAGCCGCCAACTAGCCGACACCGATCCTGTGCGATCCAAGATCGTCTCGCTTCATTCAAAGGCGATCGTAGGTGATCGATCTCTGTCTTTCATCGGATCTCTCAATCTCGACCCACGCGCAATGGTAATCAATACCGAGTGCGGCCTTCTCATTAAGTCCCCTGAATTTTCAAATCATTTGCTCACAACGATCCGAAAAATGATCGAAGCAAATGACGTCTGGGAAGTCAAAAAAGACCAAAACGGAAAACTCATTTGGACCAATACTGATGGACAAGCCCTCAACACCCGCCCACCCGCACCCTTCTCCAAAAAAATTCTCTCTTTCATCGGTGGACTGCTGCCCATCGAAAACCAACTCTAGGTCTTCTTAAGTTCGGTCGCGACTTCTCCACGCTCCACGGAAATTTGGGAGCGGAGTGTTTTTGCTCTTTCTGCTTGCCTTTAAAAATCGAAACTATCCTATTTGAACGATAGTTATGAAAAAACTCATACTCATTTTAGGTCTCTCCGTATTTTCAGGAATCTTCCCCGTTTCCTGCGTGAATCCTGACTACGAGTATCAACCCATCTCACATGGCGGCATGACCTATTACTACTCTCAAGGCGTCTACTACCGACGCTATGGAAATGACTATCGACCCTGCCCCAGACCCCCCGGCCTCCCCGAGCACCCCATCGTCAGACCTCCCAACCGTCCTGACAGACCGACCACACTTCCCAGTATTGATCGACCTTCCAATCGACCAACAACTCTACCAGCAAACCGGCCAATGACTCGACCGATGCCCAGACCTTCAGCCCGGCCGTCAATGAGACGCTAGTGCATCGGTCCGGAAGTTCGTCTGCAAAGGCCGCGAATCATTTTTCACGAACAACGCAGAAATCGGGGAAAAGGACCGCGGATCCAAATTGCTTCGATCGCAGATCGCAAACTTCGCCGATCCCTTTCCGTTCCCGTATGCACAAAAACTTTGGGAGCGGTGCACTAGGTTAATTCTTTTCGCTCGTATCGAATCAGCGAATCAAAACCTCCCTGTTCAAACGGATTCACATCATCCAACAGAATTTCATTCAAATCTTCGCCGGTGAGATCGATTCGATTTTGCTTGGCGCGCTTCAAGAGTTCTTCAATCGATACCCAGCCATCACGATCAAGTTTCAAACCAATGGCCCTAGGATCATCCCGAAGAACAAGGGCCAGGAAGATAAGTTGAGTTTTACGCTTGGCTACCTGCGGGTCTGGAACCGGATACTGCCGTGCGGTAGCAGTTGCTGTTGAGTTCGGAAATTCAAAACCAGAATAGGGTGGTTCCTCCCACTTTGGCAGACCGCACTTTCGGCAGGAGTTCGTAGTAGGATTGGAAAATCCAATCGTCCGAAAAAAGCCGCCACGGCATCGCGGACACTTAAACCAATAGCTGGCCTGCAACGCCAAAAAACCGGGGACATAGAAAAACCCAGCCCATGACATCTCTTCAGGAAAGCAAATGACAGCGGCAAGCGACAGAAAGAATAGGGTTGCTCCTACCCACTGAATTCCCAGCAAGATCCTATAGCCTCTCCAAGCCGACTTTTTGAATTCACTCTCTGGCATTCATCTAGCGAGTCTTTTTCCTCGCCGCCGCAATCTCCGCAATCAATCGATGCAAGATCAAGCGATGATCCAATCCCGTTGTCACCAAGGCTTGGTCCGCTTTCTGGGTCTGCTCCATCACATGACGGAGGCCGTCGAGACTGAAGTTTCGTGCATGGTTTGCCGCTAGAAAGATCGGATACACATTCACTCCGGAGCCATCTTTTTTCTGAGGCAGCCATGCCCGGTCCTGACTCGGAAGCTTGTTTAGAGCTCCCGAAAACGAGGAGTAATTCCCAGTCGGCGCTCTAAACTGATCCATAATCAATCTCGCCATGAACAGGTTTCGAACCACATTAATGATCGATGCACGCATGATCCCGATCGCGGATTCTTCCGCTGCGAGTTGTTCATCGACCAACTGGATTGCCCTCGCCACGTTTCCAGTCTGAATCGCTTTCCCTGTCTCAAAAACCACGGCTGCACGACTCAGTGGAACGAGCATTCTCACATCCTCTAAAGTCACGGTCCTCCGCTCTTTACCAAGATAGAGATCAAGTTTCTCCAACTCATTCGCAATCTGCTTCGACTGCTCACCAGCCAGCATGATGAATAATTCCAGCGCATCGTGCTCAAACTCTAACCCGAGTTCCTGCGCCCTACCCTCAACCAATTGACCCACCTGATCCTGCCACCCGTCACGACTGACATCGATTTTATCGTAGCTCTGAACCGTTGCAATTTTACTCAGAAATTTCCAAAACGCCCGACGCTTGTCGATCTTGTCCGCCGACAGGATAAACTTGATTCCATCCGGCAGACCCTGCTCCAAAATTCCGCGCAAATTCTCTACCCCAGCTTCAGTCCGCTGCGCTCGTCCGGTTACATCGTCGCCGAGAAAATTCACATTCCGGAGCCACACAACCTTATCACCCCCAAACATCGGCATGGTCATCAACGACTGCGCCGCACTTGAGCAGAGCTGGAAAGCACTTTCAGAATTGTCCGCGTTTCCATCGATCGTCTCATGGGTGAAACCATCATCATTTCCACCGGTCAGTTCATTGTATAGCGCCAGTGCCTCTTCCCTGACCAATCCATCATCACTGCCCACGATGACGTGGAGATTCGGGTTCGCTACTGCAGTCTTCTTTTTCGCGGGCACGCCCAATGATGTAACGAGATTTCCCGCACATCAAAATTCAAATCTCAAGAATCTGCCCAAGGACCTAGCAATCCATCTCATTTTCGAAGCAATATGCCTCGGCTACCCCCGTATAATTACGATACAAGCGTTCCACCGACCTCAATTACTATGACATCCACTGCAAAACGAATTCTAAATCCCCTCACCTTGTTCCTGTGCAGCCTTCCGCTTCACGCTGAAATCACCGCAACAAAAGGAGGCAACAACCTGAAGATTGATATCGATGGCAAGCCTTTCACCGAATACCGCAGTGACACGTGGGTGCCTTGCCTATATCCGCTGATGAGCCCTGACGGCACTCACCTGACCCGCCAATTCCCATTCAAGGAGGATGTGGTAGGCGAAGCAAAAGACCATCCCCATCACATCGGTTTTTGGTTCACCCATGGGAATGTAAATGGCAGTGATTTCTGGCACGGAGGTAAAGACGGCAGTAAAATCGTCACCAAGAAAGTTTCCATTGATCCCATTATTGTGGACGACAAGAGCAAGGCCGTTTCCACGCTCACCTTCACGGCCGACCTCGAATGGCTGGCGAAAGGAAAAACGCCTATCCTTTCCGAAAAGCGCAGCTACACGATTCAGACAAAGGGAAAGACCCGCATCATCGATGTAACCTGTAGCCTCAGCGCAATCACCGGTGACGTCGTTTTCGGTGACACCAAAGAAGGCTCTTTCGGAATCCGCACCGCACCGACTATTCGGCTCAAAGGAGAAGTTGCAAAAGGCGGAATCATCAATAGTGAGGGAGTGAAAGACGGGGATGCATGGGGGAAACGTGCCAAGTGGGTTGCTTTCCACGGACCGGACTCAGCAGGAACTCAAACGGTGATCGCCCTCATCGATCACAAACAAAATCTCCGCCATCCGACCTGGTGGCACGCTCGCGACTACGGACTACTTACCGCCAATCCATTCGGGCCAAAAGGCTACAAAGACAAAAAATTCAAAGGTAAAGGCGACTACACACTGAAGAACGGAGAAACCTTGACACAGAAATATCGACTCGTCCTTCAACAGGGCGACCTAGATTCCGTGAAGCTCGATGGAATCTCGAACGCATTCAACAAGTAGGTATTTATTCATCGAAGTAAGCCCCTGCACCCAAACTAGTGCATCGGTCCGGAAGTTCGTGTGTAAAGGCCGCAAGACATTTTTCACGAGTTCAAGGCGCGAGTAGGGAGCGAATCGAGATTCGTGACCGACGAGCAACGCAGAAATCGAGGAAAAGGACAGCAGCTCCAAATTGCTTCGATCGCAGATCGCAAACTTCGTCGATCCCCTTCCTTTCCCGTTTGCACAACAACTTTGGGAGCGGTGCACTAGGTTCGACTTTTCGGTGTTTGCGAACCGAGATAAAACTCTGTAGAAACAACGCATCATCAGAATTTATAAAACACGAATGTCTTTCTACCTGTTGTATCCCTTCAAACTCCCCGCGATCGCCTCAATCTGTATATCTAGCAGTTTGATGGCCAAGGAGGTCTCGTTCAACCGAGACGTCCGTCCGATTCTATCTGATCGCTGTTTCTCTTGCCACGGATTTGATGCCAACGAACGCAAAGGCGATCTACGGCTCGATCAACCCGATGGCAAAGATGGTGCCTACAGGACGGAAAACGGCACCACTGCCATCTCTCCCGGATCGCTGGAGAAAAGCGAGGTATGGTATCGGATCACAACCACCGATGAAGACGAGGTGATGCCTCCACCCAAGGCTCATAAAAAACTCCTTTCAAAAGAGGAACAAGAGATTGTCAAAACATGGATTCTAAACGGTGCTCCTTATGAGGACTTTTGGGCTTTTGTATCTCCCACGAAGCCAAAGCTTCCGGCCGTCGATAACCGTGACTGGAGCAATCAACGCATCGATCATTTTGTTCTTAGAAAACTAGAACAAAATGGCCTCAAACCAGCGGAAGATGCTGACAAGCGCACATTGATTCGTCGTCTAAGTTTTGACTTAACCGGCCTCCCTCCTACTCGTGAAGAAATTCATGCGTTTCTAGAAGACAAGAGTCCTGATGCCTATGAGAATCTGGTAGATCAACTCATTGCCCGCCCACAATATGGAGAGCACATCGCACGCTACTGGCTAGATCTCGTTCGCTTTGCCGATACCAACGGCATGCACAAAGATTTCTACCGAAACAACATCGCCTACCGCGACTGGGTGATTAAAGCGTTCAATGAAAACCTCGGATACGATGACTTCACCCGCTACCAGCTAGCTGGCGATCTCATCCCAGAGCCAACCAACGACCAACTCGCAGCGTCTGGTTTCAACCGCCTTCACTTGATCATCGATAGAGGAACCGCCCTTCCCGAGGAGAGTTTCTTCAAAAATGTCATCGACCGTGTCACGGCGGTTGGAACCGCATTCATGGGCCTGACCGTTCAGTGCGCTCAATGCCACGACCACAAATACGATCCCATCAGCCAAAAGGATTTTTATTCACTCTCCGCATTCTTCAATAATATCGACGCAGCTCCTGAGACAGGCGGCCGTGAAAGGAATGGCTTACAGGCTCCCTTTGTCTCCTTCGCAAACCCAGAGCAGAAAGCGAAGCTCGCAGATTTCGACAAGGAAATCGCGAAGCTCGATGGTGACGTAAAAGTCGCCAACAAGGCTGTAGCAGATGAGAAGGACCCTACTAAAAAGGAAGCCCTCGACGTTGCCGCGAAGGAACTCGTTTCAAAGCTCGGTTCACTCAAAAAGCAGCGCAGCAATTTCGATACCTCGATTCCAAAAGCGATGGTGATGAAGGAGCGTACTGAGATCCGGCCAACCCATGTGATGAACCGTGGCCAATACGATGATCCCGGAGAATTGGTGGAGCGGGATACTCCCGCATTCCTCTCTCCGTTGAAGAAAAAAAACGGTGAGTTCGCCACGCGCTTGGACCTCGCCGAATGGTTCGTCGATCCGAAGAATCCACTCACCGCCCGCGTCGCAGTGAACCGTATCTGGCAACAATTCTTTGGCGTCGGCTTAGTGAAAACATCTGAGGACTTTGGCGCTCAAGGCGAAGTCCCCAGCCATCCCAAATTATTAGATTATCTTGCTGTTTCCTTTGTCGAATCCGGCTGGGACATCAAGGCTCTCGTCAAACAGATCGTCATGTCTAGGACCTATCGCCAGTCATCGCTGGCAACACCGGAGCGTTTCGCGATGGACGCAGAAAACCGACTCCTCGCACGAGGTTCACGTTTCCGCATGGACGCAGAAATGATTCGCGACCAGATACTCGCCACCAGCGGAAAACTCTCGGAAACCATGTTCGGTAGAAGCGTCAAACCTCCCCAGCCTCCGGGTCTCTGGAAAGCCGTCACCATGACAGGCGAAACCTTCAAACCAGACAGCGGAGACGACATCTATCGCCGCAGCGTCTACACCTTTTGGAAGCGGGCCATGCCTCCGCCGCAGATGACCATTCTCAACGCACCAATCCGTGATGCTTGCATCTCCCGCCGCGAGCGCACCAATACTCCCTCCCAAGCCCTGCTACTTCTGAACGAAACCGAGTTTTTAAAAGCGGCCCGCACCCTTGCTGGCAACGTATTGAGCACGAAAGGTCTCTCGGAAAAACAACGCTTCGCTCTCGCCTACGAAACGGTGACATCCAAAATTCCTGATACAAAAGAACAAGCAATATTCGAGAAACTATTGCAGGATCTCCTCGCCACCTATCGCAAAGATTCCTCCCTTACTGATCAACTCTGCGAAGGCACCGGCCTGAAGGATGCGGAAAGTAAAGCACAGCTTGCGGCATGGACTGTGATTGCAAATACCATCTACAACTTGGACATCACCAAAACTCGGGAATGAACCAGATATGAAACCTCTTTTCACTGAACCTTCCGTTCTCCAATCGCGGCGATCTTTTCTTCTAAATAGCGGGATGGGCCTTGGTTCCGCCGCCTTTGCTTCTCTAATTCCCAAAGTCATGGGTGCGTCAACATCCAGCGCAACCTCTCCTTTTGGCACCCATCATCCCGCCAAAGCGAAACGCGTGATCTTTCTCTTCATGGCAGGAGCTCCAAGTCAAATCGATCTCTTCGACTACAAACCGGATCTCCATAAGCTCTTCAAAACCGCATTACCCGCATCGATCACGCAGGGCCAACGTGTCACCGCCATGACACGCGGTAAGGAGCAATTGGTTGTTCCCTCAAAATTCAAATTCAGCCAACAAGGCAAAAGCGGGCTATGGATGAGCGAACTCCTACCGAATCTCTCCACCGTCGCCGATGACCTTTGCATGGTCCATTCGTTCAATACCAACGCCATCAATCACGACCCCGGCAAAACCTCTTTCTGTACAGGCTCAGAGATCCCCGGCAAACCCAGCATCGGCGCATGGCTCAGCTATGGCCTGGGCACGATGAACAAGAATCTTCCGGATTACGTCGTCATGCCTTCCGCCCGTTGGAGTGGAAAGGTCAATGTCCAAGCACTCTACTCTCGCCTCTGGGGAAGTGGATTCCTCCCTTCAAAACACCAAGGCTCAAGTTTCCAATCCACCGGCGACCCTGTCCTCTTTCTCTCAAATCCAAAAGGCATCGATGCAAGCGTCCGCCGCAGAATGCTTGATGCTCTGGACCAAGTGAACAGCAAGCATTTTTCAGAAATCGGCGACCCTGAAATTCAAACGACCATCAGTCAGCAAGAAATGGCCTTCCGCATGCAAACTTCTGTGCCGGAACTCACCGATATTTCCAAGGAGCCAAAAGAGGTCCTCGAAATGTATGGTCCAGAGGTCAACAATCCTGGGTCCTACGCGCGGAACTGCCTTCTTGCTCGCCGCATGGCCGAGCGCGATGTCCGTTTCGTCCAACTCTTCCACCGTGGCTGGGATCACCACACTCGCCTTCCGGAAAACCTCCAAGGCCAGTGCCAAGACGTCGACCAACCGACCACCGCTTTGCTGAAAGACTTAAAAATGCGTGGTCTCCTAGAAGACACCCTCGTGGTCTTTGCCGGTGAATTTGGCCGAACCGTGTATGGTCAGGGAAATATCACCCCAGACAACTACGGCCGCGATCACCATCCTCGCTGTTTCTCTGGCTGGCTTGCTGGCGGTGGAATCAAAGGAGGCATCCACTACGGTAAAACAGACGAATTCAGCTACAACGTGGTCGAAGATCCTGTCCACGTGCGCGACCTCCACGCAACCATGCTTCACCTCCTTGGTATCGATCACGAACGCCTCACCTTCCCATTCCAAGGCCTCGATCAAAGGCTCACCGGAGTCGAAAAAGCACGGGTTGTGAAAGAAATCATGAGCTAATGGACGATCTCCGTGAAACTGGCAGGGACGGTCTGCCCCCAGCTGTCCGTTCTATGTGCTCGATTCATCACCCGTCAACATCCTCGCTCAGAGCACTGATACATCAGACTCGGAGAACCAGTGATACCCCTTTTCTACCAGTGCACCGCTCCCAAAGTTCTTGTGCAAACGGGAAAGGAAGAAGATCAACGAAGTTTGCGATCTGCGATCGAAGCAATTTGGAGCCGCGGTCCTTTTCCCCGATTTCTGCGTTGCTCGTCGGCCACGAATCTCGGCGCTAGATCTTGCAGCACCTTTTCTCGGACGGCTCGGAGTGCCATACCTACCACTTTTCCCTTAGACCGCTTACCAGGATAATTTACAGAAACCCAAGATTCGCGTCCATTCGTGGTTTCCTTGCCACTAACTTGATTATCCTTAGTAAAAGAACGTCCAAAAGATGACTTGGTAAAACGGGCCGAAATGCTACTCTTGGAACAATTCAAAACCCCCGTGTATTCAGCAGAATGCACAAGATCAAGGCGTTGACTGGAGATGATGATCTCTATTGAGCTCCCCCATTAATCCACTTTCCCCCACCCCATTTTTCACCCACACTATGAAACTCATGCCATCGCATACCCATCACGTAGCTACGATTCTAGCTACATTCATCTGCCTAACTTACGCGGCTTCGGCCCAACAGGAAGTCGGCTTTATTGAAGACTTCGCCCTTACTCAAGATCGAGAAAAGGCACTGACCCAGTTGATCCCGGGAACGGAAGACTACTACTACTACCATGCCCTTCACTTCCAAAACACGGAACAAAAGGCAAAATATAGTGAGATACTAACGCAGTGGGCAAAGCGTTTCCAGACTTCTGGGCGACGCGTAGTGATCGAGCGGCGGCAAGCCCTACTCGACTACGATAAAAACCCCAAGGCTTCCCTAGAATATATCCGTCGTGAATTGGGATTGAACTTCAACCACCAACAAGAAGGTAAGGCCCAGGAGCAAGAATTCCCAAGCAAACTCAATCAAGCCGATATCACTTGGAAAAAGTTTCTCAAGCAAGCCTTGGATCGAAATACCCGATTGGGTGGGCTCACCAACGAGGCCTTCTATCCCCTTTTAAAAAGTGGCCAGAAATTGTCAGTAGTCGAGCGGCGCGATCTTCTCTCTCGAGCCCAGTTGCCCGACCTACCTGGCTTAGTACCCCTGATCGTCGCCGACTTCGGAACCAAAGAGAGCCGCGGCTTCGGCGAGTTCAAGATTCACCGAGCACTCACCATCGCCCAGCTGGACGAGTTGGCCAAACTCCGTCCCGATCTCCTCCGCACCGAGAAATACGTTCACGCATACCTCACCAAGCTACGGCCCGGAGCCGACAGCGATCCAGTGGCCGATGTCGCCGCCCGCGAAGCCTACCTGACCAAGGCCTGGGCCTTTGTTGAGAAACTCACCCCGTCCTTCAACTCGCTCAAAGCGCACATCCTCTACCAACGTCTACAACATGACCGCAGTATCGGCACCCGCAATGCTGCCCGCTTTCTCACCTATGTCAAATTGCCTCGCAATTCCCCTTACATCCGGCCCGAGTGGCGCCGTGACCAGAAGGAACTGTGGCGCAACGCTGCGGACTGCAATCGAGAATTCGGACCAGTGACCGGCCTACCTCCCATCGGTCGCGACGAACTGTTGGTACGTGACTACCTGCTACACTTCTTCAAAGACGCGAAGGACTTCAACGTATATGCGCCCTACATCAGCGAGAGTTGGCTCAAGGCAGTTTTTGCCGAGGCAAAAATCGTCAATGGCATCGGCGACCCCGAACGCTGGACTTCAATGCTCAACCCCGCGGCCTTTCAAGCGCTAAAAGATCGTGTCGACCTCGAGTTCGATCCCACCCACCAAGCCGCCCCAGCTAAGAACGGCAAGCCTCGTCCCAACGCCGAGCAATTCGGCATAAAGGATCCCGTAAAGCTCCGCTTGCATGTCAAAAATATACCCAAACTCATCGTTAAAGTCTTTGAACTCAATCCAATCAATCACTATCTCGAAAAAGGAACCGAGCTCAGCACCGATGTGAACCTTGACGGCCTCGTGGCCAACATCGAGCGCACCATCGAATACGATGCTGCACCAGCACGGAGGATCGTCAGAGACTTCGAGTTTCCTGAAATTGAAAACCGGCGCGGCGTTTGGGTCGTCGAATTCATCGGCGGAGGCCGGAGCAGTCGCGCCATGATACGCAAGGGTAAGCTTGAGATCCTTTCCCAAACGGTTTCGAAAGGAATCATGGTAACCGTGCTCGACGAGTCCCACACCCCCGCTGCCAATGGCGCAGTATGGTTCGGCGGTCGACGTGTGGAGTGCGACAAGAAAGGCCGAGCACTCATCCCTTTTTCCACCAACCCTGGGAACCGCTCACTCGTCGTCGAGGATGGTTCGGGCTTTGCCTCGCTCGGACAAATTTCTCACCCTGCGGAAAACTACCACCTCAGAGCTGGCTTCCACGTCGAACGCGAGGCTCTGCGCCCCGGAGCTCGCGCGAAAATCGCAGTTCGCCCTCTACTCACTTTAGCCGGCCAACCGGTTTCTTTGAGTCATCTTTCCGACGTCAGATTGATCCTCTCCTCGCGGGATCTCGATGGCATAGAAACGGCGACGACCATCGCCGAGTTCGAAATCGCTTCAGATCGTGAATCCATCCACGAGTTCCGAGTTCCTGACCGCCTGCAAAACATCACCGCGCAACTGACCGCGAAGACAAAATTAGCAAGCCAAGGTGGGGTTGAAACGGAGCTAAGCTGCCAAAAAACATTTTCAATCAATAGTCAAATGCGGACCGAGAAAGTCGATGGGATCTTCCTCAGTCGTATCGGCGGAAGCTACATCCTCGAACTACTTGGACGCAACGGTGAGGCACGGACTGGCCGCAACGTGAACGTTCAACTCATTCGTCCTGGATTCACCCAACCGCTGACTTTCACTCTCAAGACCACTGCTGCAGGTATCATCGACTTAGGTCCACTGAATGGAATCCAATACGTAAAAGCACAAGGACCAGGTGGCGAACCCCAGTCGTGGGGCCTCCCACAAAATCAACGCAGCCAACAAGCGGTCGTGCACGCTATGGTAGGCGATCCAATCCAGATTCCATATTTGGGAAAACTGGATCGAGCGGAAGTGGCACTGTTGAGCACCACTGCTGGAACTTACGTCGAAGATCATTTCAAAAAACTCGCGCTTCAAAACGGCTTCCTCGTCGCCAAAGGACTCGCACCCGGCGACTACATTCTCCAGCTAAAGCAAACCAGTCAGGCGATTACTTTCCGCATCGCTGCAGGCGACAAGTCTGTCGGGTATGTTTTCAACCCTACTCGCACCCTCGAATTGGATGAGCGCTCGCCGGCGCATCTCGTTGACCTCAAGACCGACAAAGACTCAGTCCTCATCAATGTCGCAAACGGAGATAAACTCACACGCGTCCACGTGATGGCGACTCGCTTCCTACCTGAGTTCAACCTCTATCATAGACTCGGATATTCTGGCCAACCTGGACTTTATTCAGGTCAGCCAGCGCGACTTCCAAATCTCTTCCTGAGCGGCCGTAAGATCGGCGACGAATTCCGCTACATTCTAGAGCGGCGCTACGCGCAAAAACTTCCGGGCAATCTGCTCGAACGTCCAGAGCTATTGCTCAACCCATGGGCAGTGCGTGAAACGGACGCAGGCAAGGAACTGCTTGCGGAAGGTGAGGAATACAGTCGCAAGTTCCCAGGCCGAAACGGACGCGGCGGCGGCGGCGGCGCAAGCGATCCGTTTTCAGACGGTGGGGGCGCAGGCGGCGCTCTTGGACGCTCGTTTGATTTTCTCAGCAATGACCCTGTGACCATCTGGAATCTTCGACCAGATAAGAACGGGAAAATGAAGATCAATCTCGACGCCTTCGGCGACCGACAGCATATCCACGTGCTCGTGGTTGACCCTTCCGGCGCCACCTATCGAGATCTTTCGCTGGCTGACCGTGGCACCGAATTGCGCGACCTTCGCCTACTTAATGCCCTCGACCCGAAGGAGCACTTTACCGAGCAAGATTCCGTAACGCTCATGAAAAAGGGCGACACGCTCAAGATACCCGACATCCTGACCGCCCGCTTCGAGACATTTGAAGACCTCGGCTCCGCCTATCGTTACCTGCTCACTCTGCAGAACGACCCCGTCCTACGTCAGTTTTCCTTCATCACCGAATGGCCGAAACTGGACGCCGACAAGAAGAAGGAACTCTACTCAAGATACGCCTCACACGAACTGAGCTTCTTCCTCTCACGGAAGGATCCAAAATTCTTCAAAGCAGTGGTCGCCCCCCACCTCGCCAACAAGAAAGACCGGACTTTCATGGATGACTACTTGCTGGGGAATGACCTCATTTCCTACTTTGAGGCCTTCGAATACGCACGCCTAAACGTGCCTGAGCGCATTCTACTTGCCCGAAGCGTGAAGGACCGGATCGACGGAATCCGACTCGACTTACGCGATCGAATCTCTCTCATCCCACCCGACCTAGGCCGGGAAACCACTCTTTTTGAAAGCGCCTTGGCATCCTTCGGGATGAGTGGCGAACGCAAACGTGAACTCGATATGGCGGTGACGAAAGGACTACTTACCGACTCCCTCCAAATGGAGCTCTCCGATAAAGCTGCTGACTCCCCGAATCTTCCCTCCAGCCGAATGCGTAACCAACTCGGTAATGTAAATGATTCCAAGGACTCACCTAAGAAAATGTTGAAGATGGAGAAAATGGAAGAGCTTCAGGAAATGAAAAAATTACTGCAAGAGGAAGCAACCGAAGAAGCGGAAGCTGAATATTCACCTTCGATGAAAAATGGCGAAGCAGATCCCTTTGGCGATGACAGTGGATTGCTCCCCGGCATGAGTGACTTCTTCCGCGAAATCGAAACCACCAAGGAATGGGCTGAGAACAACTACTACCAACTACCGATCGGCGCACAAACCTACGATCTAATCACCGAGAACAAGTTTTGGCAGGACTTCGCCAACCACGAAGGAGAGAACGGCTTTGGATCACGTCACCTTGGCGAGGCCGCAAGCTCGTTTCATGAAGCGATGCTCGCCCTCGCCGTCATCGACCTTCCCTTCGAGGCCGTGGAGCACGAACTAGAAATCGAAGGCACCGAACTAGACTTCAAGGCCGCCGGCCGCGTGATCGCCTTCCACCGCGAAATCAAACCTGCAGAAATGGCGAAGGCTCAAGTTCCCCTTCTGGTGAGCCAGAGTTACTTCCGCAACGACGACCGCTTCCGCATGGAGGGTGGTGAGAAGTTCGACAAGTTCGTAACCGACGAGTTCGTCGCCGGCGTGGTCTATGGCAGCCAAGTGGTCGTGACCAATCCGACCAGCTCGCGCCAGAAACTCGACGTCCTCGTGCAGATCCCCAAAGGCGCTATGCCAGTGCTCGGCAAGCGGGCCACCGATACCCAGCGCATCACCTTAAAGCCTTACACCACGCAGCGCTTCGAAGTATTTTTCTACTTCCCCACGACCGGTAACTTCCCCTGCTATCCCGCCCACGTATCGAAGGCCGGGAAAGTTATGGCTCATGCTGAAGCTTTCACCTGCAAGGTGGTCGACAAGCTCTCGAAAGTCGATGAAACCTCCTGGGCCTACATCAGCCAGTGGGGCACCCCAAAGCAGGTCCTTGAATACCTCGCGACCCAGAATCTACACGCCATCGACCTCAACTTAGTCGCTTGGCGCTGCCGCGAAAATAAGGACTTTACCCTCAAGGCCGTGAACGCACTGAACCAGCGCGGCATCTACCACGCGACCATCTTCAGCTACGGCATCATGCACAACCTCGCCCCTGCCGTGCGGCAGTTCCTCCTGATGCAGGAAAGCTTCCTTAATGGCTGCGGTCTCTACCTCAAGAGTGCCTTGGTCACCATCGATCCAATCGAACGCAGGGCCTATCAGCACCTCGAATACAAACCACTGGTAAACAACCGCGCGCACCGTGTCGGAGCCGATCACCGCATCCTCAACAACCGGATCCGCGGGCAATACCAGCAGTTCCTCAAGATCCTCAGTGAGAAGGCATCGCTCGATGACATGGATAAAATGAGCACCACCTACTACCTCTTCCTCCAAGACCGAGCCCAAGAAGCTCTGGCACAACTCGACGCCGTAAACGCCAAGGCACTCCCGACCCAAATGCAATACGATTACCTCAAAGCCTACGCCGCCTTCTACCGGTCCAAGCCCGCCGAAGCCCGCAAGATTGCCGCTAGCTACGCCGATTATTCCGTCGACCGCTGGCGCGAGCGCTTTGCCGCAGTGCGTGCCCAGGCTGACGAAATCGCTGGCGCAGCTCCGAAGGTCAATGACGACGAAAACCGCGATCAACAGCAAGCCGCTCTCGCCGCCAAGGAACAAGCGATCGAGCTGAAGGTCGATGGCACCAAGGTGACTCTCGACTACCAGAATCTCAAAAGCGTGCAGGTAAACTACTACGAAATGGACCTTGAGTTCCTCTTCAGCACCACGCCTTTCGTTTCCAATGACGGTGGCGGATTCTCCATCGTGAAACCGAACCGCACCGAGACCGTTCGTCTCCCGGCCGACAAACGCGCACACACTTTCGCGCTGCCTAACGAATACCAATCCAAGAACGTACTCGTCGAAGTGGTCGGCGGTGGTAAGCGCCGCTCCGAGGCTATCTATGCGAACGAACTACAGGCCCTCGTCAGCGAAAACTTCGGCATCCTCACCGTCCGCCACGACAAAGACGGCCGTGCCTTGCCCAAGGTCTACGTAAAAGTCTATGTCATGACCGAGGACGGCCCCCAATTCTACAAAGACGGCTACACCGACCTGCGCGGAAAATTCGACTACGCAACCGTCAGCACCACCGATATCGCCAACGCCACCAAATTCAGCATTCTAGTAATGAGCGAAGACCACGGCGCCACTGTCCTAGAAGCACCAGTGCCGCAACGGTGATTCACTATACCGACTCGCTCGTTTTCTAATTCCAAAAATCTGTTCTTCAATTGGAAATATATTCCGCAGACCGAATTCAGTAAATCGAGGTGTTTGAGTGGACTGAAGCGCTCCTACCGCCATACAAAAAACTGCGAACCAAGCAAACCACAGGATCTTGAACTGGTTTATTATCATTACCGCCTTGGTGTCAGGAAGTTATTTGGCTTTTTCCTCCCGTTGCCGGAAATCAAAGGATTGGAAGGCGTTGGTTACTCCGCTTGCCTCGATCATGGGGAGCGGGTTCTTGGTGAGTCTACCATTGCTGGCGGGATCGGTTGGCAATTTAGCGCTAGTCTTCATGGCTGGCCTGTTGCTTCTCGCATACGGAGTCGGCGGTGCCATTCGTTTCAATATCCGGCACTTTGAACCCGTAGAAAATGATAGAGGCCTAGCCCAGGGAGTAGCTTTCATTTCACGTATTGTACTCGCAGCCGCTTATTTCATCTCGGTGGCCTACTACCTGCAGTTACTCGCAGCATTCGTGCTTGGCAGCTTCAACATACACGATGTCCAACTGGCCAATTGGATCACCACAGCTTTGCTCTTATTGATCGGATTCGTTGGAATCTGGAAAGGCCTCCGAACTTTGGAATCGGTAGAAACCTACGCCGTCTCGCTGAATCTGGGTATGATCGCGGCCCTCCTACTCGCACTTGTATGGCACAACGGAATGCTGCTCGCCACGGGTGGGTGGACTTTACCGGAAATAACAGGATCAATCGATTTCACGGACCTAAGAGTGGTTCTAGGTCTGCTTATCGTGGTGCAGGGTTTTGAAACATCTCGATATCTTGGAAGTGAACATCCAGCAGAACAACGGATCAGGACGATGCGTCTCGCTCAATGGATCTCAAGCGGCATCTATCTGGTCTTCATTGCTTTGGCCACTGTCCTATACCATAAAGGTTTAGGTTCGGACGTGACGGCAATCATCGACATGACACGCCCAGTCGCATGGATTCTTCCTATCATGATCGCCATTGCAGCGGTCGGAAGTCAGTTCAGCGCCGCGGTGGCGGATACCGCAGGTGCCGGTGGATTAATCCAGGACATCTCAAAACGTCGAGTGCCACTGCCTGTCGCCTACGGGTTCATGATGTTAGTTACCGTAGCATTGACTTGGGAAACCAATGTGAACGAGATCATTTCGTTCGCCTCACGTGCCTTCGCGCTCTTCTATTTTCTGCAATGTGTCGTCGCGGGTATGATGGCAAATTCTCAAAAGCGAACTATCCTACTGAAGGGTCGGTTTTTCGGTTTAGCACTCATCTGTCTCGTCGTCTTCCTTTTTGGTATACCGTCCGAATAACACGGCTGGGGCAAGAAAACGGCAACTCAATCGGCGACGTTTCTGACGAGATGGGATACCGAAAGAAGAGGCCCCAAGTTCTTTCTAGATCATCGATCTTTATAAAGATGGTGCGCGCGAGAGGAATCGAACCTCCACGGGGTTGCCCCCACATGAACCTGAATCATGCGCGTCTACCAATTCCGCCACGCGCGCATCCTTCCGCTGCAAAGAGCGGGCGGAAAAACAACCATGCCGTCTCGGGTTTGACAATCACCTTTTTCGAGGAGCACTCGAAATTTGAAACACGTTTTCAATTTGCTGAACTTGAGGTTTCTCGCCCTCTGCAACTTGAACTTCCATCACATCAAACCGCCACCGAACCTCACGCGTCCCCAATCGCTTCAACCACTCATTCGCACCGCGCTGAATGAGTTCCTTCTTCTTCCGATTCACTGCCGCAAGGCCTCTTACTCTCGCATTTTTCTTTCGTGTCTTAACCTCGATAAAGAGCAACTGCTCTCCCTTCCGCGCAACGATGTCTACCTCCCCACCCTTCCTGCCTTTAAAATTACGGGCAAGAATCTTGTGATTTGCAGCTCGGAGCCAGTCGACGGCAACCTTCTCGCCGTAGTCTCCCGTGCGTTTCCGCGGATCACCCGCACCACTAGTCGAGTGGTAGGGAGAGTTGAGATACCGGCTGAAACGACCGACGATGATAGCGACAAGGCCCATATTTTCTGAGTGCTTCGAGATGTTCACGAGTTCCATAGCCTTGGTTTCTAGAAAAACCATACTGTGGAAACTCCTCATCGATTTTCTGCATAAATCGATCTCTTGTCACCTTCGCAATCACACTTGCTGCCGCAATGGACAAAGACAGTCCATCACCCTTAACAAGGGCCTCGTGAGGCATCTGCAATCCTTTCACTGGCAAGCCGTCAATCAACGCGATATCGGGCGATTTCGATAAGGCCATCAGCGCCAGACCCATCGCTCGATGAGTCGCACGAAGAATATTGATTTCGTCAATCACCTCCGCATCAAGCATCTCGACAGCCCACACGATCGATGGATCAGCAACTAGAGCCTCATAGACCTCTTCGCGTCTCTTTTTGGTAAGCTTTTTTGAGTCATCAAGAAGCGGACACGAAAATGGTCGCGGTAAAATAACCGCGGCCGCTGAGACAGGACCCGCAAGTGGGCCTCTACCTGCTTCGTCGACACCCGCTAGTCGTGAGTAACCACGAGCTAGCAAGTTGTCTTCGAAGGAAAAATCCGGCATCGATCACCAACGGTTCTCAAACTTTTTCTTCACCATTGGGTGTACAGTATCTTCCACGGTTCCAAATACTTGTGTCGAAATTACCAAACCACTTTCAGTCTTGGCCGTGCCCACCCCTGTTAAAGCCCAATCACTGCTCATATTATGTTCATGAGTATCAGATTCCGACCACAATTTCACAAGATGTTTAGGCGAATGGTTTGTTGATGAAACAACGTTCTCACCAAGAGTGAAAATTCTAAATTTGTGCTTTGCAAGTAAAGCACGACCCTCGAATCCATGATGATTCAAGCTGCTTTTCTCCAAACTACTGCCTCCGATCCTCGCTGCTAGGTAGTCGCAGTGTTTTTGAGCAAGCCTGTCGAGACCATCATGCCTCTCAAAGGCATTCTTGCCTCTTGCCGCTCGGTAAGAATTGACCTCTTTAAAGATCGAGTCGGCAAGCGAATCCGGAGCGTTGGAAGAAGTCACGGAGACCTCAATACGCCGGGTTTCGGGTGACGATGTTGAACATGCACTCAAAAGGCCAGTTAAGCCTAATGCCATCAGTTTTATGTAAGGGCTGGTTTTCATAAGGGACATAATCAGAAAAACATCAGCAAACAAAACTGTAAAGGTTTTTTAAATTTCGGTTAAGGTTGATACTTTATTTAAAAAAATAGGAGCGAGACTCTCCTGAGCTGTATTTTGAGATGCGATTCTAAGAAATAAATTTTCAGCCTTGTTACCCAAAGTGATTGGAAAGACTGGCGATGTATGCTCATCTGACACCGATTTACACACCATGCCGAATTCTCAAATCACTCCTAGAATTTCCGCGCCGCTTGACCCTGACTTCCAACCGGCTGTGCTGTTCAACCGTGCTTATCAGCAACAGGTCAATTCGTCTGACACAAAAGTCGCCTTAGTGATCGGACTGGAAAGAGAAAACGGACTCATTTCCCGCTACGAAACCTCGGTTGATCCTGCAGCGGATGGCGACACGATCTATTACGTCGAGCGCATCGTAAAGTTTCTGATCTGGTCACGAGGCGGCTGGAAACTTCATTTCGGCGGTCCCGAAAAAATTGGGCTCCAGATCCAAGAATCTTACTCCAAATCGGGCTCTCGGAAATTTGACTTTGAAATGATGGCTCTCGCCTATGGGCGTGACTTCGAAGTTTCACTCATGGCGGCCCATGAAGTCCCCGAAGCGACGGAAATGGAAGTCGCCGCTGGTGGTCATCTCGATGGCTGTCGCATTGGTTTCGACCTTGGAGCAAGTGACTACAAAGTCTCAGCCGTGGTGGATGGCGAGGCGGTTTTCACAAATGAAACGCCTTGGGATCCCAAAAACCAAACAAATCCAGAGTATCACTATCATCACATTTCCGCCGCTCTACATCGTGCGGCAGCCTGTATGCCGCGTGTCGATGCGATTGGTGGAAGCTCAGCCGGCATCATCGTGAACAACGAGATCCGCGTCGCATCTTTACTCAGATCCATCCCAGAAGATGAATACGCCAAGGCAGCAGCAGTCTTTGATCGTGTCGCCAAAGAATGGAATGTGCCGCTGGTCGCCATGAATGATGGTGATGTAACAGCTCTCGCTGGTGCGCTTTCTCTTAAGAAAAAAGGCATGCTAGGCATCGCCATGGGTTCGAGTGAAGCGACTGGATTCATGGATAAAAGTGGTCGTATCCTCGGTTGGCTAAATGAACTCGCCTTTGCACCGGTCGACTACAACCAGCAAGCACCACCTGATGAGTGGTCCGGTGACACTGGAGTTGGGGCGATGTATTTTTCACAACAAGCCGTCAACAAACTGCTGCCCGCCGCGCAGATTGATCTCCCCGCCAACATGGGGTTACCTGAGCGGCTCGTCGAAGTGCAAGAACTCATGCAATCCGGGGACCCACGAGCCGCAGCCATCTACGAAACGATCGGCGTTTACCTCGGATACACCATTCCTCATTACCTCGATTTCTACGACTTCGATCACATGTTGATCTTGGGTCGGGTGACGACCGGCAAAGGCGGTGATATCGTTCTGGCAAAGGCAAAAGAAGTTCTCGACCAAGAATTCCCCGAATACGCCAACCGCATCGAAATGCACGTTCCGGATGAAAAGACACGCCGAGTCGGTCAAGCCGTCGCTGCTGCCAGCTTGCCAGAAATCCCCCGCACTTAGGATTCATGAAATTGCTTTGCCAAACTGCAACCCGCTTCGTCCCGGATGGAATTCCCGAGACTGAAGCCTTCAAACGCACGACTCACCTCGGCATCGGTGCTCATCAAGATGATCTTGAGTTCATGGCCTTTCATGGAATCCTCGAATGTTTTCAGAAACCTGATCAATGGTTTGCTGGAGTCACCTGCACGAACGGAGCGGGAAGTTCTCGTATTGGCCCTTACGAAACATTTTCCGATGAGGAAATGATGGCAGTGCGCCGCGAAGAACAGAACACCGCAGCGACCATTGGTAAATTTGGTTCCATGATCCAACTCGACCACCCGAGCCGTGTTGTAAAAAGCCCGACGGACCATCAACTTGACGAAGATCTTTTGGAAATCTTCAGAGCTACTCAACCTGAAATCGTTTATACTCACAATCCTGCGGACAAGCACGATACTCATATCGGCGTCACTATCGCGGCGCTGCGAGCCATGCGTGAACTACCCCCAGAACAACGCCCTCAGAAAGTCATCGGGTGTGAGGTCTGGCGGGACCTCGACTGGTTAGCAGATGACGAAAAAGTCATCATGGATGTGAGCGGTCGTGATAATCTGGCAGCCGCTCTCAATGGGGTTTTTGACTCTCAAATCGCCGGTGGCAAACGCTACGATCTCGCAACCCTTGGTCGCCGCTCCGCCAACTCTACATTCTTCAGTTCCCATACAACGGATGAGGCTACTCAAGTCATTTTTGGCATGGATCTCACACCACTCGTCGCCAACAACACGACAGACATCGTCGGTTTTGTTTGCGACGCCATTGAACGCTTCAATGCGGATGTCCGGGAAAAACTCACTCAAAAACTAGGCACAGCCTGATGGAAATAATCATTCAAAAAACAAAAGCTGAAGCTGCTGACGTAGCGGCGCGCATCATTGCCAAACAACTCACGGACAAGCCAGACTCGGTCATCGGTCTTGCTACAGGTAGCACTCCCCTACCTCTCTATGAGAAGCTCATCCAAATGAATCTCGATTGGAGTCAGGTCACCACGTTCAATCTCGATGAATACATCGGCCTACCACGCGATCATTCCCAAACCTACCACACCTTCATGTGGGAGAATCTTTTCCAGCACATCAACATCAACAAAGAGAACGTCCACATTCCTGATGGAAACACCTCGGACATTCCCGCCTATTGCGAGGACTACGAGAAACGTATCCGAGAAGCCGGTGGTATCGATATCCAAGTTCTGGGGATTGGGACAGACGGCCATATTGGCTTCAACGAGCCGACCTCATCCCTCGCTTCGCGCACACGTATCAAGACGCTCACTCCTCAAACGCGTGAAGACAATGCCCGCTTTTTCGATAGTCTAGCGCAAGTCCCCCACCATTGCATCACCATGGGAATCGGGACCATTCTCGAAGCCCGCCAAAACATCCTACTGGCCTTTGGCGGAAACAAAGCCCAAGCCATCGCTGAAGCTGTCGAAGGCCCGATCACTGCACTCAATCCCGCATCCGCCCTCCAACTCCATCAAACGACCAAAGTCTGCATCGATGCAGAAGCGGCAAGCCAACTCACCCGCGCGGACTACTATGCTTGGGTCTATGACAACAAACCCGCGTGGCAGCAAACCTAAGCTCATTACAATTACCTTTTGAAAGCGCTAGTAAAAAAACAATCCTCGCAGGGGCTCTGGCTTGAGGACGTTCCAAAACCTGAACCCGGAATCAACGACGTCCTGATCAAGGTGCATCGAACGGGCATTTGCGGAACAGACTTACACATTTACAACTGGGACGAATGGGCTCAAAAAACGATTCCTGTCCCCATGGTCGTCGGGCATGAATTCGTTGGAGAAATTGTCAGCGTTGGTTCCAATGTCGTCGATTTTCATCCAGGACAAATCGTCAGTGGTGAAGGACATGTCGTCTGCGGCCGCTGCCGGAATTGCCTAGCCGGGCGCCGCCATCTCTGTAAAAACACGAAAGGAATTGGCGTCAACCGTCCCGGTGCGTTTGCCGAATACGTGGCCCTGCCCATGACCAATGTCTGGGTTCATGATGCACGTATCGATTCTGAAGTTGCATCGATTTTTGACCCCTACGGAAACGCCGTCCACACGGCACTCACCTTTCCTGTTCTTGGCGAAGACGTTCTAATTACGGGAGCGGGTCCTATTGGAATTATGGCAGCCGCTGTCGCTCGGCATGCGGGCGCGCGCCATGTCGTCATCACCGATATCAATCCATACCGTTTGGATCTGGCTCGTAAAATGGGAGTCACACGCGCCATCAATACTTCCGAACAATCGCTTCCTGACGTTCAGAAAGAAC
Source organism: Akkermansiaceae bacterium (assembly GCA_045106015.1). GTDB lineage: Bacteria > Verrucomicrobiota > Verrucomicrobiia > Verrucomicrobiales > Akkermansiaceae > Luteolibacter. Next base: position 3,128 of record JBGCEE010000024.1, on the reverse strand, counting down.
TTAAAATGACTGAAGGTTTTGATGTCGGTCTGGAAATGTCAGGCAATGCCAATGCGTTTGACGAAATGCTCACAAACATGGCTCACGGTGGTAAAATCGCGATGCTCGGCATACCAGCAAAGCCGATCACCATCGATTGGAACACGGTCATTTTCAACATGCTCACGATCAAAGGAATCTACGGACGTGAAATGTATGAGACATGGTATATGATGAAGTCGATGTTGGAGAGCGGCCTTGATCTCAAGCCCGTCATCACCCATCGCTACCCATATACCGATTTTGAAAAAGGATTTGAGGTCATGAATTCCGGAGACTCTGGGAAAGTGATCCTCGATTGGAGAAGCTGATATGTACAATAATTTCAAACAACACCTAGCAGATCAACTCACTGAAATTCGCGACAGCGGATTGCACAAATCGGAGCGCGTGATCACGACCCCCTTAGATCGTCACGTTAGAGTATCCGGCGGCGAATCAGTCCTCAATCTTTGCGCGAACAACTACCTCGGTCTTGCCCAACATCCTGAAGTCGCCGAAGCCGCCAAGAAGGGACTGGAAGAATGGGGCTATGGCTTAGCATCCGTTCGTTTCATCTGTGGAACTCAAGAACTCCACAAACAACTCGAGGCCAAAATTAGTGAATTCCTCGGGACTGAAGACACGATTCTTTACTCATCCTGCTTTGATGCGAACGGAGGCTTATTTGAAACTTTACTAGGACCTGAAGATGCAGTCATTTCCGATTCTCTGAATCACGCGAGCATTATCGATGGCATACGCTTGTGCAAAGCCGGTCGCCACCGTTACCAGAACAACGACATCGCCGATCTCGAGACAAAGCTGCAAGATGCCTCCGACGCACGCTTCCGTATGATCGCCACCGACGGCGTCTTCTCCATGGATGGAACCATCGCCGATCTTGCGTCGATTTGCGATTTAGCAGAAAAATACGATTCACTCGTGATGATCGACGATTGTCACTCTTGCGGATTCTTGGGTGAACACGGGTTTGGCACCCATGAACACTGTGGTGTGATGGGCAGAGTCGATATCATCACCGGCACTCTTGGCAAAGCTCTTGGTGGAGCAAGCGGAGGCTATACCAGTGGCCCAAAGGAAATCATCGAAACACTACGTCAAAAATCACGCCCTTACCTATTTTCAAACACCCTCGCTCCTGCTATCGCAGCTGGTTCGATCAAGGCCTTGGAAATTCTCACAAGGTCCACTGAATACCGAGACCGTCTCGAATCAAACACAAAGTTCTTCCGTGAAGGAATGAGTCATCTTGGATTCGATATCATTCAAGGAACCCACCCTATCGTTCCTGTCATGCTCGGCGATGCGGCACTCGCTGCAACATTTGCAGACGAAATGCTCAAAGAGGGTGTTTACGTGATCGGATTCAGTTTCCCGGTCGTCCCGAAAGGCAAAGCTCGTATCCGCACCCAGATCTCTGCGGCGCACACCGAAGAAGACCTGAGCTTTGCGATGGAAAAATTCACCGTCGTCAAAAAGCGCTTAGGAATCTAACCGTTTCTTAAGCAAGATTTACGGTAGCTCCTCAGGAGTCTTGGCAACGACGTCTTCCACATCGTCATCAGTCACGCGGATCTTATCCCAAAACGCTAAGAAAAAGAGGACCGCGATACCACCAGCCATAATCGCTGGTAGAATCCAATACTCTTTCCACTGCCCCATCGTCTCTTTCAGCAAGCTACCATCCAATCCTCCGGGAAGAGATACGGAGAACATCTGACCGAATTGAGCGAGGAAACTGACCGATTCAGATCCTCTGGCCTCTTTGATCGCTGCCTCAAGAGGCACGAACTGTGGCACTCCATCACCCCAGCCTGAGAAATCGACAGTGATTCCGAAAAGGGAAGTGGGAACCTGATAGAAAATTCCGAACACGATCGCGTAACCGATATACATTCCCACACCTTGTGTAAAAAAGACCAGCATACTCTGCGCTTGGTTACGGATCGATTTCGGGGCGACCTTGTCGGTATACATGAAGCCAGTGACGAAGAAGAAATCATAGCAAATACCATGCAGGGCTACACCGAGGAAAATCATCCAAACAACCTGATCCGGCGCACCGAATGCGAAGAGTAAATAGCGAGCCACCCACGCCAACATCCCAACCAGAATCATCCACTTAACCCCCAGTTTCCGGAAAAAGAAAGGAATCAAAAGCATGAAGAAAATTTCTGACATCTGGCCGATAGTCATTGTCGAAGCGGGTTGGAGGAATCCAGTGTTCTGGAGGTAGTTCCCCGTTACACCGTAGTAGTAGGCGAGAGGAATGCAGATGAGCATCGAGCAGGCCATGAACACGAAGAACGCTGGGCGCTTAAACAGTGAGAATGCGTCCACCATCAACAAAGCCCGCATATTGACGGGCTGACCCTTCGCAGGAGCTGGAGTATCTGGAAGGAAGAAAGAAAAGACTCCGAGCACAAGTGAGGCTGCACCTGCCAGATAGAACATTTCAAATCGCGAAGACCAGCCGAGGATACCGACCACCAAGCCCGCGATGATCCAACCGATCGTGCCCCAAACACGAATTTTGGGGAACGTCAGACGATCAACGTTTGAAAATGCAATCGTATTCGCAAGACCAAGAGTCGGCATGTAACAAAGCATGTTTCCGATCATTAGCCAGACCATGAGTTTCCCGTTCCCAGACGCCGCAACGCCCGGGATCGCAAGTAGAAGCACACCACCTAAAAGGAACAAAACACCCAGAACTTTTTGCGACGGGAAAAAACGGTCGGCAACCAACCCAAGAAACAGCGGAGCAATCATCGCCCCCAAGGGTGCCGACCCGTAAGCTCCACCCGAAAAATCCCCCAACCCGTTACTTCCGAGACAAAGACCGAGTGTTGCGAACCATGAACCCCAAACGAAGAACTGGAGAAACATCATCGTCGAAAGACGAATGGCGGTAGATGGTGTGGTAGTGCTCATTTTCTAAAATGTTTTGAGTTTAAAGTTCTTTGATCCAGATATTGGCGAAGTCGATCGCACTACCGTGATGCTGCAATCCAATAGGGCCTTCTTCAGGAATTCCCGGTAGTTGTGCCTCGTGGATCACTTTTTCGCCATTGAGAGTCACTGAT